>DBEYYU010000033.1:0-28889 GCA_048184855.1 Collinsella aerofaciens
ATGGCGAACCCATGCGCCCGACGCGGGAGGCCCTGGTGAACGGTACCGGCTTCTAAGGACAGCAGAAGGAGGACGGCACGGCCGACAAGGACAGCGGCGGCATCTTGGTCAAGATCAATACCAAGACCGGTGAGACCAAGCTGCTACTCTCTGAATCGCTCAACGGCGTCGCTCCTTTGTTCCGCAATGCCGTGAGCTATAAGGGTAAGCTCTATTTCTGCGGCAGCGTCAGGACCAATGACGGCAAAGGCGGCCTGCCTGCTGTATACGAGATCGATCCTAAGACGGATGAGTACAAAGTTGTCTATCAGGGCCTTTCGAGCATGCAGGATTACGGTGCTGCCTACAAGCAGGGCATTTCTACCGGTATCCGCGGCATGTGCGTCCATGATGGCCAGCTCGTCATCAGTAATGTGGGTAAAGACGCGAACGGTAATTTTGTGTCGACAATCCTGACGTCGTCTGACCCCTCGAAGGGCCAGGACAGCTTCACCGAGATTGCCAACTCGGAGACGCTGTTTGGCTATCCGGCGATTCGCTATCAGGACAGCATCTACGGCGGCGCCATTTGGGATATGGTCTCGTACAATGGCCATCTCTATGCGACCATCTGCACCGGTACGCCCGAGAACGCTCCCGATGATAATTCCATGCAGTCGTTTGCCATGGTCCGTGGCGACAAGAATGCCGACGGCAGCTATTCGTGGACTCCCATTGTCGGCGATCAGAAGACGGACGGTGCAAAGTACTGCTTTGGCATCGATCCTGCCCGTACCCGTTCTGGCGCTGCCAACCTCATCGTCTACAACGACTACCTCTATATCGGTGAATACAACGACGAGGAGATTGCCCTCGAGCGCATCCTGTTCAACAAATCCAACACCGAAGAGGGCGGCAAGAGCAGCATGGGTGGCGTTGACTGCTCGTTTGTGAATGCCAATCTTGAGCAGTCGGTTAACATCTATCGCATGGACAAGGACGAGAACATGGAGCTCGTCGTTGGCGATCGCACCGACATGTTCCCCGAGGGCGGTATTTCCGGCCTGACTTCGGGCTTTGGCCGAAACGAGAACCAGTACATTTGGCGCATGCAGAAGTTCGACGGCAAGCTGTATATCGGTACCTTTGATACCGCGAGCCTGCTTGAGCCGATCGGCCAGTTCTCCAATGGCGACATTATCGATATGACGCCCGAGGAGTGGGACTCTCAGGTTCAGCGCCTTAGGGACCTGCTCGATCACCTGCTCGACAAGAAATCGCCTGACGACCCCATCGTTCCCGTGAACACGCTTGCGGACGATGATTCAAACGAGGCCGTCGAGGTCGATGATTCGAACGAAGCTGCTGAGGTTGATGATTCAAACAAGGCCGTCGATGTCGATGACGAGAAGACCGAGGTTGCTAAGGGCTTTGGCGATCTGAGCGATGCGCTGGAGGATGCCGCGGGCGGTCTTTGCGATCAGGCCGCGACGATGTCCCAGGACTTTGAGGACGACGCCGCTTATGTCCAGAAGATCGATGGCGAGATCGCGTACTTCAAGTCCTTTGCCGACCAGTATCAGGACATGCTCGATAGCTATGAGAGCCTTAAGCAGCAGTACGAGGATGCCTATGGCACCGAGCTGCCGAGCGATATTCAGGATGCGCTCGATAAGCTGCTGAGCGAGGAGAACCTCAAGAAGTTGCAGAGTGTCCTTACGTGCATGTGTTACCTGCGCGATGCCGAGCGCGGCTTTGATATGTATGTGACCGAGGACGGCGTGAACTTTACGACGCTGACGACCAATGGCTTTAACGATCCGTATAACCATGGTCTGCGCACCTTTGCGGTGACCAACCAGGGTCTGTGCCTTGGTACCGCCAACCCGTTCTATGGTTGCCAGGTCTGGATCCAGCGCAAGGAGAATTCGGAGAATCCGGTTGATCCCGGTACTCCGGATCCGACGGAACCCACCGATCCTTCGCAACCGGGTGGCGGCGATCAGCCTGGCGGCAGCCAGACGGGTGGCAACGACCAGTCGAGCAGCACCACGACCACCGTCACGACGACCGCTAAGAAGACTTCGAAGGACGGCTCGCTGCCTCGCGCTGGCGACTCGACCCTCACGCTGGTCTTGGGATTGCTGGTTGCAGCTGCCGCAGTGCTTGGCATTGCTCTCGTCTTGCGCAAGCGTTCTCGTCGCTAGGCTCGTCCGCGTAGCTCAATGTCCTGGATATCGTCGAAGTTGATGGCGATATCCCTGAGTTTGAGCAGCTTGAATGCGGGTAACGCTTCGTCGAGAATGCCCGTGCGGCTACGATAGCCGTACGTATCGTAATAGGTGACGCGCACCAAGTCGCCGCGTTTGAGGCCCTCGAGCTTTTGCGAAAGCTCGAGGGCTTTTTCTTCCGTGAGCTCACGTTTTTGCTCGACGGTGATTTCCTGCTTGCGCACGAGTTCGTAGTATCCCGTGAGGGCGGCAAAGGGCATAAACTGTGCGGCGCGGTTGGCGCGCACGGCACCGTTGGCAGTGAGGTTGGGGTCGGCTGCGCGGCGTCTGCCCTCGGGGTCCGCCAGGCGCTCGAAGGCGGTCGGCGGGCGCATGGGCTGTTGTTTGGGTTTAGGCACGGTGTCCTCCAACTTGATCGTTGCGCTCGCGCGCGGTGGCGCCGGCGGTAAAGCTTAATCCCTTGACGAGCGCGTTCTTGCCGTACTTGCCTTTCACGGCCAGGACGGCGCGCGCCAGGTCGCGCTCGCGCTCATCGGCCTCGATATCGCTGAACAGATCGATGGTGGCAAATTCCTCGGGCACAAGATTGCTAAAGCCCAGGTTGATGCGCTTGACCGGTCGTTTGGGATCGACAGTCTGCGCCCAGAGCTCATCGAAATAGCCCATGATCTTCTTAAACGAATTGGTACGCTCGGGCAGCTTGCGCGAGGCGTTGGAGTGCGCAAAGAGCGCGGCATAGCCACCACGCGGTTTGCCACCATGCTCTCCCACAAAGATGCCATCGATTGCCTGCGCTTCGCGCACCAGGCGGCGCCGTTCGTCATCGCGCTGGACGGGCTTGGGAGCACGGGGCGCGAGCTCGGGGCCGGCGGTTGCGGTGGGTTCGATGCTCGACGTACTCGAGCGCAGGTGTCCGCATCCGTCCACATATTGTGCAGTACCGCTGGCATCAAGCCTGCGTATGTCGGCGCGCTCGCTCGCGTAGCCCACAAAGAGCGAGATGCTGTCGCAGACCACGTGCTTATCGATCAAGTCCAACACGGCGTTGTCGACCATCTCGCGCAAGACGGTGTAGGCCTGCTCGTAGGCATAGCCCTTCGAGAGCACCTGTCCTGTGGTGGTCGAAGTTGCTTGCGGGCGATAGGCTTGGATATCGGCGATGGTTGTCGGCTCGCGTCCGAAGGCGTGGTCGATGAGATACTCGGCATTGACGCCGAGCTCGTCGTAAAGCAGGTTTTCGTCGAGCGCCGCGACGCCCATCAGATCGTAGACGCCGTATTTTTCGAGTCGTGCTGCCACGCCGGGGCCGATACCCCAGATATCGGTGATGGGACGATGGGGCCAGATTTCCTTGCGAAAGGTCTCATCGTCGAGTATGCCGATGCGGCTGGGTACGTGCTTGGCGGTGATATCGAGTGCAACCTTGGCCTGGAATAGGTTGGGGCCGATGCCGACCGTCGCCGTGATGCCGGTGCGCGCCAGGACCTCGTCGCGCAACATGCAGGCGAAGCCTTCCGCATCGGTGTGATAGAGGTCCAGATAGGGTGTCACGTCGATAAAGCACTCGTCAATTGAGTAGACGTGCACGTCCTGGGGGCTGACGTATTCCAGATAGATGCCGTAGATTTGCGCCGACACCTCCATGTAGTGCTGCATGCGCGGCACTGCTTTGATGCAGTCGATGCCGTCGGGAATCTCGAACAGACGGCAGCGGTTGTGAATACCTAAGTCCTTCATGGCCTGCGTGATAGCGAGGCAGATGGTCGTGCGTCCGCGCGATTCGTCGGCAACGACCAGGTTGGTGGTGAGCGGATCGAGCCCACGGTCGACGCACTCGACGCTGGCATAAAACGTCTTGAGGTCGATGCAGATATAGGTGTGCTGCTCGTGCGCCATCCGTGCCCTTCCATCAAACACATGTTCTTATCGAATACCTGTTCGATAATACCCGCTTGCACGGACACCGTCAAAATCTGTCCCTTTTTGGCAAGTATGGTCGTGCGGCTTCATCGGGGTTTTAACGCAGCCCTAAAGAGCGCGAAACAGCTCGGAAAAGCTCGCTTCGTAGCATGAGCCTAACGATCGATACCACCATAAAGCACGGAAGGGTGTGGGGATAATGGTCAACTATGGGTTTGGTATGCCGACGCGCTTGGTTGCGGATGGGGATGTGGCTCGCTGGTGCGGGCGATTGGTTGCCCACTATGGCGGCACCAAGGCACTGGTCGTGCTGGGAGGCGACAAGCACACGCGCGATGAGCTCGTTTCGGCGGCGCTGGGCTCGCTCGATCGTGCCCTGCTCGAACGCGTACTCTTTCGTTGCGGTTCGGCCGGGGGCGACGGGGGAGACGATTTGGTCGATGAGGCCGTAGCCCTGGCAACCGATGAGGGCGTGGACTTTGTCCTGGCGATTGGCGATGCCGATACTGCTGGCTTTGCGCGCGAGCTCGCGCGTCGCATGGCGGCGCTCGATGCCGGCGAAGACGGTTTTGTCCCTTATGGATGCATTCTCTCGGAGGGCAAGGCGCCTGCTGTCGTGGGCACCGGTGAGGTTCCCGTTTTTGCCATTATCGCGCCCGAACTGCTGGAGGGCATCGGGTCTCCTCTGCGTGAGTTGCTCGGTAGCATCTGCGCCGCGGCCTAATATTTGCCATAAAAGGACGGGTTATTTTTGGTTGGTAAAGCGTTTGACCTGCCAAAATAAGCCTGTCCCTTTTTAATCGGTTGCCGTTTGGGGGCCGATTGGCAACGCTCGCTGATTGTAGTCTTGACCTGCGCTAGAATAGTGGCATCTGAATGTCCGGGCGCATGGAGGCGTGCGCCCGTATGCTGAGGAGGACTCTATGGCAACTGTTGCCGCACCTATCGATGCTACGTCGACTGCCGCTTGGAAGGCGCTCGAGGCTCATCAGGAGAAGCTCGAGGCCGAAGGTATCGACCTCAAGGCCTGGTTCGCTGCTGACGCCGACCGCGTGAACAAGCTGAGCTTTGACGCCGGTGACCTGCACTTCGATCTGTCGAAGAACCTGGTGACCGATGAGACCGTCAAGCTGCTGTGCGATCTTGCCCGCGAGGTGAAGCTCGAGGAGCGCCGCGACGCCATGTTCTCTGGCGAGCACATCAACACTACCGAGGACCGCGCTGTCCTGCACACCGCGCTGCGCCGCCCGGCAAGCGAGAAGGGCCAGCTCATCGTCGACGGCCAGGACGTCGTCGCCGACGTGCACGAGGTCCTCGACCGCATGTATGCCTTCGCCGAGCGCGTGCGCTCCGGTGAGTGGAAGGGCGTTACCGGCAAGAAGATCGAGCATCTGGTGTCCATCGGCATCGGCGGCTCCGACCTGGGCCCGGTCATGGCCTACGAGGCT
The DNA here is from genome assembly GCA_048184855.1 of Collinsella aerofaciens. Lineage (GTDB taxonomy): Bacteria > Actinomycetota > Coriobacteriia > Coriobacteriales > Coriobacteriaceae > Collinsella > Collinsella aerofaciens_CA. The sequence continues at coordinate 5,579 of DBEYYU010000033.1, forward strand.
CTGCGTCCCTATGCCGACGCCGGTATCGACTGCCGCTACATCTCCAACATCGACCCCAACGACCAGGCCGAGAAGCTCAAGGGCCTGGATCCCGAGACCACGCTCGTAATCATCGTCTCCAAGACCTTCACCACGCTCGAGACCCTCACCAACGCCCGCGAGGTCAAGACCTGGATGCTCGAGCAGCTCAAGGCTCAGGGCGCCATCGACGGCTCCGATGAGCAGAACGCCGAGGCCGTGGCAAAGAACTTCGTCGCCGTTTCCACCGCACTCGAGAAGGTCGAGGCCTTCGGTATCGACCCCGCCAACGCCTTCGGTTTCTGGAACTGGGTCGGTGGCCGCTATTCCGTTGACTCCGCCGTGGGCCTGTCGCTGATCGTCGTGCTCGGCCCCGAGCGCTTCCAGCAGTTCCTCGAGGGCTTCCACGCCATCGACGAGTACTTCTGCAACACCCCGCTCGAGAACAACGCCGTCGCGCTGATGGGCCTGCTCAATGTCTGGTACGTCAACTTCTTCGGTTCCAAGAGCCACGCCGTGCTGCCGTACTGCCAGTACCTGCACCGCTTCCCGGCCTACCTGCAGCAGCTCACCATGGAGTCCAACGGCAAGCATGTCCGCTGGGACGGCAGCGCCGTGACCTCCGACACCGGTGAGATCTTCTGGGGCGAGCCCGGCACCAACGGCCAGCATGCCTTCTATCAGCTGCTGCACCAGGGCACTGTGGTGGTTCCGGCCGACTTCATCGCCTTCGCCAATACCGCCAACCCTGCGACCGACGGCGGCCAGGATGTCCACGAGCTGTTCCTGGGCAACTTCCTGGCCCAGACCAAGGCGCTCGCCTTTGGTAAGACGGCCGATGAGGTTCGTGCCGAGGGCACGCCCGAGCAGATCGTCCCGGCCCGTTGCTTTGAGGGCAATCGCCCGACGACCTCGATCTTCGGCGACACGCTGACCCCGTTCGCACTCGGCGAGCTCATCGCCCTGTACGAGCACATCACGTTTGTCGAGGGCACGGTCTGGGGCATCGACTCCTACGACCAGTGGGGCGTCGAGCTGGGCAAGCAGCTTGCCAAGCAGATTACCCCGGCCTTCCACGATGACGCCGCCAAGGCCGAGCAGGACGCTTCGACCCAGGCGCTCATCGAGTTCTATCGCGCGCATCGCAAGTAGTCGCTGCTGTTAACGCATCGCGCCTTATAGTCAGGGGCCCGTATCCTATCGGATGCGGGCCCCTTTGCTTTGCCGTAGTCCCGGGGCGCACGGCCTTTGTGGAACATCGCTGGGGCGCCGCGCGCCGCGAGAACCCTGCGCCTAGATCTCGGCCTCCGCATGGTCTCGCTGCGCCTCGGGCAGCTCCCCGTAGAGCGGATGGTCTTCGAGCCTAAAGCGCTCGACCTGTTCGGGAGTGCGACCGCGCACAAAGAGCCACGAGCGATCGATCGGCGTCGCCATGAGCGTGCTGGGCAGCGCGTCGGCGCGGTCGGAAAACACCCGGGCACTCTCGGGATCCTGGAACGCCAGCGCCAGATGCGTGTCGCAGTTGCCCATGATGGAGCGTGCGCGTGCCTCGCCATAGAGCGCATCGAGCTGGTTGGTCGACTGCAGCAGCAGCGTTGCCCAGATGTTGCGGCTTCGGATAATCGAGAGCACGTTGTCGATCTGGGGGATCTGCAGATTTGCGAAGTCATCGAGCATAAAGCGCACGGGCACGGGCAGGCTGCCGTCGGGCTGCCTATCGGCCTCACGAATGAGGCCCATAAACGCCTGCGAAATAAAGAGGCCGGTCAGCGGATCGAGATTGCGGTCAATATCGCCCACGGTTACAAACAGGACGCAGGGGGTGTGTCCCATGGAAGCGAAGTTCACCTGATGGCACTCACGATAGAGCTGTGCCGCACCGTCGAATCCCAGACACATGACCTTTTCGGCAAGGATGCCGACGATGCTCGCGTGCATGCGCTCGGCATTTTGCGTAATGGCGTAGCGCCGCCATAGCGAGAGGGCATAGCTTTGGGGGTCGGTCGTGATCAGGTCGTCAAACAATCGACCCGTGGCACCGTCCTGCAGGTGCTCGATCAGCTTGATGACCGAGCTGATCGTCTGCTCGTCGGCGGGTAGCTGTTCGGTGACGTAGGCGATAAGACACGACAGCAGGTTTGCCGCCGCATGATCCCAAAAAGGCTGGTTGTTGTCCTCGATGGGGCAGATGGCCTTTGCCACCGAGAGGATGTCCTGCTGGTTGGGCCTGCCGTCCGCCTTGCGGCGAATGTGCCTCAGGGGGTTGTAGCCGCAGCGCTCGATGCCGGGCGCAAGGGCCGGGACGGTGTTGAGGTCGGCGAAGTTGAGGCATTGCACGCGGTAACCGTCGGCTGCCAGCACGGGTCCCACTTCGCGACAGAGCGTGCCTTTGGTGTCGAGCACGATGTAGCTTGCGTTCATTTGCAGCAGGTTGGGCTTGAGGACGTTTCGGGTCTTGCCGGCTCCCGAGGGGCCGATCACAAGTGCGTTGTTGTTGAGTCCCGTTTGGCGGGTGTCGCAGGAGAGCGTTCGATCCTTGGCGAGGATGGTGGACGATGCGGACTCAGATGCGGCGAGGCGGCTGGCGAGGTTAGACATGGGCGACCTCCTTGGTGGTCGAGAGAATTTCGTGGGCAAAGCCGAGCTCGACGGCGCGCTCGGCCGAAAGGTAGGTGTCTTTTGCAGTGAGGGACTGGATGCGCTTGGGCGTGAGGCCGCTGCGGTCCGAGAGGATTTGCGTGAGGGTCTTGCGGGTCTGCATGAGACGCCGGCTGGTTTCCTGCAACGCAAGTGCCGAGCCGCCTGCCCCCTGGGGGATCAGCGGGTCATGAATCATGAGCTCTGCATGGGGCGCCATACGGCGATCGTCGCCGCCCATAAAGATCACGGCGCCCATGGACGCGGCGAATTCCAGGCAGACGGTGCGGATGGGGCACGATGCGAGGCGCATGGCGTCATAGATCGCAAGACCCGATCGCACGCTTCCGCCGGCGCTGGCGACAAATATGGTGATGGGGCGGCTGGGGTCGGTGGCATCGAGCAGACGAATCTGCTGGCATAGGTCGTGGGCCATCGGGGTTTCGATGTTTCCCATGACGGAGAGCTCGCGACGGGCGAGCATCTCATCGTAAATGCTGGTGAGCGTGATACCTCGGGCGGATTCACGCATGGTGAGGGGGCTGATGATGGGGGAATGATTGGTGTCCATGAGGACTCCTTTCTGTTGGTTGTGTTGTGGAATAGGATTGTTACCCGCGGAGGGGCTGGCGGGCTACAGGGTTCGTCCGAGCCTGAGATCGAGCTCGGTTGTGGGGCAGGCTGCCTGTTCGTGCGGCTCGCAAGCGCCAAGGGCTCCAAAGCGATGGAGCGTTGCGACGGGCGTGGTGTAGGCGAGCCGCAGCTGATGCTCGATAGGGGCACATCCGTCATTTTTGTAATGAGCCGCGTAGTACTGCGCGATGCTGGCGTTCATCTCGTTGCCATTGCGATGGCGCTCAAACTGGCGTCTGCAGGTCTCGATGATCTTTGCTACCGACTTGGGTGCCGTCGCGGGAACAAGGGCGAGATAGCCCTCAAATAGCTCGTTGATGCTCAGGAGGCACAGCAGGTCGATCAGCGTCCTTATGGCCGCTCCCTCGGCGGAAAAGTGCGCGGTCATGCGGTTATATCGGTTGCGGTCGACGATGACCGCATGGGGTCTTGGAGTTTTCTGCCCCGTGGTCCCGGGCTTTTGCCGCGCCTGTGTATTGAGCTCGACGTTGCAGCGCCTGAGGCCGTCCAGCGGAAGGAACAGCGCGGTGCGCAGGGTGTTCCGCTTGCTTTCGAGTTCATGACGCTCGTCGGGTTCCCATTCGAGCTTGAGTTTCGTGTCGAGCGCCGTAAGCATGTGGGCTAGGCAGCCTACGGTAAGAACGTGCGAATCGTTGTCGCGTTTTGGGGCATAGGGGTCTGTCAGCTTGCGAATGTCGGGGTCGCCCATGATCTTTGTGCAGCGCTTCAGCAGTTGAGGTTGGTCGGCCAAGATCGTCGCGAGTGGTAGCGACGCGTAGTTCTTGATGGTCGCGGCGGCAAAGGCGGCGTCATATTCGTTTGCATATGCTCGCTCAATGCGGGCATCCAGAATGCTTTTCTTATCGCCGTCTTCTGCGTGGTGGTTTGTCATAGCTTCTCCAATCGGTTGATGTTCGTGCTGTTTGTTGATGTGTTGGTTGTCGTGAGTGATGTGCTTGCCGTGGGTGATGTGCTGACGTTGGGGTGCTATGCGGTTTTCAATGAGCCCGTGAGACAGTTGCTGCAGGGGCGGGATGGAACGGCCCATGCAAGGCGGAAGGCATCGTGCTCAAAATCGAGACAGCAATGCCCTAGGTGCCTCACATGTGGCAGTTACCTCATTAAGTTGTCATTACGTTTGGGGTTGTACTTTGCCGATCTTCCTTCTCTTACACGCTAAAACTCAAACTTCATATGCTCGATCTACTTAAAACCGCAACGGCGGTCTTTTATCAACTTATATGTCGGAACGCGTCTTTGCAAGTACTTTTTTGCCTTTGTTTCAAATGGGGTGGTTTTGCAACCGTCATACGTGCGCTGTGCGAACGTGCCCCGGCTCGGATAAGATAGTGCGCGATAAAAACGATGCAAGGAGGCACATATGGCAATTAAAGCCATCGCAATGGATATCGACGGTACGCTCACCAACGACCAAAAGGTCATTAGCCCGCGTACGCGCGAGAAGCTGCTCGCGGCGCAGGAGTCGGGCATTAAGCTCATCTTGGCTTCGGGTCGTCCCGCATGGGGTCTTCACGCCCTGGCCCAGGAGCTCGACCTTCAGAGTCATGATGGTTTGCTGGTGGCCTTTAACGGCGCTCACGTCGTCGATGCCCAGACCGACGAAGTGCTGTTCGATCAGGCTATGCCTGCCGACGAATTGCATCGCCTGATTGATCACCTGCGTAATTTTGACGTGATCCCTATGATTTCGCTCGGTCGCGATCTGCACGTTGAGGACTCGTACCATTGCATGATCACGCTGCCTGACGGCTCGCAGAAAAACATCGTCAAGTATGAGCGCGATGCGTGCGACCTTAAGATCCGCGAGGTCGAGAGCTTGCATGAGGTCGTGGACACTTATCCCGTGGACAAGCTGCTGACGGCGGGCGATCCGGCCTACCTGCAGGCGCATTACGAGGAGATGTATGCGCCCTTTAAGCAGACGCTTTCGGGCATGTTTACGGCCGACTGGTACTTTGAGTACACGGCGCCCGGTATTGACAAGGCCCGCGCGCTCGAGGGTGCCCTGCCCAAGCTCGGCATCGATGCCAGCGAGGTCGTATCGTTTGGCGACGGCCAGAACGACAAGTCCATGATCGAGTGGGCTGGTACCGGTGTTGCCATGGGAAACGCCGTCGATGAGGTTAAGGCTGTGGCCCAGATGGTGACCGCCAATAACAACGAAGATGGTATTGCGGTGGCGCTGGATAAGCTGCTGGGTTAGAATCGCCGATAATGCATGGTTCGGGCGTCCGCTTGCGGGCGCCCTTTTGTTAGGGAGGGTGCCGTGTCCGCATTTCCGTTCGACGCCGTTATCTTTGACATGGACGGCGTGATTGTCGATACCGAGTATTACTACCTGGGCGAGACCGCCGCGTTTGCCAAGGAGCTTGGGCTTAATCTGACTCAAGAGGAGTTAAATGGGCAGGTCGGTACTTCGCATCAGTTCTTCCTGCGTATGCTGGTCGATTGGTTTGAGCGCGCCGGTAAGGGGCATTTAACTGGCGAGGAAGCGTTGACCCGTTGGGACGAGTGGGCTCATAAGCGTCCGCGCGACTATCAGGCTTTGATTAACCCAGGCGCCGTGGATACGATTCGAGAGCTGCCGCGCCGCGGCGTTCGCGTGGCGCTTGCCAGCTCGTCTCCCATGGATAGCATCGAGGAAGTGCTCGATGCGTGCGGGCTGTCGGATGCCTTTGAGTATGTAGTGAGCGGCGAGCAGTTTAAGGAGAGCAAGCCCGAGCCCGACATCTACCTGCATGCGCTGGACCTGCTGGGGCTGCCCGCGAATCGCTGCTGCTGCGTCGAGGATTCGGTGCCTGGCATCACTGCCGGCAAGCGAGCCGGCCTGACAGTTATTGCCAAGCGCGAGGAGCGCTTTGGCTTTAGCCAGGATGCCGCGGACAAGATTATCGACCAGCTGCCGGAGCTGCTCACGCTTTCTTAGGAGCGCGGTAGTTGCGCGTTTTTCGGGTCAGATGAGTAAATACCCGACATTTTGGTGCGGCAGCAAGCATACTTTATGCTAATGCGGGCTTAAGGGCTTGTTGAATGCCCTTAAGCCCGCTTTAGACTTAATCGTGCTTGGAGAGGGTATATGCCACCGACTGAAGGGCTAACTGACGGTAAAGCAGCGATACCGCTGTACCAACAGGTTATCGATATCATTAAAAACGAAATCAACTCCGGCGCCTACAAGGCAGGCGCGCGGATACCCAACGAATTCGAATTGGCTGAGAGCTATAAAGTTGGCCGCGTTACCGTGCGACGTGCTATTGAGGAGCTCGTCCAGCAGGGCTATCTAACGAAGCGACAGGGGAAAGGCACGTTCGTCAATGCCCCCAAGCTCAAGCGCAAGATTCGCCAGAAGGATGACGTCCAGAGTTTTTCGGACGCATGCCGCGTTAACGGAATGGAACCGGGGGCGTGCGTCATTTCGAGAAAGATACTGCCAGCAGATTCTACCGAAGCGCAGTTCTTTGGTGTTCCCGTTGGAACTGATTTGATTTGCGTTGAGCGTGTACGTACTGCCGATGGAGTCCCCGTCATGCTCGAGAACAACATATACGTTTACGAGGACAACGCCTATCTATCAACGGCACCTCTATCTAACCAATCCATTTTTGAGTTCGTGCGCAACCGAACGGGCCGCACGCCCGCGTTTACCGACCCGTGCACGCTCGAGATCGCGTGCGCGTCGCCCGAGGTCGCTCGGCTGTTGGCAGTTCCCGTTGGCGAACCCTTGTTTTATATGGAAGCCTTCTTTTTCGATGAGCAACGGCGGCCGTTTATCATCGGTCGTCAGCGGATCGTTGGGTCTCGCTACGTTTTTGACATCTAGGACATTGCGAATGGAAGCGCCCGGTGGATCATCTCACCGGGCGTTTCCATACCGTTCACGGCGCGAACACAACCGTTCAACCGCGTTGCGGCAATCAGTTTGAAATTATCTTGATGAAGGAAAAAGCTGCTGGTAATCTATGGGACGTCATAGAACGTTTGCATTGTGCAAACGTTGAAGCGAGATGCGATGCAGTCTCGAGTTCTTTGGAGGTATCTATGTCAGATACGAAGGCGAAGAAGACAAACAGACGTTTTAAGTTCAAATTACCGCATGTCTATACGATCATGTTCTTGCTGATCGTTGTCTTTGCGGTCCTGACTTGGATCGTTCCCTCTGGTCAGTATCAGCGCAAGACGATTTCGACAGCGGCGGGCGAGCGTGAAGTCGCCGTTGCTGGAACCTATGAACAGGTCGATAAAAACTACACCGATTCCGAGACCGGCGAGACCATCAATCTGGGCCAGGATATCTTCGCGGTTCTGCAAGCGCCCACCAAGGGTATCCAAGAGGCTGCCGACGTCGTTGCGTTCGTCTTATTGATTGGCGGATCGTTCGCGATCATCACCAAGACCAACGCTTTGAATGCCGGCATGAGCCGTGTGATTAAAAAGCTCAAGAACAAGGACATCCTCATCATCCCCATCACGATGACATTGCTGTCCATTTGCGGCACTACGTTTGGTATGTCTGAGGAAGCCCTGCCGTTCTATGCCATCTTCATTCCCATCATGATGGGTATCGGTTATGACTCGATGACGGCATTCATCATCTGCTTCCTTGGTCCTAACCTGGGATATTGTGCTTCGACCATCGACCCGTTTAATGTTTTGATCGCCCAAGGCATCATTGGCATCGAGGGTAATCCGCAACTGTGGCTGCGCGCCGTTTCTTGGGTCATCTTCACTGCCGTCGGTATCGCATGGGCCATGCGCTACGCCATGCGCGTCAAGAAAAACCCCGAGTCGTCCATTGTGTACGAGGACGATAAGCTCAAGCGTATTGAATTTTCCGTGACCGATGCCTCCATCGAGGAAGAGTTCACTATCCGTCAGAAGCTCGTGCTTATCGATTTTGCTTGCGGTATGGGCATTATCGTCTGGGGTCTTGTTACCCAGGGCTGGTACATGAATCAGATTTCCGCCGTGTTCCTTGGCATGGGCTTGCTTGCCGGTATCCTGGGCGGCCTTGACCAGCAGACGATCGCAGAGGAGTTCGTTAAGGGTCTCGCCGACTTTGCGTACGCTGCCGTCGTTATCGGTATCGCTCGCGGTATTCTGGTCATCGCCGAGGGCGGCATGATCATCGACACCATCCTCCAGGCGCTCGCTACCGCGCTTGCCGGTGCACCCGCCGCCGTCTACACCACGTTTATGTATGTCGTCCTTGGTCTGCTCTCTTTGCTGGTTCCCTCGAGTTCTGGCCTGGCGGCGCTCACCATGCCCGTTATGGGCCCCCTGACCGAGCTCATGGGCCTCAATCCCGAGGCGGCCGTCACCGCGCTCCAGTTTGCCAACCAGACCATCAACACCATCAGCCCCGTGGCGGGCATGACGGTCGCCGGCCTTGCCGTGGCTAAGATTTCGTTTGGCCAATGGTGGAAGACCATTTGGAAGTTCTTCATTTTCATGGTCGTGTTTGGCTTGGTCATTACTGCCATTTCCGGCATGCTTCCGGCGTAGGTGGTTGTGATGTCCGATCGTTTGACGGTTCTGACGTCTAAGAGCGTCTTTACCGGTACGGGGGACCTGCCGTTTGAAGGTTTCGTAGCGGTCCGTGGCAATCGAATTGAGGCTGTTGGCACCAAGTGTGAGGTAGCTTCGTATTTGACCCAGGCGGACGAGGTAGTTGACCTGGGCGACCGCACCGTCATGCCTGGCCTGATCGATGTGCATACCTTCTATACAGGTTGGGCGCTGCGGACGTTGGGGTCTGATCTGTCCGGCATCGCTGATGCCAAAGAGGCCGTGTCGCTCTTGCGTGCATGGAAAGAAGGTCATCCGGATTGCGCGGCGGCTTTTGGCCACAACCTACCCGAAACGTTGGCATCGGATGCCGAGAACGCAAATACAGCAGCTGTGTTTGACGAGTGTTTTGGCGATATCCCTGTCGTCTGCTTTACGCCGGGCGCGGAGACCTGCGTTCTCAATGCTGCCGCCAGTGCGCGATATGGCTTTACACCCCAGGCGTGCTATGCCGAGAAGATCTGGCGCATGATGAGCGATTTCCTCGCGCTGCCCGAGGTGCGTGTCGGGTATTCGGACTACATGAGCATGCTTAACGAGCGCGGCGTTACCGCCATCAAGGAAATGGCGTTTGATGACTACTACGGCTTTGCCGACGAAATGGCTCGCCGTGAGGAATCTGGTGAGCTGACGGTTCGCGTCTCTATGATGTCGCAGCCGGTGGGCGCCGGTGCAAATCTGGCATATGCCCGCGAGGCGCGAGAGCGCTTCCGGGGACCGTTCGTTCGTTTTTCTGGCTTCAACCGTATGACCGATCGCGGCGTATGGGTGGGGCTTGCCGAGATGATAGACCCCTATGAGGACACGGCCGCTGCGGGCGCTGCCGGCAAGACGGTCGTCGAGGAGCCAGAGTGGGATCTGATTGAGAACGAGCTGCGTGCAATTGATGCTGACGGCTTCCGATATTCCTTGCATTGCCAGGGCGATGGCGCCGTTCGTCGCACCGTGGCACTCTATGCCTCGCTGCCTCGAGACGAGCATGGACGGATGCTTCGCCGCCATGCGATTACCGATCTCGAGAACTCTGACCCGACCGATCTTGTCGAGTTTGGCAAGTTAGGTGGAATTTGTGAGGTCTATCCGCAGATTCTGACGCTGGACCGGCGCGAGGATTGCCTGTCGATGATGCGTCGACAAATTGGCGAGACGCGACTTTTGCACAGCTGGAATCGCCGCGGCATGGAAGATTCCGGATGCACAGTGTGCTGCGGCACGGATCTGCCGCTGCTGATTCCGAGCCTGGGCGAGTCAATCTACAGCGCGTGCGGCGGATTCTTCGCCGACGGACTGCCCGTGAATGAGGTCAACACGCTGACGCTTGTCGAGCTCTTGCGCGCTTGGACTGCCGGGGGCGCGTACGATCTGATGCGCGAAGACGAGCTGGGTACGCTTGAGGTTGGCAAGCTTGCCGATATCTGCGTGCTCGATCGGGATGTGTTCGACCTCGATTATCGCGACGCACGCGATCTTGCGGTTGATATGACGATGTCGGACGGACAAATCGTGTTCGATCGAAATAAGGAGGCATAAGATGTCTGAATCCAAACCGACGCTGCACCGCGAACAGATTGCGGGCATGAATATCCACTACATCATGTGGTCGTTCGATTACTTCCTTGATGTGCAGCAGCGCTTGGGCTTTGAGTCCATTGAGCTGTGGTGTGCAGAGCCGCATGTGACGCTCGACCATACGGGCTACTTTGAGGCTGAGGTCTTGGCGAAAAAGGCTGCAGACCGTGGGCTTAGGTATCGTACTCTGTGCCCCGAGAATGTTGTCTATCCTTGGCAGTATTGCGCACGCAAACCGCTGCATGAACAGCGCAGCCTGGCGTACTTTAAGCACGGCATTGAGCTTGCCGAGGTACTTGGGTGCGACCGTATGTCCATCAACTCGGGCTGGGGCGACTGGGACGAGGACCGCGAGGAAGCCTGGAAGCGCAGCCGCGAGCACTTGTCCATTCTGGCGGAGTATGCCGGCGAGCACGGTCTGGTGCTTACGATGGAAAGCCTGCGTCCCGAGGAGAGCAACCTTGTGACGACGGTTTCCGATGCGAAGCGCATGATTGACGAGGTCGCGAGCCCGTACTTACAGCCCATGGTTGATACAACCGCGATGGGCGTTGCAGGCGAGACGCTCGAGGACTGGTTTGCTGCCTTTGGTGATGGGGCAATTCACGAGATGCACTTTATCGACGGCGACCCGTATGGCCATCTGGTGTGGGGCGATGGCAAGCACGATATGGACGCCTTCGTCGCCACACTCAACGCCCATGGTTTCGACGGCATGCTGGGCCAGGAAATCACGGATGGTCGTTACTACGATGACCCGGCAGCGGCAGATGCCAAGAACATGGCCGCATTCGAGAAATATCTGATTGACTAAAACAACCATCGGCCACGCAACCAACGTCATTGATTGCGGGCCAAACAAGAAAGGAACTGGATATGAACGCACACGATCTGATTAAAGAGGCAATTGCCGAGAAGGGCAAGTTCGACAGCGTCTACTGGATTGCTTGCGGTGGCTCCATGATCGATTTGATCCCGGCTCATGAGCTTCTGCAGCGCGAGGCAACCACCTTCACTTCGTATATCTATACCGCGCGTGAATTTGACATTATGCGTCCGCGTCGTCTGGGCGAGAAGTCTCTGGTCATCGCTTGTAGCCACAGTGGCAACACCCCGGAGGTCGTCGAGGGCTGCGAGATTGCCCTTGCCGCCGGCGCTACGGTGATCGCCCAGACCGACAACGCTGGATCCAAGATCGACTCCGGCAAGTGGACCACGTGGGTCTACCCGTGGGGCGAGGGTGTGCCGCAGGCCGAGGTCCCCGCCGGCATTTCGCTGTCGCTTGCGGCAGAGCTGCTCGATCAGCAGGAGGGCTACGCCGATCTCGCCGATATGTATGCCGGTATTGCCGAGATGGATAAGATTCTTCCCCCGGCACGCGAGAAGGTAAATGCCGAGCTGGGCGATCGCTTTGCCAAGCTTTGCCAGGAGCACGAGTTCTTCTATATTCTGGGCAGCGGTCCCAACTTTAGCCAGACCTACGGTTTCGCTATCTGCTCTCTTATGGAGATGCAGTGGCAGCACTGCAGCTACATCCACTCTGCCGAGTACTTCCATGGCCCCTTCGAGGCTACTCAGGATGGCGTTTTTTACTTCCTGCAGATGGGCTCCAGCGAGTGCCGTGCTATGGACGAGCGCGCCCTGGCGTTCCTTAAGACGCATACCGATACGCTGATGGTGCTCGATGCCAAGGAGTACGGTATGGAGGCCGTGCCGGCGAGCGTCCGTGCTTATCTGGACCCGGTGCTGTTCTACGCCATGAACTGCGAGCTGCGTGCCGCACGCGGCAAGGTGTTTGATCACGATCCCGATTTCCGTCGCTACATGGGCGTTGTCGAGTACTAGAAGGGTAAATACCATGGCATTTAACGTTAACGCGCTCGGATTTGGCGACAACGTCGTCGATCGCTATGAGCATATCCACACCATGTATCCTGGCGGCAACGCGGTGAACTTCGCCGTTTATGCCAAGAAATGCGGTGCCGCACGCTCCGCATACATGGGCATTTTTGGCAATGACGCCGCTGCCGAGCATGTCATTGCAAGCCTCGAGGATGAGGGTATCGAGCTTGACAAGTGCGAGCAGATGATTGGCGAGAACGGAGCGGCTCGCGTGACCGTCGTTGACGGTGACCGTGTCTTCCTCGGCTCCAACGAGGGCGGTATCCGTGGCGATGCGCGCTATGTCCTCGATCGCTTTGACCTTGCGTACATGAAGCAGTTCGATGTGGTTCATTCGGGCAACTATTGCTTTACCGAGCGCGAGCTACCCAAGCTGAAGGCTGCGGGCGTCACGGTCTCTTTTGACTTTTCGGACGACTCTACCGACGAGTACTACGAGCAGATTGCGCCCTACGTCGATTTCGCATTCTTTAGTGCGGCGGATGCTGCGAGTGAGGACGAGATTCGCGAGCGTCTGGCATGGGTGAAGGGCCTGGGTCCGCGTTTTGTGTCGGCTACGGCGGGCGCCGAGGGCTGCATTGCTTACGACGGCGAGCGTTATTACCGCCAGCTGGCTAAACCGGTAACGGACATGAAGGACACCATGGGGGCGGGCGACTCGTTCCTCACCTCGTTTTTGATGTGCTATCTCGATTCCGCCAAGCGCGGTGAGGATGGCGCCGAGGCCATCGAGCGCGCGCTCGACTTTGCTGCCGGGTTTGCCTCGACCGTGTGCGGTATGGAAGGTTCTTGGGGCCACGGAGCACCAATCGTCGAATAGCTTAAGAAAGCGTACGGCGGTCTGGCTATGAGGCCTTGGACGGCCGATGCAAAACAATAAGCGAAACGCGAAAAGGGGGGCTCGCCATGTGGTGGGTCCCCTTTTGAACATTGGAGAAGACCATGGGTATTAAAGCGTGCGCGGCTGGTTTTTGCTGTGCGGACGTCTATCAAAACATCGGCGTGTTCTATCCGACTGGTAATGGCATTGACTGGGGTATCCATCTTGCACGAATGGGCGTTTCGGTATCCGCCGTGTCGGTTGTCGGCAAGGACGAGTACGGAGACAAGATGAGAGAGGCGCTGGCCGCTGAGGGGCTCGATATCTCACATCTGCGGGTGGAGGATGGCGACACCTCGGTGATGCTCATGGCATTGAAAGACGGCGTCGATCGCGTGCATCTCGAGGCAATCGATGGCGTAATGGAGACATATCGTCCGAATGAAGATGACCGGGCGTTTATCCTAGAGCATGACATCATTCATACCGACCTGTTTGGCAATTGTTTGGACCTCCTGCCCGAATGGCATGATGCGGGCAAGACGGTGGTTATGGACTTCTCGGTGTTCAGCCAGGATCCCGAATATGCCTGCGAGAATCATTTTCCTTACGTTGACTATGCATTCATGTCGTTTGAAGAGGACACTCCGGAGCTGCGAGACTGGGTACGCCACGTGCAGGAATTGGGACCGCGCGTTGCGGTTGCCACGCTTGGCGAGAAGGGAAGCATTGCCTATGACGGTGAGCGCTTCTATGAGTGCGGGATCGTACCGGCGGAGAAGGTCGTTAATACCGTGGGTGCCGGCGACTCGTATATTGCCGGGTTTACCAAGGGCGTGATCGATGGCCTTGATATTCCGGCGTGTATGAAGGCGGGCGCTGAGCTGTCGTCCCGAGTGATTGGTTCGTTTGAGCCGTACTAGGGTCAAATGCCTGGAAAGGAGTACGAAATGGTTGTCGACATGTTGGTTCAGCCCATGCTCTACGGCGAGATCTGTACGCCGGGTGATGAGCCTGATGGATTCGGTTTTTGGTCACGAGAATTTGGTATGGGGCATATGGGTCCCATGGATTGGGACGAGCTTCAAGTTGAGATGGACGTCTGCGATGTGCAGAAGAGCTTGCTCATGCCGCTCGATGTAACCACGGCATGCGGAGGGCACTTTGGCACCAACGACCAGATTGCCATGCTGGTTGCCGCGCATCCCGATCGTCTGTGGGGATTTGCGAGCGTAGACCCGCAGGTGAGCGGTGCCGCAGACGAATTGGAGCGCGCCTTTACCGAGTTGGGGGCAAAGGGGCTTTGCCTGCATCCTGCAAAGCAGGGTTTTGCCCCCGATGATGCTGTGGCCGAGCCGCTTTACGAGCTGTGCGAGCGCTATAACAAGCCGGTGGTTTTCCATGCCGGTATGTCTTGGGAGCCTGGCGCAGAGCTCTCGCGCAGTAACCCGCTTGCATTTGAGCACACAATCGCAACGCATCCAAATGTGCGCTTTAGTTTGACTCACTTTGGCTGGCCCTGGGTACGCGAGACCGTGGCGATGCTGCTCAAGTATCCCAACTGCTACACGGACACCTCTATCACTTACATCGATTCGCCCGAGGAGATGATGCAGCGTCTTTTCACGGTCGATATGGGGCCGCTGTGGTATGAGCGCGCGCTATCGCACCAAGTGATGTTCGCCAGCAATACGCCGCGCTTCCGTGCATTCAAACTCAAGCGGGCGCTCGATACCGTGCCCATGCGCGATGATGCGCGAGAAAGGCTCTACTGGGGTAATGCCCTGCGTTTTCTTGAAGGGGATGAGTAAACATGGTGACGCTCGAGACATTGAGCTATCTATCGACTGCTCCGGACCAGTTCATCGATATTACCGAAGACGTGCACGCTGCCATCGAACGCAGCTCGGTGACCAATGGCTTGGCAGCGATTATTTTGTCGCATACGACCTGTGGAATCGTGGTAAACGAGGGGCTGCCCTGCGTGGAGACGGATCTTATGGAGACGCTTGATCGCATCGCCCCACTCGATGCCCCCTATGCGCATGCACACTTCCTGCCGAGCTATGGAGCCACCGGCAACAACTCCTGTGGGCATATCAAGAGCATGATTTGTGGAAACAGTTGCTTCTTTCCCGTCCAAGATGGCCACATCGTGTGCGGAAGTGCCCAGAACATCTATCTTGCGGAGTTTGACGGTCCGCAGAAGCGAAAAGTGTACGTCGAGGTGCTGGGGGAGTAACGTCCCTGCAATAACTCTATGAAGGAGCACGTTATGTCGTTTCTAACCTCGATGTTCAAGACCGAAAAGCCGGTTATCGGAATGCTGCACCTGCGTCCTCTGCCGGGCGATCCACTGTATTACCCGGGCGGAAGCGTGTCGCAGGTCGTGGAAGCCGCCAAGCGCGATCTCGAGGCGTTGCAGCAGGGCGGTGTCGATGGCATTTTGATTACCAATGAGCTCTCGATGCCCTATGAGCAGCACGTTTCTCCCTCAACCCTTGCATCGATGGGCTATGTAATCGGGGCTCTATCCCATGATCTGTCGACCCCTTGGGGAGCTGAGGCTATTTACGATGGTGATGCCACAATCGAGCTGTGCGCTGCCGTCGACGCGCAGTTCACGCGCTGCAATTTTTGCGGTGCCTGGGCCGGTGATCTCGGGCTGATTAATCGAGATTTCGCGCACACCATGCGTCGCAAGGCGGCGCTGCGCCTGGATGACCTCAAGCTTTTTCACTTCATCACGAGCGAGGGGGAGGTTTATCTCAACGACCGCACGACTGCGGACATTGCCGATTCACTTCTCTTTAATTGCCTTCCGGATGCAATGGTCATCGGCGGTTCGGCTGCCGGTCGTGGCGCTTCGGGCGAGCTTGCCGATGAAGTCCGCGAGCGTGTTGGCGAAGTACCTGTGGTATGTGGCACCGGTTGTCGCGAAAATACCGTGGCTGACGTATTCGCTCACTACGATGGTGCGTTTGTCGGCACGTGCTTAAAGTGCGACGGAAAGCTGGATGCCCCGGTCGATGTTGAGCGGGTAGCTCGTTTTATGGTTGCCGCTCGTACGGCGCGAGGGGAGTAGGCACCTATGGCGCTCTATCTGGGTATTGATATTGGGACAAGCGCCTCTAAAGGCGTTTTAATCGATGATCGATGCAACATCGTTTGCCAAGCTTCTTGTGGACACGAGACGGACAACCCGTGTGATGGATGGTACCAGCATGATGCGGAGGCAGTTTGGTGGGGCGATTTTTGCCGCTTGTCGCGCGAGCTGGTGGCGCGATCGGGGGTTAACGCGGTACAGATCGGATGCGTGGGCCTTTCCGCATTGGGTTGCGACTGTGTGCCGGTCGATACCGAGTGCAACGCGCTGGCGCCCGCGATTTTGTATGGAGTCGACGCACGTTCGAAGCCGCAGATTGACGAGCTCCTTTCCGAATATGGGTCAGATCGCGCACGCGAGCTTTTCGGGCATGATCCCTGTTCGTCAGATATTGCTCCCAAGATCTTGTGGTTTAAGGAGAATATGCCCGAGGTGCACGAACGTGCCGCGAAGTTCCTGACGGCGTCATCGTTTCTGTGCGCAAAGTTGACGGGGCGTTTTACGGTGGACCGTTATTTAGCGGAGGATTTTCTTCCCCTATACGACCGCTACACCTGGAAGGTTGATGCTCGGGAATGTGCTCGTTTCTGCCGGCCTGACCAGATGGCGGAGGTGATGTCGGCTACCGATATTGCCGGGGTGATTACGCAGCGTGCGGCTGAGGCGACGGGGCTCGCGGCAGGGACACCTGTCTTAGTGGGAACGGGCGACTCTGGTGCCGAGGCCATTTCGACGGGTGTATTCCGTCCCGGCGATATGATGGTTCAGTTGGGGAGTACGGCGTATTTCATCTACCTAGCTGATCATATGATCGATGATGCCCGCCTGTGGCCGGGGACGTTTATCATTCCCGGAACTTACGGGATTTGCGCGGGGACCAATACGGCGGGCGCACTCACATCGTGGCTGCGCCAAGAGCTGTATCGCGACGCCGTAGAGGCCGAGGGCCACGGTGGTCCCGATGCCTATTCGGTTATGGCGAATGATGCCGCCGACGTGGCGCCGGGTGCCGATGGGCTCCTGTGTCTGCCGTACTTTGCGGGGGAGCGTACTCCGCTCAACGATCCCGAGGCGCGTGGCGTCTTCTTTGGCCTGACCGGAAGGCATACGCGAGCCCATATGGTTCGCGCCGCCTTGGAAGGCGTCGCGTATACCGTTGCATCCCATGTCGACATTATCGAGCGAGAGCATGGACTGCCAATTGGGCGCATTATGCTTGTCGGAGGTGGAACCAAGAATCCAGTTTGGATGCAGGCTATCGCCGACGTATGCGGGCGCGAGGTCTCGGTTGCCAAGGTTACGGTGGGCGCATGCTTCGGTGATGCCATCATGGCAGCTCTCGCAGGTGGCGCTTATGCATCATGGGATGAACTCGCCCGAGTCCTTGGCGTTGCGCAAACAATCGAGCCCGATATGGCTGCCCACGAGTTATATGCGTCGCGTCGTCATATCTTTGACGAATTGTATGCACGCAACCGTGATCTCATGCACGAATTGGTGTAATGCTGCCGAACTGTACTGCCTACCAATAGGGACTGCGTTGTGCGATTCGCATGTCCCTTGGCATTTTTGCCCACAGGGGTTAGCGAAGGTCAAAAACAGCGTGCGCATTTGCTAAAACTACCGACTCGATGCGCTTTGCGTCACAGTTTTTGAGTGAGGCAATGCGCATCGAGGTCCTTGCGAGCGATCTGATGAGCGACTGCGCGCTTGTTTCTGTGTTTGCCTCCGCCGGCGCATCGGTTTCGAGCAGTAAACGATCGAGTGGAATCTGTCGTGCGTATTCGCGACCGCGCTTGGTCGCGAGCATGCGTTCGTTGACGGAAAAATAACAGCCCGCATTACGCGCGCGGACGAGTTCGTCCGAAGTACCGCTAAACCAGTGGAAGATGATAACGGGGGAGTCGGGGTTTGGGATGAGTAGTCCATGCGATTCGAGGACGTCCAGTACGGCTCCTGCCGAACGAACGGCGTGAATTGATATCACGCGCCCGGTAAGAGGATGCTGCACGAGCGCATCGCAGAGCCGGTTAAGTGCCTGTATTTGTAGCGGCTCACTTCCAGCAAAGCGCGCGGAAAAGTCGAGTCCGACTTCGCCGATGTAGTGCTCTTGGGCGGCAACTTCGCAAAGCAGATTGACTTCGGCAGGACCGCAGCGGCCGTCGGCGAGCCACCAGGGATGGAGGCCGACGCCCGCGATAATGTTTGGGTAGCGGCTGGCACGCTTTTTTGCTGCCGCGAAGTCGCGTGGGTCGACCCCGCAATCAAAGACCCCCAGTCCTATAGCCGCAGTTTCGTCGGCAACAGCATTCGGGTATGCCATCAAATCAAGATGGCAGTGTGCATCAAATAACCGGGGCTCCATCTCGGCGCGTTCCGCTAGTCCAGGCGCTGGCCATCGGAGCGTACACGTTCGGTGCCGCGGCCGCTGATCTGGCGGATAACCTCGCCGGCAATCATCTGACCCATGATGGGCGGCATAAAACTGGCGGTTCCGAGCTCGGTACGCTCGTGGATGTTGGAAGGGTCGCGGGGCTGTGTCTTAACCGATTCCTCGCAGCTAAACAGCACGTGCAGGCTCTTGATTCCGCGCTTCTTACATTCTTTGCGCATAATGCGGCTCATAGGGTCACGTACCGTATCGAAGATGTCGGCAAAGCGGAGACACTCGGGATGGAGCTTGTTGGCCCCGCCCATGGAGCTAACCAAACGAATGTCGTGGTCCTGAGCATATTTGGCAATGGTGAGCTTGGCCGAGATGGTGTCGATGGCGTCGACGACGTAGTCGAGCTTGCCGTCCGTCTGCTCCAAAACGCTCGCGAAGAAATCATCGATGTTGTCGCTCAGCAGGTATTCGGTGCGCTTGATGACGGTAGCGGTAGGGTTGATGTCGTGAATCATAGCCTCCATGACGTCGACTTTGCGCTTGCCGACGGTGCTGTGAAAGGCGATGGCCTGGCGATTGATATTGCTGGGCGCGATGATGTCCTTATCCAGAATGACGAAATGACCGATGCCGCCGCGGGCGAGTGCCTCGCAGCAGTTGGAGCCCACGCCTCCGCAGCCGAGCACTAGCACCGTAGCATCGGCGAGCTTATCGAGTGCCTCGCGGCCCATGATAATCTCGAGCTTGGTGTCGCGTGTCTCGATGGGAGTTGCGGCTGTGGTTTCGGTCATAGATATCCTCCGATGGGGAAGCAGGTCGTGTTTTAGCTATCGCCATTATAGGTAATCGCCCATAGGTTGCGATGGCGTTTGCTTTGATGTGGTTTGAAGCATTGCGATTAGATAGTTAGACAAACATCTAAATATTGAGTATAGTGTGCACGTCATGAGAGATGATGAGAGGAGGTCTTATGCCGGGAGAGGGTTTTAAGGCGCTTGCCGATCCAACGCGACGGCGCATTTTGGAGTTGCTGCGCGAGGGCAATTGCACGGCGGGGGAGCTTGCCGAGCATTTCGATATCAGTAAGCCGTCGCTGAGCCATCACTTGGCGACGCTCAAAAACGCCGGGTTGGTGACCGACGAGCGCCATGGCCAAAACATCGTATACAGCTTAAACACCACCGTCATGCAGGATTTGATCGGTTGGTTTATGGGCTTTACAAACACGGAAGGTGATAAGGATGAATAACGAAAACAAGGGCATTCACGCCACGGGGGTATCGTCGCGCGTGTGGGCCATGCTTGTTGTGGTCTGCGCTATTAATGTTGTAGCGCACCTCATGGTGATGCCGAGCCTGCCTGCACAGATTCCCACGCACTGGGGCGCGAACGGCGCCGTCGACGGTTGGGGTCCTAGCTGGATGGCCTCCGCGCTCGGCGTGCTGCCTCTGGCGCTTCTCGCAATGTTCTGCGTGGTGCCGCGCATCGACCCCAAAGGTGAGGCATATCGAACCTCGGGCAAGTTCTACCAGGGCTTCGTAATCGCCTTCACCTTGTTCATGTGCGCCATAAGCTGGCTGGGAGAGCTTACGGTCTGGGGCGTAGTGCCGGCGGTCGGTTCGGTTAACGTGCTGATTTCCGGTGTTGTCGGTTTGCTGTTCATCGGCGTAGGCAACTACTTGCCGCGTGTGAAGCAGAACTATACGCTCGGTATCAAGACACCCTGGGCGCTTGCCGATCCCGAGAACTGGCGCCGTACGCAGCGTTTTGGCGGCGCCTGCTTTATGGTGCTGGGTATTGGCCTGATTGTGATGGGCGTGGCAGGCAGCGTGCTTTCGAGTGAAGTCGTCGCCGCGGTGATTGCGGCTCTGGCGTTTGGTTCGGTTGGAGCCGTTTACGTCTACTCGTATCTGTTGTGGCGCAAATCGCAGCGAGCCGCTCGTTAAGGTTGCGGAAAACTAGCGTACGCAGTTCATAGTATGTTCCGGGGGACTTTTCCCAGGTAGTATTAGGGGGTGTGGGCAACCATGCCCCTTTTTCGTTACGTTTCAGAGCTGGTTCCCTCATTTCGTTTCCACTAAAGCGAATCAAGAATAGGGAAACAGCAGGTAGAAAGGATAGAACAGGCAAATGGCAGAGTTTATCTACCAGATGTATCAGGCTCGCAAGGCCCATGGCGACAAGGTGATCCTTGACGACGTGACCCTGAGCTTCTACCCCGGTGCCAAGATCGGCGTCGTGGGTCCCAACGGCATGGGTAAGTCGACCCTGCTCAAGATCATGGCCGGCATCGAGGAGGTCTCCAACGGCGATGCCAGGCTCACTCCCGGCTACACCGTGGGCATCCTGCAGCAGGAGCCGCCGCTCGACGACGACAAGACCGTCATCGAGAACGTGCGCATGGCGTTTGGCGACATGATTGCCAAGGTCGATCGCTTCAACAAGATCGGCGAGGAGATGTGCGACCCGGACTGCGACATGGACGCCCTCATGGCCGAGATGGGCAAGCTCCAGGACGAGATCGACGCCGCTGACGGCTGGGATATCGATTCCAAGCTCGGCCAGGCCATGGACGCCCTGCAGCTGCCCGATTCCGACATGCCGGTCAACGTACTTTCCGGCGGCGAGCGCCGTCGCGTGGCCCTGTGCAAGCTGCTGCTCGAAGCTCCCGACCTGCTGCTGCTCGACGAGCCCACGAACCACCTGGACGCCGAGTCGATCCTGTGGCTCGAGCACTTCCTGCACAACTACCAGGGCGCGGTGCTTGCCGTCACGCACGATCGCTACTTCCTGGATAACGTTGCCGAGTGGATCTGCGAGGTCGACCGCGGTCACCTTTATCCCTACAAGGGCAACTACTCCACGTATCTGGAGACCAAGGCCGCCCGTATCGAGGCGCAGGGCAACCGCGACGCCAAGCTCGCCAAGCGCATGGAGGCCGAGCTCGAGTGGGTACGCAGCTCGCCCAAGGCTCGCCAGGCCAAGAACAAGGCTCGTCTGGCTCGTTACGAGGAGATGGAGGCCGAGGCCCGCGCAAGCCAGAAGCTCGACTGGACCGACATCCGCATCCCCGTGGGCCCGCGTCTGGGCAACAAGGTGCTCGAGGCTCATCACCTGCACAAGGAGTTCGATGGCCGTGTGCTCATCGACGACCTATCGTTCACCCTGCCGCGCAACGGTATCGTGGGTGTCATCGGCCCCAACGGTGTGGGCAAGACCACGCTGTTCAAGACCATCGTGGGCCTGGAGCCGCTGACTTCGGGCGAGCTCGAGGTGGGCGAGACCGTCAAGATCTCCTATGTCGATCAGAACCGTTCTGGCATCGACCCCGATAAGAACCTGTGGGAGGTCGTCTCGGATGGCTTGGACCATATGATGGTCGGCGAGACCGAGGTTCCGAGCCGCGCTTATGTGGCGAGCTTTGGCTTTAAGGGCCAGGACCAGCAGAAGCGCGCCGGCGTACTCTCCGGTGGCGAGCGCAACCGTCTGAACTTGGCGCTTACGCTCAAGCAGGGCGGCAACCTGCTGCTCCTCGACGAGCCCACGAACGACCTCGACGTCGAGACGCTGTCCTCGCTCGAAGCGGCACTGCTCGAGTTCCCGGGCTGCTCGGTGGTCATTAGCCACGACCGTATGTTCCTGGACCGCGTCGCCACGCACATTCTGGCGTGGGAGGGCACCGACGAGAATCCGGGCAACTGGTATTGGTTTGAGGGCAACTTCGAGGCCTATCAGGCCAACCGCATCGAGCGCCTTGGCGAGGACGCAGCCCAGCCGCATCGTATCCACCGCAAGCTCACGCGCGATTAGTCGAGCTCAGGTGACCTAACGAGAAAGGGACGATAACCTTGGGGTTATCGTCCCGTTTTGTTACTTGGTAGAAGGCTCGACTTTATCGATGGTCCAGGCGGCTCCGAGACCGCCGGTGGTGTTGCGGCGGATGCGCACGGTAACCTCGCGGCGCTCGCCGGCCTGCGTATAGTGCAGGGGGAAGCTTGCGCGGTTTCGCGCGGCCTCGATGGTGCCGCGCTCGCGGGCGATCCAGTAGTACTCGCCGATGATGCCGAGCGTGTCGGCGCCGTAGGGGAGATAGGTCGACAGCTGGTGTAGCAACGGGCCGGGGCAGAAGACCTCGGTTGCGAAATCGATGGGGAAGTCCTCGGGGATGGTCGGTGCTGCGGGTGCGGGGGTTGGGGCCGCTGGGGGTACCGAAGCCGGTGCCGGTGCGGGAATTTGGCCGCAAGCAGAGGCGGGCACGGATTCGATGATGGGTGCGGGCTCCGGCGTCGCTTCCGGCTTGATCGTGGAATCTGCGGGCTCCACGGTGACGGGCGCGTCTGCAGCTGCGGTTTCGACCTCAACCTGCGTCGCGTTCTCGTTCTCGACGCTCGACTTTGTCTCGACCGGCGTGGACGCCATGGTGGTGATGCCGGCGTTGGCGTTTTCGGGGTCATAGACGACCGTAAGCGAGATGGCAGGCCGCGGCGTCTCGGGCTCCGGCGTCGACTCAGTAGCGTCTTGATCGTCGGGCTCGTCGGGCTCGTCGGGCTGTTCGTCCTCGGCCTCGTCGCCAAAGATATCGCTGTTTTGGAACGCAGGCGCCTCGGGTTGGTTAGCGGCTTCTTCGGTTGTCGACTTGGGAGCCTCGTTGAGC
>DBEYYU010000034.1:0-32435 GCA_048184855.1 Collinsella aerofaciens
CGACCTGGAGGAATACATAGTCCACTGGAACACGAGCCGGAGGCAGGTAAGATTGAAGGGCCTGACCCCGGAGGAGTACCGGAATCAGGCCCTTGCGGCCTAGTCGCTATTTAGGGCGTCCAAGATTTGGGGCGCAGTTCACATATGGAGGTCGGGCTTTTTGCACAAACGCCGTCGTATTGACGAATTTGGGACTGCTGGAAATACGAAACTATGCCGGTTTACTACGATGAATTGAGAAATTCCAACCACGCCGGCTTTTCGCAAAAAAGTGCAAGGCATCTACCTGCGGTTTTAGTTCAACAAATTTCGGAGTGGTCGCGGTTGAGCGATTCGTCGTAGTAAACCGTCATAGTTTTGGCGGAGGCATTCAGGTTTGTGGGCGGTAAACCAAAGATTGTCCCTTTTGACTAGTCGTTTAAGAACGTCCTCAATGACTAAGTTGCAGGTGGTTGCGGTTGTGTTACACTAACGCTGCGTATATGACGCAAATATCTCGATACAGATCAATGATGTCCGTCGGTATTTGACGGAGCTAGACTGTTTAGCCGCCCTGAAGGTTTATGCAGGGAGCATGTGATCACAGGGCTTGAAAAGAAAGTTGAGCAAACACTGTGTCTGATCAACAGCAAGAAAACGAAATAACGACGACGCAAGCCGCTCCCGCTGCACCGGTTGCGTCGGACCAGGTCGCGGCGCCCGCGCAAGCCTCGGCTCCTGAGACGCCTAAGGCTGCTTCGACGCCTACGCCTGTAGCGGCTGAGAAGGCCGTGTCTGCAACTGGTGAGGAGGCTGCTCCGGCAAAGCCCAAGCGTACGCGCCGCGCGGCCAAGCCTGCCGATGACGGCGAGGAGGTCACCAAGCCCAAGCGCCGTACCACGCGCACGACGCGCGTCAAGCGCACCGTTGCAGCTGACTCCTCGGAGCCGATTTCCGATGAGGTCGCGCAGGCGCGTGCGTTGGCGCAGATTAGCGAGGCTCAGGTGGTGCGCGCCCGCCGTCGTG
Source organism: Collinsella aerofaciens (assembly GCA_048184855.1). Classification (GTDB taxonomy): domain Bacteria; phylum Actinomycetota; class Coriobacteriia; order Coriobacteriales; family Coriobacteriaceae; genus Collinsella; species Collinsella aerofaciens_CA. Next base: position 1,006 of record DBEYYU010000034.1, read on the forward strand.
CTGCCGAGCGCGAGGCCGCGGCTCTGACCGAGCTTGCAGCTCCGTCTGCGCCCGAGACACCTGCCGCCGACCAGCCGACCGAGAAGCCGGCACCGCGCACACGCCGTCGCACGGCTGCTAAGGCCGAGCAGGTTGCCGATCAGGTAACCCTCGAGCTCACCGAGGCTTCGGTTCGTTCCGCGGCAGGGGAGGGCGCATCGCCTGCTGAGTCCGCTGCGCCTGTCGAGGCCAGCGAAGTTCCCGTTGTCGATCCGGCTTTGCGCCCGCACCGTCGCGGTCGCAAGCCCAAGGCCTTCGTCGAGGCAGAGAAGGCCGCAGCCGCAGCTGCAGCCGCTCGGGATGCTGCGGCGACCGCCGAGTCTGCAACCGCTGCCGATGCACCCGTCCAGGATGCTACGACTTCCGAGGCCGCTCCCGCCGATGTCGAGCCCGCCGACGTCCGTCCTGGTCGCAGCCATCGTACTGCTGCTAAGCGCACGTCCAAGGCCAAGACTGCCAAGAAGGGTGCGTCCGAGGATTCCGCCGAGACGACCGCCGATGCATCGACTGATGCCGCCGAGCCCCAAGACGTCGAACAGTCTGCGTCCGAGAAGCCCAAGCGCGGTCGTAAGAAGTCCGCTAAGGCCAAGGCGTCCGAGCAGCGGGCCGAGGCCGAGCTGCAGGGCGATTCCAAGGCCGAGGCCAGCGATGATACTGCGGCTAACGCCGATGCCGCCGCAACCGATGGCGCCGCGCCCGCCGAGGCCGAAGACGGCGCTCGCCCCAACCGTCGCCAGCACAAGCGCAACGACGAGCGCAACGAGCGCAAGGACGAGCGCAACAACGACCGCCGCAACCGCCAGCGCGATCGCAAGCAGCGCAACAAGGAGCGTAATGCCGCTCCCACCGAGCCCACGCTTTCGCGCGAGGAGCTCGCGGCCATGAAGGTCGCCGAGCTGCGCGAGAAGGCCAAGGAGTTCGAGATTGAGACGACCGGCAAGAAGAAAGCCGAGCTCGTCGAGGAGATCTACGTCACCGCCGCGAAGGCCGAGGGCTTCCGCGACATCAAGGGCATCCTGCAGATTCGTCCGGACAGCTCCGGTATCATCCATGCCCATGGCTACATGAAGTCCAACGACGACGCCTTCGTGCCCGCCTACCTCATCCGCTCCGCGCGTCTGCGCACGGGCGACGTCATCGAGGGCTCGCTTCGTCCTTCGCGCGGCGGCGACAAGCGCGCCGGCCTCGCCAAAATCACGACCGTCAACGGTCTAGACCCCGAGCAGATTCGCAACCGCCCCAAGTTCGGTGACCTCACCCCGGTCTATCCCAACGAGCCGCTGCGCATGGAGCATGGCAAGGACTCCATTACCGGTCGTGCCATCGACATCGTGTCGCCGATCGGCAAGGGTCAGCGTGGCTTGATCGTGTCCCCGCCCAAGGCCGGCAAGACCACAATCCTCAAGAAGATCTGCCAGTCTATCTCGATTAACAACCCCGAGGTGCACCTCATCTGCCTGCTCGTCGACGAGCGCCCCGAAGAGGTTACCGATATGCAGCGTTCCATCAAGGGCGAGGTTGTGGCGTCGACCTTCGATATGCCCGCCGACAACCACACTCGTGTGGCAGAGCTCGTCATCGAGCGCGCCAAGCGCATCGTGGAGCTGGGCGGCGATGTCGTGGTGGTGCTCGACTCCATCACGCGTCTTGCCCGCGCCTACAACTTGGCGGCGCCCGCCTCAGGCCGCATCCTTTCAGGCGGCGTCGATTCGGCGGCACTGTATCCGCCCAAGCGCTTCCTGGGCGCAGCCCGCAATATCGAGAACGGTGGCTCGCTCACCATCCTGGCCTCTGCCCTCATCGACACCGGCTCCAAGATGGACGAGGTCATCTTTGAGGAGTTCAAGGGCACCGGCAACATGGAGCTCAAGCTCGACCGCGACCTGGCCGACCGCCGCATCTTCCCGGCTATCGACCCCGTTGCCTCCGGTACGCGTAACGAGGACCTGTTGGTTGACGAGCAGATGCGTCCGTTTGTCTTTGGCCTGCGTCGCATTCTTGCCGGCATGAACAACACCGAGCGCGCAGCTGCGTCGTTTATCAAGGGTCTTAAGGGCACCAACACCAACCAGGAGTTCCTGGTGCGTTCGGCCAAAAAACACAGCGACTACGAGCAGACGTTCTAGGTTGTCATCTACACGCAGCGATAGTCATCAATGCAATAAAGGGTCGGGGCTTTGAGCCTCGGCCCTTTTCTATATAGCCGCTCCGCGCTTTTTTGACCATAAGACTGGCAAGCAGCAGGTTTCCCGTTTCAATCCGACATCGTCGCTTGCAATAGACTGGGCGGTTTCGCATAATAGCTTTTAAGCTTCGCGACGGAAAACGCAGATGAAACGAACCATATACCGTTGCTTTGGGGCATAGCCCCGCTTCATCTTCTCTCGCGCAGCCAACTGAATGATGCGATTTGGGTGCTGGAAGATGGGGAGAGCTCATGGCTTCTTCTGATGCAACACAACGAGCAGTCCTTGCCGGACTTTCGTGCGGGATCGGCCTTGCCGCTCCCGTGGTTATGTATGCCGCGACGCTGCCGTTTTCGTCGGTGAATGAGACGGTCGTGGCGGGTGCGGTTCCCTTCGCCGTGGGCGCGGTGGCGGGCGTGGGTATCTATGCCGCTTCGCTGGGTATCTCCGAGTACCGTGCGCAGCGTGAAGAGCGTCTGTTCCAGCCCGATGCCATAGGCGGTGCCGCCAATCTCAATCAGCATCAAAGCGAGTTCAAGACCGCCTCGATTCCAGCCCAGCAGCAGGATGCGACTCCTTACACTGCGGCTTCTGCTTCTCAGACTCAGTCGGAGCAGTCTACCTCGGCATTCCTTTCCGGCCTGACCGGTGCGTTCCAGCGCCGTCATGCCGATGATGGTGTTCCTACCATCGCTCGAGCCGCAGATGCTATGGACGAGGCCGAGGCTTGGTCCATGATCGACAGTATGCTCGACGACGATTCGCCGGTGAGCTGCGACCCTGCACGCTCGCGCGACGTCTATCAAGTCGCCATCGACGAGCTCACCAACGGCGGGCAGACCGGCTCCCTCAATCGCGACGACATCGCCGCCGCGGCGCGTGCCGTGTCGGGCTCCCAGGCCGCCCCTGCGGGCAGCACGGCGGCTTTCGTGGCACTCGTTGCCAACGCGGCAGCCAATAACGCCTACAACGCTACCTCGGCGGACGCGAACGCTTTTGCCGATAATTCGTACATTGATGAAGCCATGACCGCGGACGAGGAGGCCGTTGCCGCCCGCCGTGCCGCCGAGAGCTCGCTTTGGGGCGCTCCTGCCCAGCAGCAGGCGGCTGAGGCTGCGCCGTACAATGCAAACCTCGCCAGCATGCCTATCATCTCCGGTGCCGCGGACATCGATCTCGATGACCTCGATGAGCCTGCAGCCATCACCGCATCTATTGAAGCCCAAGATCGCATCGACACCGGCGACCTTCCGGACGCCTCGCTCGAGGTTGATGTCCCCATGGCCGATTACTCGGGCCACGAGGACATGTGGGCCGCCGCCACCGCGATTCTGGATGAGATTGACGAGCCCGCTCCTGTTGCAGCCCCCGCTCCCGTCGCTGCCCCTCAGCCTGCTGCCCCCGCCTATGTCGGCCGTCACAGCGCTGTGTTCCCCGAGGATACCGCCCGTATCTCACGCGAGAGCATCGAGCGGGCCGAGGCTATTGCCGCCGGCATTATGGAAAATCGTCGTCACGAGCGCGTCAATCAGATCCTCGAGGAAGAGATTGAGCGCCTGCAGTCCTCTACCGCCAAGCGGACGGGCCGTGCCTATCTGAGCGTTATCGAGGGCGGTACCGCCAGCTTCGCGCCGCTCCGCGCGGAGGCATAACTTCTGCATGGTTAAGATCAATCGAAAATGGGCGGTCGCGACCTGCCTGATGGCGCTCTTGATCTGGGGCAATTCGCTGGTTCCCGGCTCGGGGTCGGGCTCGCTGAGCCTAACGGTCATGGAAGCTATCCGCTGTTTCCTGCACGGCGTGGGACTTCCATATGAATGGGTGACCAACTTTGTTGTTCGCAAGTGCGCGCATTTTACCGAGTATATGGTGCTCGGCATTCTGGCAACGCACGCCTTTGATTTTGAGGGCCGGCGCACCTTTGACGTGCTGCTGCCCACGGCGGTGTTCCTGCTGCTGATTCCCTCGATCGACGAGACGATTCAGCTCTTTGTGCCGGGACGCGCCGGCATGATCACCGATGTGATGATCGACTGCTGTGGAGCGGCAACGGGCGTTGTGCTCCGATATCTCTTACGGTCGCTGATGTACGCCAAAAAGGCCGCCTAGGACGTATTGTTTGGTCCTAGGCGGCCTTTTTTATTTGAGGGCTTATATGGGGCGTGGTGGCGTCGTTCCGTAGGTTGGATTTGCCGAGCGCGCCACGCCCTGTGGGTGCGTCTGCTACTGAAGCGCCTGTGCGCCCAGGGCCAGGCAGCCCATGATGCCCTGCTTGCCCTCGAGGCTGTTGTTGACAATGTAGGTGTCGATATCGTTGACCTCGGGCGTGACGATGTAGCTGTTGAGCATCTCGGCGCACTTTTTGCGCGCGAGCGGCACGATGGGGGCGTGGTCGGCCACGCCGCCGCCGATGATGATCTTTTGCGGCGCGTAGCACAGCGTGTAGGTCATGAGCGCCTGTGCCAGATAGCCGGCGAGCAGGTCCATGGCCTCCGGGTCATCGGCCATGTCTCCGGCACTCTTGCCATTCCAGCGCTTTTTAATGCCGGGGCCTGCGATGAGGCCCTCGAGGCAGTTGTCGTGGAAGGGGCAGGCGCTATGCTCGCCGATGGTGTCGCGCGGGTCGCGCGTGACCAGGATATGGCCGGCCTCGGGATGCATCATGCCGTGTACGAGCTTGCCGCCCGATAGCACGCCGGCGCCCACGCCGGTGCCGATGGTCAGGTAGATCACGTCTGTGAGGCCCTGGGCGCAACCAAAGGTGACCTCGCCCAGGCAGGCGACGTTGACGTCGGTGTCGTAGCCGCAGGGAATATTGAGCTCGTTTTGAATGGTGCCCAGCAGATCGAAGTAGCGCCATGCCGTCTTGGGGGTCTCCAAGATCTTGCCGTACTGGGGTGAGGCGGGGTTGACCGCGGTGGGGCCAAAGGCGCCGATTCCGAGCGCGGCGATGCCCTTGTTCGCAAACCACGCGTTGACGGCCTCAACGGTCTCCTGCGGGGTCGTGGTCGCGATCTGCTCACGTTCCAGGACCGTACCGTCTGCATAGCCCGTGGCGCAGACCATCTTGGTGCCGCCGGCCTCGAGCGCTCCGATAAGCTGCTGCTCTGCCATAGTATTCCTCTCTGGGACGAGTTGCTCCGTGACTAAAGTATAGTGCGCTAAACCATTTAAGAAAGCGCTATAAAAAGAAGCCCCGCAACTCGGCGGTGCGGGGCTTCTTTGGTTGCTTTAGTTGCCGGGCCGTCCTTACCCGCGCGGCTTGATTTTATCACGTAGCGATTTGAGGTTCTCCAGCGCCGCGTTGAGCGTCTCGTCACGCTTGGCAAAGTGGAAACGGATCAGATGGTTGACGGGCTCGCGGAAGAAGCTCGAGCCGGGCACGGCGCCCACGCCCACCTTTGAGGCCAGGTCCTCGCAGAACTCGAGGTCGCTGTCGTAGCCAAACTCCGAGATATCCATCATCACATAGTAGGCGCCCTGCGGCACGTTGTGCTCAAGACCGAGACTGTCGAGCCCCTGGCAGAACAGGTCGCGCTTGGCGGTATAGTGGTCAAGGACCTCATCGTAATAGCTGTCGTCGAAGTTGAGGGCGGTGACGACGGCTTCCTGCAGGGGAGCGGCGGCACCCACGGTGAGGAAGTCGTGGACCTTCTTGATGCGCTCGGTGATTTCGGCAGGGGCGATGGTGTACCCCAGGCGCCAGCCGGTGATGGAGTACGTCTTGGACAGCGAGCTGCAACTGATGGTTCGTTCGAACATGCCGGGCAGCGTGGCCATATAGACGTGCTCGTGGGGCGCGTAGACGATGTGCTCGTATACCTCGTCGGTGATGCAGTAGGCGTCGTACTTTTTGCAGAGGTCGGCGATAAAGGTGAGCTCCTCGCGCGTAAAGACCTTGCCACAGGGGTTGGACGGGTTGCACAGGACGATCGCCTTGGGATCGTTGTCGCGGAAGGCCGCCTCAAGCACCTCACGGTCAAAGTCGAACGCAGGCGGGTTGAGCGGCACGTAGATGGGCTCGGCACCCGAAAGGATCGTGTCGGCGCCGTAGTTCTCATAGAACGGCGAGAAGATGACGACCTTGTCGCCGGGGTTCGTGACCGTCATCATGGCGGCCATCATGGCCTCGGTGGAGCCGCAGGTGACTACGATATTCTCGTTGGGGTTCACCGGCATGCCCATAAAGTGCTCCTGTTTGGCGGCGAGCGCCTCGCGCATGGCCTGGGAGCCCCAGGTGATGGAGTACTGGTGATAGAGCGGCTTGGGGTCGCTGGCGATGGCGCTGAGGCTATCGAGCAGCTGCGCCGGGGGATCGAAGTCGGGGAAGCCCTGCGAGAGATTGACAGCGCCGTACTTATTGGAGATGCGTGTCATGCGGCGGATGACCGAATCGGTAAATCTTGCCGTGCGGTTGGAGAGTTCTTTCATGACGGTCCTTTCGAGGATTTGCAGTGGGGCAAGTTTACTCCTATGAAACCGGTGGGATTTGCTCGAAATGGTCTCGAAAAACTCTTTTCAAAATTCTTGAAAATTGGGGCTTGCATCGCGTGGCGTTCCTTGCAATAATAGTCGAGCGCGAAGCGCACAGGACACGGTGGGTGTAGCTCAGTTGGCTAGAGCGACGGGTTGTGGTCCCGTAGGTCGAGGGTTCGAGTCCCTTTACCCACCCCAGTTCTTGCTTCGTGTTGATATCGGGTCGTTAGCTCAGTTGGTAGAGCAGGGGACTCTTAATCCCAAGGTCCAGGGTTCGACCCCCTGACGGCCCACCACACGATATCTCCTCTAAAGTCCGCCATAACGGACTTTAGCTTTGGGTCGTTAGCTCAGTTGGTAGAGCAGGGGACTCTTAATCCCAAGGTCCAGGGTTCGACCCCCTGACGGCCCACCCAAAGATTGTTAAAGCGACTGGCTCAGGCTGGTCGCTTTTTTGTTGACCTCGCATGGGGTCGAACCCGTCGGGGCGCGAAGCTGAGGAAATGCGTGAGCATTTACCAGCGTAGCGCGCAAGGCGCCTTGGCGCCGCAGCGGTCGCCTGCAAAGCAGGCTGACCCCCTGACGGCCCACCCAAAGATTGTTAAAGCGACTGGCTCAGGCTGGTCGTTTTTTGTTGACCACGCATGGGGCGAACCCGAAAGGGCACGGAGCTGAGTAATCTGCACCGTGATTCCCTTAGGGAAACACGGCTAAAGCCCCGTAGGCGTGTTCTCCTTAGGGGAATCATGCTTACGGGGCTCGATGCATGTTGAGAAGTTGTGATCAAACTCAAAGTGAGAATCGATTTAGTCTGCTCGATAGTGCGAACCTAAGCTTTCAGTTCGCTTGCGCATGGCTTTGACCATTTCCTGTGCTAGTTGAATCTGCGATTGCAGGCGGGCGAGGGCAGCGATTTCGCTGTCGTTGGCATGTGGCTTATTTAGAGCCGTGGCTTCGTCTTGCAGGCTTTCAAGCTGTTGCAGGGCCTCGGATAGGCCTGTTTCGGTCCTGTTGATCATGCAAAAGGTGCTCATCGTGTGCCTAAGGCTGTGTGTCAGGCGTTCGGCATCTGTTGCGGCAATGCCGTACTGGGGGAGGGTGATATCCGCCTTCAGGGCCGCCTCAGGCTCTTTCTGCGCTGCAAGGGCTGCCGATGCGCCCGCGATACGTCCGAATACGATGCCGTTGGCGCTTGACAAGCCACCAATGCGGTCGGCGCCGTGCATGCCGCCTGTCGCCTCGCCGCAAGCGTAGAGGCCCTCAACGCCCGTGTGCGCGGTCTTATCGATCTTGATGCCGCCGTTAGCGGCGTGGGCATACATCGCAACGCGCATCTCGTCGGTCGGCGCGATGCCGTGCTCGTCTTGCAGCCAGGTGGCAAAGGTCTGCACAAACTCTGGGACATCCTCGCGGGGGAAGTCGTAGTGGAGTGCCAGGCCTTCGACACCTGCCTGATCGATGACGAGATCGATAGCGCGGGAGGCCAAGCGTGACGTGAAGGGACCATATCCAGAGCGCTGCTCGAGCAGGTCGTCCAGCTTGTCGTCGGCAATATCTACCGGCTGGTCTACGTGCACGTAGCGCCAGGTTTTCTCATTGAAGACCAAGTTACGCCTGGGCTCGATGAAGCCGGGCATCATCTGCATGAACTCTATATTAGTAAGTGTTGCGCCGTGCGCCAGCGCGATGGCCTGCGAGGAACTGAGCACATCAGCCGACGTAAGGCTGCGCTCGAACAGGCCGCCTGTGCCACCGGCTGCGATGACCGTGGCCTTGGCAGCAAAGGGCACGATTCGATTTTCGGTAAGGTCGTAGAGTACGGTTCCGGTTATTCTGCCGTTCGTGTCCTCAACAAGGTCGATAAGCTCATGGCGGGGGAGCAGGCGAATGCCGAGCGACTCGATCCAGGTCGTCAGAGCGTCCTCAAGGGGCTTGCGGGTGAGGCCGCGCCACATGCGCGTCTTGTGGTCAAAGCAGGGGATAAACTGCTTTTGCTGAGCACTCTCGGCGCTTTGCGGACGCTGAAGCTCAACGCCCAGGTCTTGCTCGAGCCATTCAATTGCATGGGGAATGCCGTGGACAAACGTCTGGACAAGCTCGGGGTCGGCGACGCCGCCACCAACGGTCTGAATGGTGTCGATGAGGTCTTGTTCGTCGTCTTCGTTAACGGGTCCGATAAGCCCCAGGCCCCAGGTTCCGGGGAAGAAGCTCGATCCACTCATAGTCTTGCCGGCGCTTGCCACGGTGACGGTTGCGCCCGTGCGTGCCGCTTCGATGGCGGCGCAAAGGCCCGCAATGCCAGATCCAATTACCAGTACATCAGTCGATTCCATCGGATTCCTTTCTCGTCCGGCGCATTGTCGCACGGGTGATCGGCAATGGGGCCGCAAAGACCCGGCAAATCGGTAAAGGGCAAATATGGCAGGTGGGCGTCATGGACGCTCTGGCGCTCCATCTCTTCACATCTCGTATTTCGCCCCAGCTGATATATCGACATTAGCTACCCTGCGACAGCGCAAACAAAAAGAGCCGCTACCCGGGTGGGTAGCGGCTCCAAAGCTCAGCTATATGAGCATCGCGCGGGCGCGATTAGGCCTTGAGGGCCTCCTCGACGGCGACAGCGCAGGCGACGGTGGCACCGACCATGGGGTTGTTGCCCATGCCGATGAGACCCATCATGTCGACGTGCGCAGGCACGGAGGAAGAACCGGCGAACTGGGCGTCGGAGTGCATGCGGCCCATGGTGTCGGTCATGCCGTAAGAGGCAGGGCCGGCGCCCATGTTGTCCGGGTGCAGGGTACGGCCAGTGCCGCCACCAGAAGCGACGGAGAAGTACTTCTTGCCAGCCTCGAGGCGCTCCTTCTTGTAGGTGCCAGCGACGGGGTGCTGGAAGCGCGTGGGGTTGGTGGAGTTACCGGTGATCGAGATGTCGACGTTCTCGTGCCACATGATGGCAACGCCCTCGCGGACGTCGTCGGCGCCGTAGCAGTTGACGGCGGCGCGGGGACCATCGGAGTAGGGGATGGTCTCGACGACCTTGAGCTCGCCCGTGAAGTAGTCGAACTGGGTCTTCACGTAGGTGAAGCCGTTGATGCGGGCGATGATCTGAGCAGCGTCCTTGCCCAGACCGTTGAGGATGACGCGCAGCGGCTTCTTGCGAGCCTTGTTGGCGTTTAGAGCCAGGCCGATAGCACCCTCAGCGGCAGCGAAGGACTCGTGACCGGCCAGGAAGGCGAAGCACTCGGTGTCGTCGGAGAGCAGCATAGCGCCCAGGTTGCCGTGGCCCAGACCGACCTTGCGGTCCTCGGCGACGGAGCCGGGAACGGTGAAGGCCTGGATGCCCTCGCCGATGATGGCGGCAGCCTCAGAAGCGGACTTGGCGCCACGCTTGACAGCGAGAGCGCAACCGAGGGTGTAGGCCCACTCGGCGTTCTGGAAGGCGATGGACTGGGTGTTGTTGACGATCTCACGCGGGTTGAAGCCCTTGTCGGTGCAGATCTGCAGAGCTTCCTCGAGGGAGGCGATGCCGTTGTCGGCGAGGCACTTGTTGATCTTGTCAGCGCGGCGCTCGTAACCTTCGAACGTAACAGTCATAGTTATTTCCCTCCCTTTCTACTCGTGAACCGGGAACACGCTGGCGACGGAGTGAGTCTCCTCGTCGGTGCGCGGGTCGATGTACTTGGCAGCGTTCTCCCACTGACCATAGTGGCCCATAGCGCCAGCGATGGCCTCCTCGGGGGTCTTGCCGGCCTTGACGGCGTCGGTGAACTTGCCGAGGTTCAGGAACTCGAATGCGATGATCTCGTTCTTGTCGTTGAGAGCCATGCGGGTGACGTAGCCCTGAGCGAGCTCGAGGTAACGAGCGCCCTTGGCCTTGGTGCCGAACATGGTGCCGACCTGAGAGCGAAGGCCCTTGCCGAGGTCGTCGAGGGAGGCGCCCACGGGCAGGCCGCCCTCGGAGAACGCGGTCTGGCTGCGGCCGTAAACGATCTGCAGGAAGATCTCGCGCATAGCAACGTTGATGGCGTCGCAGACGAGGTCGGTGTTGAGGGCCTCGAGGATGGTCTTACCGGGAAGGATCTCGGAAGCCATGGCGGCAGAGTGGGTCATACCCGAGCAGCCGATGGTCTCAACGAGGGCCTCCTCGATGATGCCGTCCTTGACGTTCAGCGTGAGCTTGCAGGCGCCCTGCTGAGGTGCGCACCAACCCACACCGTGCGTAAGACCGGAGATGTCGGAAATCTCCTTAGCCTGGACCCACTTGCCCTCCTCGGGGATGGGTGCGGGGCCGTGGTATGCACCCTTGGCAACGGGGCACATGTTCTCCACTTCCTGTGAGTACTGCATGCCTCTCCTCTCTATCGTGTTGGCGTCCCGTCTGGGGGCCGTGGCTGGCGATTGCCGGGCGACCCTTCGAAAGGGACATGACATGCAGCCCCTATAATACCGCGAAATGCACGGAATATTCGGCGAACGGCTCAGTTTTCGTAGCGAGATGCGCGGAACTTTCAATTGAAACGGTTTAACTCTATATTCTGTGGTCGTGCACTTCCGTAGAGGGGGTCCGTCTTGGGCAAGCTTTTGGTCAGCTTTTGTAAGCGTTGCAGGGGTTGACCTGTTGCAACGGTGCCGTTCGCCGCCTGTTTACTGCCTTTGGCCGCGCGAGCGAATTGTTTTGCGTGAATGTTTTGATGGCACGCTTCAATCGTGCTGTATTGGATGGCAAGCAGATCCCGGCGAAGGGAGCGCCATGCAGCGCGTTTGGAGAACGGTTACCGGCTTTTACCATGTCTGTGCCCGCGGTACGGGCAAGCAGCTCATCTTTGAGGGCGATGAAGACCGGTGGGAGTTCTTGGAGCTGATGCGTGAGTGCTGCCGCAAGGCGGGCGTGACGGTTATCGCCTGGTGCCTTATGGGCAATCACGTGCGTCTGGTGCTTGCAGATTACGAGGACGCGATGAGCGCGGCGATGCACCGGCTGCTTTTGACGTACGCGCGGCGGTTCAATAAACGCACGGGGCGCACAGGGCATCTGTTCCAGAACCGTTTTGACCGGCGCTCGCTCGATACCGACTGGCAGGTGATGGAGGCTATTCGCTCCGTTCACGCCGATCCGCAGGAGGCGGGCATCAGTCTCATTGAGCGTTATCCCTGGAGCAGCTTTCCGGAGCATTTGTGCGCTTACGACGGTGACGCGGCCGATGTCGCGAGGGGATTTTCTGATCCTTCTTGCGCGCTTGAGCTTTTTGGTTCTGCCGAGGGCTTTATTGCCTATTCGCTTTCGACGCCCGACGGCGGCGAACCGGCGCTGCGCGATATGAAAGAGACAGAGTGGGAACGCCACGCCTTTGCCGACAAGTTGGCGAAGAGCCTCGGGGCTCCGCTCCATGGGGTTAAAGACGCACCGCCTGCGCAGCGCGATACCGTTATTTTTGGATTGCACGATGCCGGTTTTACGGTGCGCCAGATTGAGCGGTATACCGGGATTGGCAAAAGTACCGTCTCTCGTATCGTGCGCGCTTATGCGCGGGTGAAGGCACAGACTGAGCTCTCGGAATAGAAAATGGCCGAACCACTCTTGTCAAGCGATTCGGCCAACAAAAATCTTAAGATTTGGGACAAGTACTACTGATTATTTCGCCCCTCGAGCATGCCGTCGAGGGTGCGCCAGGCGAGCTCGGCGCATTTGACGCGGGCGGGCATGTGCGAGATGTCCTGGAGCTGGGCGGCTTCGTCCAGGTCTTCCAGGTCCTCCTCGGAGAGCTTCTCGCCGCGGATCATGGCGAGGAAGAGCTCTGCCAGGCGGCGAGCTTCCTCGACGGTCTCGCCGGTGATGAGATCGGCCATGATGTCGGCACTGGCCTGGCTGATGGCGCAGCCGTGGCCGGTAAAGGAGGCCTCCTCGATCACGTTGTTCTCGACACGCAGCTGCAGAGTGAGCTCGTCTCCGCAGCTGGGGTTGATGCCGTCGTGCTCGTGCGTGGGAGCATCCATCTCGTACTTGTAGTCGGGGTGCGAGTTGTGCTCCATAAATGTGGTGGAGGTGTACAGATTACCCATTGAACGTGCTCCAAACGTGATGCAGGCCGGCGATGAACTTGTCAATGTCGGCCTTGTCGTTGTAGAAGGCCACGCTGGCGCGGCAGCAGGCAAGGTTCTCGACGCCCAGCCAGGTGAGCAGCGGCTGTGCACAGTGGTGACCGGCGCGGATGCAGACGCCGTCCATGTCCATGATGCTCGCGACGTCGTGCGGGTGGATGCCGCGGACGTTAAAGCTCACAACGCCGTGGTGGTTGTCCCAATAGATGGAGCCGATGATCTGGACAAAGTCGAGCTGCATGAGCTCGCCCATCAGGTAGTGGACGAGTGCCTGCTCGCGTGCCTGGATGTTCTCGTAACCCACCGTGTTGACCAGGTAGTCGAGTGCCGCACCCGTGGCGAAGATGCCGGCGGCGTCCTGTGTGCCGGCCTCGAATTTCTCGGGAACGGGCGCCCAGACGGCGTCCTGCTCGGTAACAGAGTCGATCATCTCGCCGCCGGTGAGCATGGGCGGCATGGCGTTGAGCAGGTCCATCTTGCCCCACAGCACGCCGATGCCCATGGGGCCCATAGCCTTGTGTGCGCTAAAGGCAAAGAAGTCGGCGTCCAGGTCGGCCACATCGACCGGCATGTGCGGCAGCGACTGCGCACCGTCGACGACCAGGTAGCCGCCATACTTGTGCACGAGCTTGCCGAGGTTCTTGACTGGGTTCTCGACTCCCAACACGTTGGAGACCTGACCCACGGCCAGAATCTTGGTCTTGGGACCAACCTTGGCAAGAACCTCCTCGGTGGTGAGCTGACCGGTCTTGGTGGGGTAGAGGTAGACGAGCTTGGCGCCGGTCTCGCGGCAGACCTGCTGCCACGGAATCAGGTTGGAGTGGTGCTCCATGATGGTGATGACGACCTCGTCGCCCGGCTCGAGGACTGTGGGTGCAAAGCTCTTGGCGACCAGGTTGAGCGACTCGCTCGTGTTGCGGGTGAAGACGACCTCGTTGGCCTGGGCAGCGCCGATGAGGTCGGCGATCTGCTGGCGCACCTTCGCGATAGCCTCAGTGGCCTCGACGGACAGCGAGTACAGGCCGCGCAGAGGGTTGGCGTTCATGCGCTGGTAGAAGTCGCGCTCGGCGTCGAGCACACAGGCAGGACGCTGCGCGGTAGCGGCACTATCGAGGAAGGCGATCTCGGGGTGCTGCTGGAACAGCGGGAACTGCGCCTTGTAGGGATTAGTCTCGATGTCGACGGTAGGCCAGCCGCGCGAGGCCTCGTCGCTGGCGTCGAGCTCCATAGGCTCCGGTGCGGTACAGGTGTCGCATTTAACGTGCTCGGTGTCGATCATGCGAGCTCCTCTTCAAAGTTGTCGATCAGGTTGTTGCCCAGGCGGACGACGGCGGCGCGGGTGCGCTCGTCGGTGGCGGAAAGTGCGGCGTCCTCCAGCTTGGCGCGGACGAACAGGTCCTCGGCGGCGTTTTGGTCAAGGCCGCGGCAGGCGAGGTAGAACAGTTGCTCGTCGCGGACGTGGCCGATGGTGGCTCCGTGGTTGCCGGCGACGTCGTCCTCGTCGCAGAGAATGACGGGAACGGTCTTGTTGTCGACGCCCTTGTTGGCCAAAAGCACCGTCTCGCGCTCGGTGCCGGTTGCACCCTTGCAACCGTGCACGAGGTCGATGGTGCCGCGGTAGACCTTCTTGGACGTGCCGGTCAGCACGCCGTTGGCGTCGATCTCGCACTCGGTCTTGCGACCGCGGTGGCGCAGCTCGTAGTTAAAGTCGCGCACCTGCTCTCGGGCGCCCAGGTAGTCAGTATCGATGGTGACCTTGGCGGTATCGCCCAGCAGGTCGCCGGCAAGGCCGGTGGCGCTGGCGCCGGCACCCAGGACGGTGTGCTGCACGTTGACGCGCGCGCCCTCGTCCAGGAACAGGCCGGTGTCGTCGAGCGCGATCCAGCTATCGTCGAGCGTCTGCGTGCAGGTCACGTTGACGGTGGCGTACTCGTGGGCGCACACGCGCAGCACGGATCCCACGACGCCCTCGCCGGCAACGGGGGAGTCCAGGGCGATCTGCAGGTCGAGCGTCGACTGGGGACGGACGACGACGTCGATGGCGGCGATGGCCGCGGCGGCATCGACACCGCTCACACGCACGGTAACCGTGGCGTGCTTGTATGCGGGCACATCGATGACGACGCGCTTGGTGGCGTGGTCGGCCAGGTAGGTGTAGGCAGCCTCGCCCATGCCAGTCTCGAAGGCCTCAGCGGGGGAGAGCTCCTCCTCCAGCTTAATGGCACCGGCCTGGTAGACGGAGGTGGCGGGCACGTCGAGCTCGGTCTCGGGCGTGATGCGGGCGCGGTCGGCGGCATCGCCGGGCGCGGAGGCGCGGCGCTCGGGGAAGCGCTCGGCCATGGCGTCCATGGCGGCGTCGAACGCGTCTGCCACGCCAGCAAATTGCTCGTCCAAGCCCTCAACCTTAACGGTCTCGGCGGGAGCGGCGGCAAGCTCGTCAGAGAGCTCGAGCTTGGTCTGGTTCATCTTCAGCCAGCCCCATGTGGCAGCCGGCATCGCATTGACCTGCTCAAGGGTGGTAGCAGCGGTGTTCGTGGTCTGTTTCATTATCCGATCGCTCCTTCCATCTCGAGCTTGATCAGGTTGTTCATCTCGACGGCGTACTCCAGCGGTAGCTCCTTGGAGACCGGGTTGGCAAAGCCGTTGACGATCATGGTACGGGC
Organism: Collinsella aerofaciens; assembly: GCA_048184855.1. GTDB lineage: Bacteria > Actinomycetota > Coriobacteriia > Coriobacteriales > Coriobacteriaceae > Collinsella > Collinsella aerofaciens_CA. The sequence continues at coordinate 16,469 of DBEYYU010000034.1, forward strand.
TTCTTCCTCCGAGATACCGCGGCTCATCAGGTAGAACACCTTATTGTCGCCGATACGGCCGATGGTGGCCTCGTGGCCGATGTCGACATTCTTGGCGCGGATGTCCATGGCGGGGATGGTGTCGGAGCGGCTCTGGTCGTCGAGCATGAGCGACTGGCAGTTCACGGTTGCCTTGGAACCCTCGGCCTTGGGCGTGGCCACGATGGAGCTGCGGAAGGTCTGGATGCCGCCGCTCTTGGAGATGCCCTTGGTCTCGACGGTTGCCGAAGTATCGGGCGCGTTGAGCACGACCTTGCAGCCGGTATCCAGGTTCTGGCCGGCGCCGGCAAAGGTAATGCCGGTAAAGCTCGAGCGGGCGCGGCGTCCGCTGAGCACGCTCATGGGGTAGAGGTAGCCCACGTGGCTACCGAAGGAGCCGCTGATCCACTCGATGTCGCCGTCCTCGTCCACGCGCGCACGCTTGGTGTTGAGGTTGTACATGTTCTTGGACCAATTCTCGATGGTAGAGTAGCGCAGGTGCGCACGCTTGCCCACAAAGAGCTCGACGGCGCCGGCGTGGAGGTTGGCCACGTTGTACTTGGGCGCGGAGCAACCCTCAATGAAGTGCAGGTCGGCATCGTCCTCGACGATGATGAGCGTGTGCTCAAACTGGCCGGCGCCCTTGGCGTTAAGACGGAAGTAACTCTGCAGCGGGAAGTCGAGCTTGGTGCCCTTGGGCACGTAGACAAACGAGCCGCCCGACCATACGGCGCCGTGCAGGGCCGCAAACTTGTGGTCGGTGGGCGGGATGAGCGTCATAAACTTCTCGTGGATGAGCGGTTCCCACTGCGGGTCGTGCAGGGCCTCCTCGATGCCGGAGTAGACGATGCCCATCTTAGACGCCGTGTCCTGCATGTTGTGGTAGACGAGCTCGGAGTCGTACTGCGCGCCGACGCCTGCCAGATAGCTGCGCTCGGCCTCGGGGATGCCCAGGCGCTCAAAGGTGCTCTTGATGTCGTCGGGCACCGACTCCCAGTCGTGCTTTTGGTCGGTGTTGGGCTTGACATAGGTGACGATGTTATCCATGTCCAGGCCCTCGATGGAGGGGCCCCACGTCGGGTCGGGAAAACGATTAAAGATCTCGAGGGACTTTAAGCGCAGGTCGAGCATCCACTGCGGCTCGTCCTTCTTGGCGCTGATCTCGCGCACGATGTCGGGCGTGATGCCGGCGTCGAGGCGCTCAAATCCCTCCTCGCCATAGGTGAAGTCGTAGAGGCTGCGGTCGATGTCCGCGACCTCGGTGCGGTTCTTGGTCATTGCGTCGCCCCTTTACGCCTGCTGCTCGGCAGCGGCGGCCTCGGCCTGGGCGCGCTGCTCGGCGGCCTCGCGCTCGAAGGTCTCAAAGCCGTTCTTGTCGATCCAGGGGATCAGCGAGGCGTCGTCCTCGCGCACGATGTGGCCCTTGACCATAACGTGGACGCGGTCGACATCCAGGTGCTCCAGGATGCGCGTGTTGTGCGTGATGATGAGCATGGAGCCGTCGCAGCTCTTGCGGTAGGCGTCCATGCCATGACTGACGGTGGAAAGGGCGTCGACGTCCAGGCCGGAGTCAGTCTCGTCCAGGATGGCGAGCTTGGGCTGCAGCAGCAGAAGCTGGAGCATCTCGACCTTCTTTTTCTCGCCGCCCGAGAAACCCACGCCCAGCTCGCGGTTGAGGTAGGCGGTATCCATGTTGAGCTCGGCCGCGAGCTCCTTCACGCGGCGGCGGAACTCCTTGCCCTTCATCTCCAGGCCGGGGCGGCCGGCGATGCTGGCGCGCAAAAAGCTCGACAGTGGCACGCCCGGAATCTCGACCGGGGCCTGGAAGCTCAGGAACAGGCCGGCGCGCGAACGCTTGTCGGTGGTGAGCTCGGTGATGTCCTGGCCGTCAAAGACGATGCGGCCGTCGTTGACCGTGTAGACGGGGTCGCCCATGACCAGGTGGCCGAGGGTGGACTTGCCGGCGCCGTTGGGTCCCATCAGCACGTGGGTCTCGCCGGCGGCGACGTTGAGGTTGACGTTGTGGAGGATGGTCTTCTCGTCCACGGAGGCGGTCAGACCTTCGATGGAAAGCAGCGGATTTGCGCTCATGCTGTCCCTCTCTGTATATGGTGTACTCATAGGTGTACTAAACCCTAGGAATCTTCTCGGAATAAAGTTACTATGGGTTCGGCGTTAGTCAAGGGAAAACCCGACTAATCCACTCGACTTTTTAGATGTGGGACATAATAATCAGGTTTGTTTGCCCCGCGTGCATAAGATTTGGGACAAACACTCCTGGTATTTTGTCCCAGCAACGATGGGAGGGTAGGTATGCTCATTTCTTCCAAGGGCCGCTATGCCCTCCGGCTGATGATCTATATCGCGGCGCTCGGCGACGCCGAGGGCAAGATTGCCCTGCGCGAGGTTGCCGACCGCGAGCATATCTCGCAAAAGTATTTGGAGCAGCTGGTTCGTCCGCTTATGAAGGCTGGCCTGCTTAAGAGCGTGCGCGGCAAGGGCGGCGGCTACATGATGGCCAAGGATCCCTCCGAGGTACGTGCGGGTGACATCCTGCGCGCCGTCGAGGGCAGCACGGCGCCCGTGGCGTGCGACGGCATCGACAACAGCTGCACCCGCAGCGATTTGTGCTCGACCGTCAAGTTCTGGCGCGGTCTGGACGACGTGATCGAAAAATACGTCGACGGCGTGACGTTGGCCGACCTAGCCGCCGTTCCCGAGATCAACTTTGACATTAAGCTGTAAGGGCTGCAAATGACATCTCTCGACAAGGTGTACAAGCAAATCGAAGTTTTTGCTCTGGAATGTGACGCCGAGAAGGTCGTGTTGTTTGGTTCTCGTGCTCGAGGCGACAACTTGCCCAAGAGCGATATTGACATCGCCGTAGCAGGTTGCCGGGATTTCGGCCGTTTCTCATATTTGATCGAGGAACATCTTGATACTCTTTTAGATGTAGATGTCGTCAATCTCGACGAGTCCCTATCGCAGCAATTGCTCGATGAGATTGCCAGGGATGGTGTGATTCTGTATGAAAAAATATGAGAACTTTGTTAGCGCCTTGGCGAATCTTGAGGATGCGCCCAATCAGGATCTCAACAATGATTTTGTTCAGAGTGGATTAATTAATAAGTTCAATCTTCAATTTGAACTGAGCTGGAAGCTCCTTAAGCGTCTGCTCGAGTATGAGGGCGCCACGCTTGCCGCGTCGGGGTCTCCTCGTGCCATCTTGAAGGAGTCGTACCGATTCTACGACTTTATTGATGAGGCGGCCTGGCTAGACATGCTCAGAGACCGCAATACGAACGTCCATATCTACGACAACAAGCTCGCTCAAGATTTGATTCAGCGCATCTTGAACGTCTATATCCCCGCTTTCTGTCAGTTGAGGGACGGGCTGATGGAACGATACGGCGAGCTTCTGATGGCGCCCGACGACCAGTTTGTTTAATTCCTTAAGATTTCGCGGAAGGTTGTTGCCGTTTACCGAGGGGTTGTTGTGCAACAACGGACGAGCTGCAATACTGATTCTATCTTTGCAAACTGCACTTTAACTACACCAATGCAGGGAGGATCTTATGCAGCCCAAGCATTCTGCTATTGTCGCGGGTCTGACGCTGGCGCTTTCGTTTGGCGCCGTTTCCGCGCCGGCACCCGCCGCTGCCGAGGAGCCCACGCCAGGCGTTGCCTCGGATGCCACCGATATCGATAAGGGTCTCTACACCCAGCAGTCCTTCTCGGGCGTGCTGAGGTCGGTCCAGGGCGTTTCGTTTGTCAACGTGACTACCGAGATGAAGTACTTTACCAAGTACGAGAGCCATGGTAACTACAACCAGGGCTTTTCGTATGGTGACGGCTACAACGCGCTGGGCTATTACCAGTTCGACCGCCGTTGGTCGCTCATTCCGTTTATGAAGCAGGTCTACAACTACAGCCCCGAAAAATACAGCATGCTCAAGGATGCGATTGATCGCGGCAGCGAGATTTCCAACGCGAGCAATGCCATGTACGAGAACGACCAGCTTACCGAGCTGGGCCGTATTGCACAGGAGGCCTTCCAGGGTGCTTATAACACCGATCCTGCTGAGTTTTCGGCTCTGCAGGATGCGTATGCGTACAACTCGTACTATGCGGTGACCGAGGCGTGGCTTAAGAGCGCTCTTGGCATTGACATCTCCGGCCGCGCCGATTGCGTCAAGGGTATGGTGTGGAGCATCACCAACATGTGCGGTACCGGTGGCTGCAGAGACTTCTTCCGCTGGGCGAATCTTTCCAACGATATGTCCGACCGCGAGTTTGCGACGGCGCTCTCCAATAGCGTGGTCAACAATGTCGCCACCAAGTTTTCAAGTCAGCCCCAGTATCATGAGGGCTGGAAGAACCGCTACCGCAACGAGCTGAAGGACTGCTTGGTTTATATCGCCGAGGACGAGGCCGCTGCCGCTGCGACGCCCGTGCAGCCCGAGCCTGCGCCGGCGCCCTCGCCGACACCTGATTCGAATGACGGCTCGAGTGACGATGCCAACGATGACAGGATGGATGCGCCCTCGACCGATGCTGACGGTAATGGCTCTGCTGGTGGCACTACCAACGACGGCTCTACCTCGAACGGCTCCGATTCGAACGGCTCTGCTGCGAGCGATTCGCCTTCAAGCTCTGCCGGCAATACGGACAGCGACGCTTCTGGTTCGACCGACGCTGGCACCTCTAACTCATCTACCGGCTCGAGCGATTCGTCCGTTGACACCGGCTCTAACAACGGCTCCGGCTCTGACACGACCCCTGATTCCGATGCTTCCAAGGACGACTCGAATAAGGCGCCGGACGCTCCCGTTGCTTCGCCGGACAAGAAGCCTTCTTTCTCCGAGCAGCTTGGTTCTACGCTGGGTTCTTCGCTGATGGCTGGCGTCAATAACGGCTCGGCCCAGAACAAGGACAACTCTGATCAGGTTTCCACGGAAAAGACCGAAGCCGCAAAGGGCGACTCCAAGGACAAGGCTTCCGAGAAGGCTGAATCCGATAAGGGTCCTAGCTCTGATGAGAAGGGCGACAAGTCCGGTCAGAAGAAGGACGAGAGCAAGACCGAGGGCGAAAAGAAACAGCCCGAAGACGACGACAAGAGCGGTGCTGACAACCAAGTCCAAGAGCAAAATGACTCCAAGACGGTGACCACTACAACCACGACGACTACAACGACCAAGTCATCTGGCGGTAACATGCCCAAGACGGGCGACCTTATCGTTATGGCGAGCCTTGCCAGTGCAAGCTTGGCCACGCTGGGTGCCACGTCTATTGTGAGTGGCAAGCATAAGCTCGATCAGCAAAAGAAGGCTGCTGGGCAGAACGACTCCGAGGAGTAGTCCCTTTCGGTTGCCCGACAACTAAAGATTCGCAATGGGGGCCGGTGCAGTTGCATCGGGCCCCATTTTGTTGCACAACGATTTGTTATGCCCCCTCAAGGCCTTTGTTCCTACCGTTGCCCGATGCCTTTGCACGGATCCAGCGTTGCACTTGAACTGCTCGCTACAATGGGCTTCGTGCTGCGTTTTAGGGAGAAGTTACGGTGTCTGAACAGGAGTATTGCAACAGTGACGATACTTTTGGCGTACGGCTTGTCAACCATGTCGATGATGCGGTTTTGCCGGTCGGTGTGCATGATTTTGCCGATGCCATTGGTCGTTGCATGCTGGTTGACAAGACCATGTTTATTGCCGATGTGTTGGACTGCGACGCGTCCGTTGTGGTGTGCTGTCGACCCGAGGGTTTTGGCAAGAGCATGAACTTGTCGATGCTCAGGGCTTTTCTGGAGCGTCCGGCGGTCAGTCGCGCTGGTCAGCGTTTGTTTGCCGATGCTCAGATTTGGGATGCAGACGGCGGGCGCTATCGGGATGAGTACGCTTGCTATCCGGTGATATCGCTGGACTTTTCTGGCGCTGCGAGGCGTGGCGCCGCTATTGCCGACGTCGTGCGCGATGCTCTTTCGGGCGAGTGCGCTCGTCTGCTGGCGCTTTTGGAGGCTCCGGATTTAGCTCGAGACAAGGTGCGTCACATCGAACGCGTTGCGCGTGGCGCGGCGAGCGAGGATGAGGTCGCCTCGGTGCTTGGCGTGCTCATAGAGCTGCTGGAGATTGCCTGCGATGAGCAGGTTGTATTGCTCGTTGATGGGTACGATGCGGCGTGGTCTCGCCGTGCGAGCGCGAGGGACGCTTCCGACGCCGATCCGGCAGAACTACTTGACCGTGCGCTGTTTGACGCCATTGCCACTGCGCGCGATTCGTTGCGGCTGACGTGTCTGATGGGGGAGTGTTCCGGTCCCGCCGAAGCGGCGCTTTCTTCGCGCGGCTGCTCGTATTGTCTGACGACGCCGCTGTCGGCGTGGTGTGACCGTTGGTTCGGTTTTTCGGATGCCGAGGTCGAGGCTCTGTTGAATCATGCTGGGCGCGAGGAATACCTGGATGATGCGCGTGAATGGCTCGAGGGATATCGGTTTGGCAGGGCCTATTGCTCGAGTCCAGAGCGTGTGATCGGTTTTCTGGGCCGAGGCTGCACGGCGCCTGTGCGTGCCGATCTGTATGGATATGCCGATTGTCTGAGTAGGGTAGTTGCCGGGTGGAATCTCGACCGCCTTTCGGTCTTGTTTGATTTGCTCGAGGCCCATGGGTGCGCTGAGGTCCCGCTTTGTTTGGGCACTGCAGAGCCAGATGTCTCGCCTGACGATGGCATGTGGACAGCGCTGTATCTGTCCGGTTTTCTCACGACGGATATGACTGAGGAGCCGGAGCATGGCGATCGCCTCCGTGCTTTGCGATTGCCCAATAACGAGCTTCGCCAGACCTTGCGTCTAGTGATTATTGAGTGGTTTGAGTGCGCTGCAGAAGACATTCGAGACGTCGATGCGTTTCGCGACGGGCTGTGCCATGGGAACGAGGATACCGTGAGGCGGGCGCTAAGCCGCATCTTAGGAGATGCGGGAATCGGTGCGACCGACCCAGATGCGCCACTGCCATATCATCTGCTCTTGCAGGGGCTCTGCTTTGGCTTGCCGGGCTATGCCAATCCTGCCTCGAGGCGAAAGTGTGGCGCGGGTCGCTGCGACATCCAGGTTTTTCCTACGGGCGCCGTGTTCGACATAGCCGATACGATCGGTATGCTCGATGAACGTCCGCTGATAACGATCAACATGATGTATGACCCCGGTGTGGATGCGCTGGGCCTGGAATTGCTGGCCGTGCAGGCGCTGCTCGACATAGAGCGCGACGGCATCGACGAAATCCGTGTGCCGCGCCCCGGCGTGGGTCGCATGCGCTGGGGGTTCGGTTTTGATGGGCAGCATGTGGCTACGGTGTGCCAGCGGCTTTAAGCGCCGAGGTGTTTCCGGCTTCCGTTACTCGGTGTCCTTCATGGGCGGCATGGGCTTCCAGTTGGGATCCTTGACGATCTTGCGGGCGTCCTTCATGCCTCGGCGCAGCGCCGGAATACCGGTCTTAAAGCACTTGTCAACGGCAGCCAGGCGAATGAACTCCTTGCAGAAGGTCGCGACGTTGCCCAGACGGAACAGCGCGGGGTGATAGTCGCCGTAAATCTGCATGTAGCGGGCCAGATAACCGCGGTTGCGCATGATGTAGTAGCGGTTGGTGTCGCTCGTAGAGTTGAGCTGGCGCTTGCCGGCGATATCCCAGTTAGAGACAGCGCGGGCACGCTTGAGCACCACGTCGGCAACAACGGCGGCGGGGAAGTGCTGGCTGGCCACGTAGCCGTAGCAGGCATCGTCGCCGTAGATGAAGAATCGCGCATCCGGCAGGCCGATCTTGTCGACCACGCGGCGCGAGAACAGGCCGCCTTCAAAGCACAACTGGTTCATGGCGCGGTAGCCCTTGGGGCCCAGGTCCCACTTAGCGATGGGGTTGGGGATACCAAGCGAAAGGATGAGCTGGTACTGCCAAAAGAAGGCGCCGCCGTCAAAGTCCAGGCGCGAACCCTGGATGACATCGTAGCGGTCGGTCCACTTGGCAAGACGCTCGATGCCTTCGGGGATGACGAGCACGTCGTCGTCCATCACCCAGAACCACTGGGCGCCCAGGTCGTAGGCGCATTTGGTGCCGGCGGAGAAGCCACCTGCACCGCCGCCGTTTTCGAGCTGTGGTGCGTAGATGACGCGGTCAGTGCCGCCCTTCGCGTCGGGCTGTTCGATGTCGGTGCCCCACAGGTTGGCCAGGCGCTCGTTGAATGCGGTGCACATGGCCTCGGTCTCACGCGAATTCTCGTTATCGACGATCACGATGCGCCAGGGCGCTGCCGTAAGCTCGGTCATGGAGTCGAACAAGTTGGCCAGGAGTTCCTGGCGCTTGTACGTAACGACGACAATGGCGAGCTTATCGATGGGAGCGGGAAGGGTTGAAGGCATGGGGCAATATATCCTTTCACGCGCGGCGGGTGAGTGCAGCGCGGAAGCTATCGAATACGTCCTTGGGACTGTCCTATTGTAAAGGCTCGGCGCACCTTGGCGGCAAGCTTTGAATAAAACGCAGGAACCTGCCATGGGCCCGCCGCATGACGTGGGGCCGCTTTGCCCGCAAGAGGCTCCATAGATTATATAAACGCCCGCTGGCGCGCTGACCCTTTGATACCATGAAACGACAGGTATTTCCTAAGGAGCACATTTGTCTACTAACGCCTCTGGCAGCCCTGTTCTGTCGCTGCTTATTCCCATTTACAATGTTCAGCGCTACCTGCGCGAGTGCCTCGATTCCGCCCTGGCGCAGACGCTCAAGGATATTGAGATCATCTGCATTAACGACGGGTCGACCGACAACTCGCCGGCGATAATCCGCGAGTATATGGAGCGCGATGGGCGCGTCAAGATGATCGACAAGGCCAACAGCGGCTACGGCGACTCGATGAACCACGGTCTGGAGATGGCGCGTGGCAAGTACGTTGGTATCTTGGAGTCCGATGACTTTATGGCGCCCGACGCACTCGAAAAGCTTGTCTCGGCCGCCGATAGCAATAATGCCGACTTTGCGAAGGCGAACTTTGATTTCTACTGGTCTAAGCCCGAGGAGCGCCGTTCGCTGCACGAGATGTTTAAAGCCAAGGACTGTGGCAAGCCAGTGCACCCGAGCGATACGACGCAGTTCTTTAAGCAAAAGCCGTCGATTTGGTCGGCCGTGTACCGTCGCGATTTTCTTGAGCGCAACGGCATTACGTTCCTGCCGACTCCGGGGGCATCCTTTCAGGACACGTCATTTGCCTTTAAGGTGATCGCGTGCGCCGATAAGGCTATTTACCTGCACGATGCCGTGTTGTCGTATCGCCAGGACAACGAGAATTCCTCGGTCAATTCTTCAGCTAAGGTCTTTTGCGTCAATACCGAGTATGCCGAGATTGAGCGTTGGATTCGAGAGGATTATGCCCGCGACCACGCAAGCGGCGATGTCGCGCGCATGCTCAAGTTCAACCAGCTCATTAAGTACGATTCATACATGTGGAACTACGTGCGCCTGGCGCCTAAGTTCTATAAGGAGTTCCTGGTTCAGATGGCTAAGGAATTTCAGGCGGCCTTGGACGCGGGGGAGTTTTTGCTTGACGACCTCAAACCGTGGAAGCGCGCAAATCTCGCTGCCATCCTCAAAGATCCCGAGGGCTGGGTTGACGAGCATCCGAGTTTTGCGACGGATGGTGCCTTGGGGCGTGCTAAGTATTACGCCTCGGTTGGAGGCCCAGGCGTGGTCGCCGCCTTCCTCATCGAATCGCTGAGGGGGTAGGTCGGCATGGGAGAGGCCTCGTGTCCTAAAGTTACCATTGTCGTCCCCGTTTACAACTCTGCACGCTCCATTCAGCGATGCCTCGATTCGCTGTTGGTCCAGTCTGAGTGTTCGATTCAGGTTGTCTGCGTCAACGACGGTTCGACTGATGATTCGTTGAACGTGTTGCGCCAGATCGCGCAGGCCGACGATCGCGTACTGGTGATTGACCAGGAAAACGCGGGTGTCTCGTGTGCTCGAAATGCCGGTATCGATGTCGCCGAGGGCGAGACCGTCTTTTTTGTGGACGCCGACGATTACATCGATGCCCAGACGGTCGAGCGCGTGCTGCATGCCATGGAGTCTGCGGATGCCGAGGCCGCCGTTTTTGGCGGCGTCTGTGAACCTGCCGATGCTGCCCCCAAACGCGTCCAGCAACTCATGAGCCCCAAAGCTGGTACCTTCGGCGCCCGCGATCCTCAACTGCTGTTCCATTCGAATGCGCAGCCCTATGCCTGCCGTGCGGCTTTTTCGCGCGAGCTGCTCAATCGCGAAGGCATTCGCTTCGCCCCCGGTTTGGCTTTGGGCGAGGACGTCGTCTTCCAATTTGCGGCTTATGCGCTTGCCCGCAGGACCGTCGTCATGCCTGACAAGTTCTACCACTACGTGATGGAGAGCGAATCGGCGACGCACGAGTTCAACAGTGCCGAGGCGCGCGCCAAAAAGCTTGACGCCCACATGAAGATGCTCGAGGAGGTCTTGGAAGACTGGGCGGCCTATGGTCTTTTGGACCTGTGTCCCGGCGAGCTGATAACTTGGTTTTTGGACCTAATTGTGTTCGATCTGGCGCGCTTGGATGCCGATGACTTCCATCGCGTGGCGGCTCGCGTCAACATGGACCTCACGACGTTTTTGGGAACGGAGTGGGCGGATATGCCTGCTAAGGGTGCCGTTCGCCGTGTTGCCCACAAGCTCGTTGCGGCGACCTCGGGCGTTTCGATGGCAGACGCCACGCTGTTCTATCTTTCGACTCGCGGTCTCAAAGCCTGCCTGGAGCGCTTTCTATAATTCCAAGCGCTGCCGCCCGCCGCAACTCGGCTGCTAAAATAACCCTGTTACACGCTATTCAACGGGAGGTTCTCTTGCAGAACTCTGATACCCCTAAAGTTTCGCTGCTTGTCCCCATTTGCAATGTCGAGCGCTATCTGCGCGTGTGCCTCGATTCCGCCGTGGCGCAGACGCTCAATGACATCGAGATCATCTGCATCAACGACGGCTCCACCGATAGCTCGCCGGATATCATCCGCGAGTACATGGAGCACGACCCCCGTGTAAAGATGATCGACAAGGCCAACAGCGGCTACGGCGACTCGATGAACCGTGGCCTGGAGATGGCGCGCGGTGAGTACGTGGGCATCCTTGAGTCCGACGACTTTATGTTTGAGGATTCGCTTCAAAAGCTGGTCGCCAAGGCCGATGCTGAGCATGCCGATGCGGTAAAGGGCGACTTTTATCTGTATTGGTCCACGCCCAGCGAGCGACGTGAGCTGTTTGGGATTATCGACGAGCATATGACGGGCGCCGCGTATCGCCCCGTCGATCGCCCGGGCATCTTCTACCGCAAACCTTCCATTTGGTCGGCTATCTATCGGCGCGCGTTCCTCAACGACAATCAGATTCGCTTCCTTCCCACGCCGGGTGCCTCGTATCAGGATGCGGGTTTTAACTTTAAGGTCTGGGCATGCGCCGAGCGTGCTGCGTTTATCGCGGACCCCATTTTGTGCTATCGCCAAGACAACGAGAAGAGCTCCGTTAATTCGCCCAACAAGGTATTTTGCGTGTGCGACGAATACGCCGAGATGCAGCGCTTTTTGGATGAACGCCCCGAGCTTAAGGCTCAGCTTCAGGGTATTTTAATGCGCATGAAGGTCGATACGTACCGTTGGAACGATGAGCGCCTGGTCGATGAACTGCGCGAGCAGTTTTGGAAGAAAGCCTCGTCCGAGCTCAAGGCCGACTGGGATGCCGGTCGCTTTGATCTGTCGCTGTTTGATCCGCGTGGCGAGACCGACTTGCGCCTGATGGTCAAGTCGCCCCGCGCCTATATCGATTCGCGCTTTGACTTTAAGAAGCCGGGCAAGCTCAATACGTTTAAGCATTACTTTAAGATTGGCGGCCTGCCGCTGGTCTGGCGTGTGCTGACGTATCAGTGCACCTACGGCGACAACCCGCACCCCGATGACGTTCCGGCCGCACAGTAGGAGCGAGTGACTATGGCTACCCCCAAGATTTCCGTTGTCGTTCCCATCTATAAAGTGGAGGAGTGCCTGGCCTGGTGCCTGGACTCCCTGCTTGCGCAGGACATGCCCGATTGGGAAGGCGTGCTGGTCAACGATGGCTCGCCGGACGGCTCGCGCGATATTGCGGCTGCCTATTGCGAAAAGGACGCGCGCTTTACGCTGGTCGATAAGGAGAACGGCGGCCTGTCGAGTGCGCGTAATGCAGGCATCGCCGCGTCCACGGCGCCTATCGTTGCGTTTTTGGATTCCGACGACCGATTTACGCCCGATGCATGCCGCGTGATCGTCGATGCCTTTGAGCGCGAGGACTGCGACGTTTTGACCTTTGGCGCGAATCCGTATCCGCTTGAGGCGGGGTATCCGTGGCTTAACTATGTGCTGAGCCCGCGCGATGTGTCGTTTGAAGGCTATAGCTCCGACCTACTGTTTAAGGAAGCATCTCGCCCGTTTGCATGGCGCACCGCCTGCAAGCGTGAGTTTTTGCTGGGCAACGGGATCGTGTTCGACGAAACCGTTAAGTATGGCGAGGACCAGGTCTTCGATTTTGCCGTGTACGGTCGTTCGCACAAGACCGCGCTTATCTCGAACAAGCTGTATGATTACCGCGTGGCGCGCAAGGGTTCGCTCATGGACACCATGCGCTACGACGACGAGACGCGTCTGCTGGAGCACGTGAAGATTTACTCTGCGGTGCTGGCTGACTGGCAGCGCGACGGTCTCGATGCTCAGCATGCCGATGACCTGGCGTACTTCCTCTGCGATCTGGTGCTGTACGATGCGCTCAGGCTGTTGAGTACGGATTGCGGCAAGGTGTTTGCTGCCGTTGCCACGGCGCTTGCCGGTTCTGCCGTGGGCAGCGATGCTGCGCTCGCACAATGCGCTCCTTCTGTTGCTGCTATGGTGCGTGCGGCGCTTACCAGCAAGGCCCCCAATGTCCGTGCGTGCAAAAAGCTCATGTTCGATTACGATGTCTTGAGGTTTGGGCGCCTGGGTGCCTGCAAGCGCGTGGCAGCGAACGCCCTGGGAAAGCGAGAAGTGTAGATGAGTATCAAGCGTTTGGCACTTTGCCGCAGCCAGGGCCGTCTTTTTGTGCTGCTTCGTTTTGCCGGTCAGGATGTCGACGCGCTTATTGAGCGGGAGGCCTCTCAGGCGTTTGCCCATGCGACTACGAGCGGTTCTTGTTTGCCGTCACTGGTGCTCCCGGTCGATCATGGCCGTGTGCTGGCGCTATGCCCTTCTGTTTCCGATTACGAGCGCGAGCTCGCCGTTTTGGTGCTTCCGTTTTTGGATGGCTCGTCGATGGATGCCGTTTTTGCATCCGGTGGCCAAAGGTTGGGCTCTATTCGTCTCGATAGCCGCGTGGCCAAATTGGAATCCAAGATTAACTACAAAGCAAAGCCTGCGCTGTGCGCGCTTATCCGCGATGCGCAGCGTGGCGAACACTGCGGCCGCTACGAGATCGATGCCATTCGCTATTTGCCGGCAGACGTCGGCGCGGTGTGGCGCTATGAGGTTACCTGGGCGGGAGACCCCCAGTGCGCGCCTGAGCTCCAGATCTTCGATACGCATATGAATGCCATCGATGTTACCGTGCATGTGTTTGAATCGCAGGTCGATGTTCCGCAGCAGAACGGATGCCGCATCAATAAATCGTATCTGAGTGTTGAGATGCCTCAGGATATACGAGATTTTGTCGCGATCGTGAGCGATCCCACAGAGCGGATCCAAAGCGGGTTTTGCGCCATGGATGGTCGCCTGTACAACGGCATGGTCGACGACAGCTGGAACCGTATGAAGGACGCGCGTGCAGACGACGCAGCTTATCGACGTTGGTTTGAGCAGCATCGCGCAAAGCCGGGCGATTTGGCGTGCCAGCGTGTCGCTTCGGCGGCCTTTGCCTATAGACCGCTCGTGAGCATTGTGGTGCCGTGCTACAAGACTGATTGGGTCTACCTGCGCGAGCTGCTGGAATCGGTGCAAGCCCAGAGCTATGACAACTGGGAATTGCTGCTTATGGACGCCTCGCCCGAATGGGACGCGGTGGCCACCCTTGCGGCAGGTGCCAACGACGAGCGCATCCGTCGCATCGAGCTTCCCGGCAACGGCGGCATTGTGGTCAACACCAACGCAGGTATCGAGCAAGCGACAGGCGACTACATCGCTTTCTTGGACCACGATGACATTCTGGAACCGGACGCGTTATTCCAGTATGTTTCCGCGCTGAACAAGGCGGCCGAGGGCGAGCGTCCCCAGGTCCTGTTCTGTGATGAGGACATGTTCCAGAAAACGGGGGAGTGGGGCCAGCCGGTCTTTAAGACCGTACTCAACGTCGACCTGCTCTATAGCCATAACTGCGTGACGCATTTCCTGATGGTGGAGAAGGCGCTCATCGATCACATTGGTATGTCCCCAGAAGACGTTGCGGGCGCCCAGGACTACGACTTGACGCTTCGCTGCCTTGCAGCCGGCGCGCGCTTTGAGCACGTTGCGCATGTGCTGTATCACTGGCGCGTGCATCCGGGATCGACCGCCGATGGCTCTGCCGATAGCAAGCCGTATGCCATTGAAGCGGGTCGTCTTGCGCTGCAGCGCCACTTTAACGCGCTGGGCGTTCACGGAACGGTCGAGGAGACCGAGACGCCGTTTGTCTACCGCATGCGCCATGCGCTGCCGGAGCCTGCGCCGCTGGTGAGCATTGTGATCCCCACCAAGGATCACATTGAGACGCTCGATGCCTGTGTGATGTCGATCGCCCAGAAGGCCACGTATACCAATTACGAGATCGTCTTGGTGGAGAACAACAGTGAAGCCCCGGAGACGTTTGCGTATTACGAAACCCTGCCAGAGCGCGTGGCTGCAGCATCCGAAGGCAAGGGCATCGCGCGCGTTGTGTACTGGCCGGGCGAGTTCAATTACTCTCAGATCATCAATTTTGGTGTGAAGCACGCCAAGGGTGACTACCTGCTGCTGCTGAACAACGATACCGAGGTCATAAGCCCGGACTTTATCGAAGAGATGATGGGCTATCTGCAGCGTCCCGATGCGGGCGTGGTGGGCGCCAAACTCTACTTTGCCGATCATCTGGTGCAGCATGCCGGCATTTTGATTGGCGTGCGTGGCGCACTTGCCCATGCCAACCAGGACTTCTCGGCAAAGCGCGAGGGCTATCTTGCCCGTGCCGTGCGCCCGGGCAACTTTAGCGCCGTGACGGGTGCCTGCCAGATGGTGCGACGCGACGTATTTGAGCGCGTCGGCGGCTACAACGAGGAATTCGCCGTCGGTTTTAACGACGCAGACTTTTGCCTGCGCGTGTGGGAGGCGGGTTACCGCACCATCTTTACGCCCTATGCCGAGCTGTACCACTACGAGTTCACCTCGCGCGGCAGGGAAGAGGCCAACGAGGAAAAGCTGCGCCGCTGGAAGCGTGAGCAGGCGCTGTTCATGCAGCACTGGCCTGAGTTCTTCCTCGATGGCGACCCGTGGCTCGGACCAAACCTATCCTCCGACAGTGAGTACTTCTCGTTTTAGTGCGAAGTAATGCCAAGGTCCGGCAAAGTATCCTCCAGAGCTGCAAGAGCGGTGGGGTTCAGGTACTCCTCGTTCAAGCAGCTCTTGTCATATCGAAAACGTGTGTCTCGTGAGCATTCGATGAGTTCTGCAGTAAAGAACTTCTCCCAGCTAAAGAACTTTGAGCTTTCGATATGTTCAGCGGGGTTAAGCAGCATGTCCTTAATGTGTTTGCTGTTGAATAATCCCGACTTCAACACGAGCCATTCAAACGATTCCGGTAGGAATAGCTTGATGTTCTTTCGGCGCAATAGAGCAGCTGCTTCCGCAATTTCTGGTCCAAAGGCGGCACCGTCGGCAATCACGAGGATGTCGTTTTCCGGTGCGTCCATAATGCAGTTG
>DBEYYU010000035.1:0-10060 GCA_048184855.1 Collinsella aerofaciens
CGCGAGTTCCGCACGCAAAGAAGGCCACTTAATGTGGCCTTCGTCTTGCGCAGGACTGTTCGAAATTTTGAGGAAGCACCCGCCCTGCCGGGGCTCCCGGGTTCCCGCTTACGAGAGCGACGTTCTCAGCAACTCGTTGAAGAGCTTCGGGTTGCCCTTGCCGCGGCTCGCCTTCATGCACTGGCCCACCAAAAAGCCGATAACCTTCTGGTTTCCGTCACGATACTGCTGCGCCTGATCGGCACAGTTTGCCAGCACCTCGTCCACAATCGGCTGCAGCGCGCCGGCATCGCTCACCTGACGCATGCCGCGCTCGTCGACGATCTTGTTGGGGTCGTCGCCGGTCTGGGCCATGGCTTCAAAGACCTCGTGTGCCTGGTTGGAGCTGATGGCATCGGTCGCCAGCAGCTTGGCCAGCGCCGCCACTTGAGCCGGCGCGATGCCGGACTCGGCGAGTGACACACCCGCGCCCTTAAGGTAGGCGATTATCTCGTTGACCAGCAGGTTTGCAACCGTCTGGGCCTCCTTGCCAGCCATACCGGTAGCAGCAGCCTCAAAGAACTCGGCAAACTCCGGGTCGCCGGCAATCTGCTCGGCATCGGCCGTCTTAATGCCAAAGTCGGCCTCAAAACGGGCACGCTTGGCATCGGGCAGCTCGGGGATCTCGCCACGGCAGCGGTCAATGAACTCGTCGTCCAGATCGAACGGCGCCAGATCGGGGTCGGGGAACAGACGATAGTCGTCGGCCGTCTCCTTGACGCGCATGACCATGGTGCGCTTGCGGCTGGGCTCCCAGTGGCGGGTCTCCTGATAGATGATGCCGCCCTCCTCGAGCACCTCGGCCTGACGGCAGATCTCGTAGGCAAGGCCGTCATGCAGGCTCTTAAACGAGTTGAGGTTCTTGAGCTCGGTCTTGGTGCCCAGCTTGGTCTCGCCGCGACGGCGCAGCGACACGTTGCCGTCGCAACGCATGGAGCCCTTCTCCATGGAGCAGTCAGAAATGCCCAGTGTCACAAAGATGCGACGGAGCTTCTCCATAAACAGGCGAGCTTCCTCGGGCGTGCGCAGGTCGGGCTCGGTGACGAGCTCAATCAAAGGCGTGCCGCAGCGGTTGTAGTCGACGAGCGACTCGGCCGCGGCGGTAATGCGGCCCTCGGCACCGCCCACGTGCACCATCTTGGCGGCGTCCTCCTCCATGTGGATGCGCAGGATGCGGATGGACACCGTGTAGGAACCATCCTCGCGGCGCTCGGGCATCTGTAGGTTGGACGCGTCGTAGCTGGCCAGATGGCCGGCACGCTGATTGCCCTCGCGCATGGTCGATGTCATGGACGTGGACAGGCCCTCGGCGTTGGCCGAGGCGCTCGCCAGGCTCTGAGCCTCGGCCTCGCCAAACGCGCAGTCGGGGCGCTCGGCGGCGCCGCGACCGGTCACGTCCAGGTCCAGGTGACCGTACATGGCAAAGGCGACCGGACCCTGCGTGGTCTGGAAGTTCTTGGCCATATCGGGATAGAAGTAGTGCTTACGGTAGAACATCGAGTGGCGCTGAATCTCGCAGTTGGTGGCGAGACCGGCCTTGACGATGCTCTCGATGGCGCGCTTGTTGGGCACCGGCAGGGCGCCGGGCAGGCCCAGGCACACCGGGCACACGTTGGCGTTGGGCTCGTCATCGTGGCTGAGCTTACAGTTGCAGAACATCTTGGTATCGAGTGCGGTGAGCTCGGTATGGATCTCCAGGCCGATCACGGCCTCCCAATCCTGCAGGACCTCGGAAAGCTCCTTCATTACAGCTCGCCTCCCTTCCCGGCAAAATCGGGCGCAACGGAAAGCGCGGGCGCACCCGTGGCGGCATCGGCAAAGCCACGCTCCAGGGCGCGGGCAAACATAAGCAGCTGACGGTCCTTAAACGCCGGACCAACCAGCTGGGCAGAAACGGGCAGCTGAGTATCCTCGCCCAGGCCCAACGGCACCGAGATACCACCGTTGCCGCAAATGTTGAGCGAGATGGTGTACAGGTCGGAGAGGTACATCTGCGTGGGGTCGCTGATCTCGCCAAACTTAAAGGCCGTGCGCGGCGAGGCGGGCATGAGGATGGTGTCCACCTTGGCATACGCGGCGTCGTAGTCCTGTGTGATGAGCGTGCGGGCCTTTTGCGCAGCGTAGTAGTACTTGTCGTACACTCCCGAGCTCAGCAGGTAGGCGCCGAGCATCTGACGGCGCTTTGCCTCGGCACCAAAGCCATGGGCACGCGAAAGCGAGCTCTGGTCGGACAGATTGGCGCAGCCCTCCTCCTGGTAGCCGTAGCGAATGCCGTCGAAACGTGCCAGGTTGGAGAACGCCTCGGCAGGGCCGATGACGTAGTAGGCGGCGATGGCGGCGTCCAGGTGCGGCAGGTCGACCTCGACCAGCTCGGCGCCCTGGTTCTGCAGCTCCTGGGCGGCGCGCTGAACAGCGGCCTTGACCTCGGGCGTCAGGCCCTCGGCCTCCATAAACGCGGGGATGACGCCCACGCGCTTGCCCTCGATGCTGTCGTTGAGATGCTCGGTAAAGTCGACGGCGCAATCCTGGCTGGTGCAGTCGTACGGATCGTGGCCCGCGCCGGTAAGCGCGTTCATGGCCAGCGCGACATCCTCGACCGTGCGGCCGAAGGGACCCACCTGGTCGAGCGACGAGCCAAAGGCAACCACGCCGTAACGGCTCACGGCGCCATATGTGGGCTTAAAGCCCACCACGCCGCAGAGCGACGCCGGCTGGCGAATGGAACCGCCAGTGTCCGAGCCCAGCGAGAGCGCGACCTCGCCCGCGGCGACGGCGGCAGCGGAGCCGCCCGAGGAGCCGCCGGGCACGCGCTCGGTATCCCAGGGGTTGTTGGTGCGATGGAACGCCGAGCTCTCGGTGGAGCTACCAAAGGCAAACTCGTCCATGTTGGCCTTGCCCATGGGCAGGCAGCCGGCATCGAGCATGCGCTGGACGCAGGTGGCGGTGTAGACGCTCTGGTAGTTCTCGAGCATGCGGGAAGCGCAGGTGGTGCGCGTGCCCACGAGGTTCATGTTGTCCTTAATGGCCAGCGGCACGCCCGCGAGCGGGGGCAGCGGCTTGCCTGCGGCACGGTCGGCATCCACGCGCGCAGCGGCCTCGAGCGCAAGCTCGGGCGCCACCTGCAAGAATGCCTGGACCCCGCCCTCGCGCGCCTCGATGGCGGCAAGGGAGGCCTGGGCCACCTCGGTAGCGGTAAAGTCGCCGGCGGCAACGCCCGCGGCAATCTGGGCGGCGGTAAGGGAATCGAAGCTTAGCGCCATTACTCGCTCTCCCCCTCTCCCAAAATGGACGGCACGCGGAAGTAGCGGTCGCGCGCGCTGCCGGCGTTTTCGAGCGCGACGTCGAGCGGCAGGTCGCGCTCGGGCTCGCGCAGGTCATCGCCCATCACGTTGGACAGGCTTCCGATAGGATGGAACGTGGGCTCCACGTCGGGCAAGTCATATTGCAGGACGGGCTCGAGCATCTGGACGGCGTCGTTCAGGTAGGACGTCATCTGGGCGAGCTCGTCATCGGTCAGTGCGATCTTTGCGTACTCGGCGATGCCGCGCACGTCTTTCTCGCTGAGTGCCATAGGCGCTCCCTTCCGCATAACAGATAAACCGCTCTAGTATACAAGGCAACGCCGCTTGGAGCAGGTGCTTTACCCAAATGCAGCGAAAACGTAACGAGGGCGGCGGGCTGGCAGGCGAAGGGCTGGCGGTTCTGCAACGAAACCGCACCGTGCATAGCGAAAACCGTCTCGACCGCAGCGAAAACCGTCTCGTCCGCAACGAAAAGCATCACAACATTCGACGCTTATCGCCAAAATCGCGATTTTCATCGAATGTTGTGATGGTTTGGAAGTCCCGACCACCACAAAGGTGCCTGTCCCCTTTGTGGTGGTTCTGAAGAATGTCTTATGCCGAGACCTTGGCCTTGCGGCGCTTGCGGACCGCGTGGATCACGATGTCCAGCAGCAACAGCACAATGGCCACGACCACGATAAGCACGGCAAACTCGCGCTTGCCCCAGTGGCGGCCGGCCAGCGACTTTTGCTTGTCGACGTCCTTCTTGCTGTACTTGGTGCGCACGCAGTGCACCAGCAGGCGATGGTCGTTCACGCCGTAAGGCGTGCAGGTGACGAGCGTCACCTTGTCGGCGCCGGGCTCGATGGTCAGCGACTCCATCTCCTCGGGCAGCACGACCTCAGAGTCCACCATCTTGTAGGCGAGCGTCTTGTTCATGGTGTGCAGCAGCACAAGGTCGCCGGGCTCTAGCGAATGGATGTCGTCGAACATGCTCAGGTTGCGCATGCCCGAGTGCGCGGTGAGCACGCAATGCGTCGAGGTGCCGCCCACCGGCAGGCTCGTGCCCTCCAGATGGCCGACGCCCGCCATGAGGACTTCTTCGCTCGTGCCGTGGTAGATGGGCATGCTCACGTCGATGGAGGGGATCTCGACCCAGCTCATCATGGGGTCGCGGTCAAAGATGAGCTGCTGGGCGTAGGGCTCGATCTGGTCGACGGGAAGCTCGGTGGCCTCGCCCGCCAGCTGCTCGTTAAAGGAGCGCGCCTGTAGCAGGATGCGCTCGCGCTCCTCGGCAGACAGCGCGTCCACGGTGCTGGACACGGTGCTGATCTGGTTGAACACGCCCGAGGCCTCGAGCCGGTCCAAAATCCACGGCCAGGTCATAAGGCCCACGCCAATAAGGATGATGACGATGGTGATGAGCCGGTCGGCCCAGCGCGGCAGCCGCTTGCGACGGCGCTTGGGCTTTTGTTGAGGTTTGGGCTGAGGGCTTGAGCCACCGTTGTCCGCGGCGTTATTGCTCTTCATATGTTTGGCGCCCTGCACCATCGCCGGTCACTCCTCTATAGCTCAGGTTGTCTAAACAAATAATAGCCGATTAGCGAGCTTCCGCGCCGGACAACGCAGCTAGACTGCACCGTCCGGGCCACGTAACCACACTCAACCAATCAAGCCATATGTTGCTTTCATCGTCTCAAGCAACTGCGCCATCGTTGCGCCCGCAACCCCGATCTGTTTCAGATTGACGTCGCCCACCTCACAATCTTTAACAAACGCAATCATATCGTCCTTCAGTTCTCCGCGCAGGTCGACACCTTCCGACTCGCCAAGCAGCTGAGCAAGCCTCAGCGCATCGCGTTTATGCTTTTTTACCTTCTTCGAATCAACGTTCTCCCCCGCTTCCCTTCTAGCTTTTAGGTCGAGATACGCCTTCGCTTTGAACGGGACAATGTATTCCGTACCCAGGACCGAAACGCCGCCTACGGTCCGAATTCCCTGAAGGAACAAGCTGTAGTAAGCATCGTCCAACAAAATTGCCGAAAGACTGCTTATGTTTTCATCAACGTGAATTGGCGCCACATCAATCCCCTCACGACCCTTTAGAAAGTCGGGGCACTTCGCGAAGAGTTCGATCATATGGGGGTAACCCGGCCTCTTTGGCTCTGTAAACCGATAAAAGCATGAGTCTTTACCTTCGCCCCAGCCGCAGCGGTAGCCGCCATCACGCACCAAAGTCCATATAGCTTCTGCCGTCTGAGGCAACCGGTCATCGGCGACAATTACCACATCAAAATCGTGAGTCGCCCTAAACGGAAGTCCCGCCTCCGAGAGCAAAATGTCGCATGCCGTGCCGCCGATAAGAGCATACGATCCTGCAGCTTCTTGCATATGCTGCTGAAATTCTTGGAGACCTTCTACAGCGCTTCTTGCCATGGATATTCCTTTCCAAACATGCGATCGACTTCGAGCTGAATTCGCTCATCGTCGATTGCCGCCAAAGATAGCGCAAGCGAAATGTCGTCGACACGGGAGGAGCCGGCAAACACGGGCGCATAGCGCCACACTTGGATCATCGCCGTTTCGTTATCCGGCAACTCCCCGTCTGCGACTTCGAGGTCGCTCAGTTTACGCCATGCACTTCTTAAGACGGCCTTTTGTTCCATGCCCGGCGCAGCGAGCATCGAACGCGCAGCGAGCGCCGTCTCCCCGGCGTCAACAAGATACTCGATCTGCGGCGTCTTCCTTGCAAAAATGACCTTCGAGACAGGCGAGGAGAGCTCTGCCATGTGCTCGCTGAGCAAAAGATCAACGGCGACAGGGAGCACGACGACACGTCGCTCGCAACGTTCGCGCCTCGCGAGCCCCCTGTCGACAAGCTCGGTTATGGCCTCACTCGCACGGCTTGCCGAGATCCCAAGCGCACGACAAAGGTCATAGGGACGATATGGCTCCTGGGCTGCTCCCCAGATTGCGGCAGCCTGCGCGTTGGGCGACATCTTGGTCGCGTGATTGCGAAACCGGACACCGCCCCTCTCCGTGCAGGCCGTGCCCATAAATGGAAGAAAAGCCTGTCTACCTGGGCAGACAAAGGGAATCCCTTGTGCGACCAATGCTTTGCGCTGACGTGCATCGGCATCAGGAAACGAAACGACAACAGGAGTCTCCGCGCGCAAGGCTAGCTGGCTATAGACCCTCCTAGCCTCGGGAAGCCCGACGCCAGTAGGCAAACTTGCAAGCAAAAACGAAAAACCGTTTGCGTCAACAGCGCGGACCTCAATCGCCCGCAGATGCAGCGGCAAACGTGCGAACCCAGGCCAAGTTTTGGCCTTGGCGGAGAGGCCTAGTGCTTCTTGTAAGTAGATTAGCGCTTCGTTCATTTCCATCGTTTTCGTTTGATTCCAGTTTATATTGGAATTATACATAATTTTCGGAATTGACGAGATTCCGTTCGTGCCTAGGCCCATATTTGAGTTTTCAGAATATCCCGGATCGGCTGGGCGATTCGGGATACAATGTCAATAGAAAACGACGCACCCCGCGTAAATGTTTGGGAGCGCGGGCGGCCTAGTTTTCTGGTTTTGTTAAATGCCCGGGATCCTACCCCCGGGCATTCTTATTTGCGCTTGTTGCGGCGCAAATGCCTTCTACCGTCCGCACCGCGCGTGCGCCTACGGACCTTAATCCGAACCTCATACGAGTCAAGAAACGCGATGACGAACGTACCCGCATCGGACGGTGGAGGCTGGCTGCGTTATCCAAAAAAACGGGGCAGACTCCAGCGCGGAGTCTGCCCCGAAAAGAGAATGGCAAAGCAAGAACGTCGATGGACGAGAAAAGTGTCCGCAAGTCTCATGGCCATCACTTCCCACCTGCCAAAGGGATGGGTGAGCGAGCGTTACTCCTGCTCGGACTCCTCAGCCTGCTTACGGCTGCGGATGAGGTGCGCCACGCCGATGACGAGCACCGCGCCACCAGCGATCCAAGTGAAGGTCACGCCGTTGAGGCCGGTGAGCGGGAGGTTGGAGCCCTTCTGGTCGACAATGATGAAGCTGAGCTTGCCGGTAGATGCGGTAGCCTTGTTGTCCTTGACCACGCCATCTGCTGCCTTGATTGCAGAATCAACGCTGGGGATAACCTCGTCGCCGGTCTGATTGAGCTCGCGCTTGATGGTGAAGGTCACACCGTTTGCTGCGGAGTTATTGTAGCCAGGCGCCGGAGTGACCTCTTTCAGGATGTAGGTGCCTTCATCGAGACCGACAACGTTAATCTTGCCTTTTGCGTCGGTCCTCAGCTTGGCCTGCTCACTATTGGTCGTCTTGGTGCCGTTTGCCTTGATAAAGTTTTTCGTATCACCCTGCTCCTGAAGCGTGAACTCAACGCCTTCGAGCCCCTTAGTTTCATTATCGGAACCCACCTTGGTGACATCGATGCCATAGGTGTAGTCATAGGCAGGGTGAATTACCGTATTGCCCTCGCCTGTACCGTTCGGGTTGTTAGAATAGGTAAGCTTAACCGTATTCTCCTGAGCCTTGCCGATAAGATCCTTGAACTTTTCCTTAATGACATTATTGCTGTCGAAAATCTTGGAGGAGTCGAGCTTGGCTTGATACTCGACGGTCACCCTCGAGCTAGCGTTGACGGCAATGGGGTTATCGTCAACGTCAACACAATTCCTCAGGTTCTTGAAGTTAACGGTAAGTTCGTTATCATCCGAGAGATTTGTGGTGTAGCCCTGCACGGCATCATTCTTTACGGTCTGGTTACCGATCGTAACCGTGACATCCGGAACATTATTCTCGCTGCCATCGACGAACTTGGGCGTCATGGAATTGGGCAGTTTGTCCGTGAAGACGTATTTATAGTCGCTATAGGTGTCGATATTACTCGCAACCGTACCGACGAGTTTGTAATCGACCCAATCGTCCATAGCAGAGTCAGCGGCCTTATTGGGTTTGGTAAGAATGTCTCCGTTCTCCGCTGTCACCCAATTTTTGTCCTTGTCATCCATAACAGCCTTGTTGACGGTAGGAATGCTGGTCTTCTCGGTAACCACCACATCGCCGGCGCCCACAACGGCATAAATCGGAGAAGTGGCAGTATTCTTGTTGTCAGCTTCCGACCCATCCGGAGCTAAAGTGTCCTTGTCAGTCAGGAACAGGTAATAACCAGATTTGTCGAAAGAAACCTTGTTGCCCGCCGCAAACGAAGCCTCCGTAGCGCCCGTCGGGATGGTCGGAGCGACATCCTTCGCAACCAGTCCAGCAAGCGTATTGAGCAAATCGGTGTCTTTGAGAACCGTCGTGTTTGTGGTCCCGATAATGTTGGCAGTCAGCCAATTGGCAACATCCTGCGGGCTGGCATCGGTTTTCAGAGCGCCTTCCTTATATTTGTTGATAGCCTCGATGATGGCATTTTGCGTCGCGTCCTCAACGCCAGTTGCCCACTTAACATTCGAAACGACCTTGTCAGTCTTGCCGTCCTCATCCACGACATCGGCCTCGAAAATCTGGTAGGCCTTGTACTTCACGCTGCCATTGTCTTCGTTCTTATTGATCTTAATGCTATTGGTCGAAGCAGTCGCACCATCAGCAAACGCCATGGTCACCGGGGCCATGACTCCGCCAAAGCTCAACGCTGCTGTGAGGCCGGCGGTTACTGCCAGGCGTGCGATGTTCTTGCTCATGCTCATCTTCTTTTCCTCTGCTTTCTGCCCGAATTCCATTTGATCTAAATCTGTCTGTCTGTGTCTTAGCATCTACTTCGCTACGTCTCGCCCCGCTCTCGGTGGGGCTGCCAGGAACTCTTTATGTCTGCCACCTCCCCGCTTGACCAGGAGCGCGACCACGATGAGCGCGGCTCCGGCGACCGCTGCGGCGGCCGCGGCGTACATTGCCATATCGCCAGTCGAGGGCATAAAGCCTCCGGTGGTAGTGCTAGGGGGTGTGCCGGTGGGCGTATTGATGAGCGACACCTCCAGGCTGCCCGTCGACCCGTCCGCGCTGTCGGCGCGCAGGGGCGACTCGGCCGTGATGGTGAGTTTGGGCTTGGCGGCGGCCACCTGGTCGACGTCCAGGCCCTCGGCCTTGACCCTCACGGAGCGCGTGCCCTTAAAGGCGGTGTAGCCCTTGGGCGCCTTAAGCTCGCGGACCTCCAGCTTGCCCGAGTCCACGCCCGAGACGGTCACGCGACCGTCCTCGCCCGTGGTGACGGCGGCCTTGCCCTCTGCATCCCACGTGCCGTCGGCCACCAGTGTGCGACCGCGGTCGTCGGCGATGCTCAGGACCGCCCCGGGCAGTGGCTTGTCGCCGTCGCTGCCGCGCTTGGTGAGCGCGAGATCCCAGGTGTAGGCGCACGCATCGTCGCTCGGCGTGCGGGTGAAGCCGGCGTCACCGGACTGGTCGGCAAAGGGAGAGCGCGGATAGCGCAGGTAGACCTCGTTGGGGTTGCCCTTCGCGATGCCGTGGCTGCATGCGCCGTTGAGCGGCGCATTGTACACGGCGACCACGCGGGCGCCCGCGGTAAAGGCGTCGACCCCGCCGAGCGCGGCGATCAGGTCGCCGGTGCGCACGGTGAAGGTCTTACCGTCGACCGAGACCCCGCACTGGGCCGTGAGGTCGGTCCAGCCCTTCGCGGGCTCGGTGCCGGCGCGGCCGTCCCTGCCGGTCGGGACGGCGTCAAAGCCGCCGTCCGCGCCCGCCGCCACGTACACGCGCATGCTCGCGGCCACCTTGGAG
>DBEYYU010000036.1:0-18978 GCA_048184855.1 Collinsella aerofaciens
GCTCAGGGCCTGTCCGTCGGTCAGTCCCTCAAGGAAGAGGACTGGGTCGAGCGCGCTGGCGAGATGCTCAAGAAGGCCGAGGAGAAGGGCGTCAAGATCCTGCTCCCCATCGACAACCGCGTTGCCGATCACTTTGGCGAGGACGCTGTCCCCGAGGTTGTCGCTTCCGACGCTATCCCCGACGATCGTGAGGGCATGGACATCGGCCCCAAGACCGAGGAGCTCTACGCCGAGGCCGTCAAGGGCGCCAAGACCGTGTTCTGGAATGGCCCCATGGGCGTCTTCGAGTTCGACAACTTTGCTCACGGCACCCAGGCTATCGCCGAGGCTGTCGCCGAGGCCGACTGCACCTCGATCATCGGCGGTGGCGACTCTGTCGCAGCTGTCAACAAGTTCAACCTGGCCGACAAGATGAGCTGGATCTCCACCGGTGGTGGCGCTTCCATGGAGCTCGTCGAGGGTAAGGCCCTGCCCGGAGTGGAGGCGCTTCTCGATGCCTAATCGCACCCTTCTTATCGCTGGTAACTGGAAGATGAACAACGACGTCGCCGAGGCTGCCAAGCTCGCCGACGAGCTGGCTCAGGCTCTGCCCGAGGTTCCGGCTGGCGTCGAGGTGCTCGTCTGCCCTCCGACCATCGACATCACCACGGTTCATGACCGCATTCAGGCTGCCCCCATCGCCCTCGGTGCACAGAACGTGTACTGGGAGGCCAAGGGTGCCTTCACCGGTGAGTCCTCTTGCGACATGCTCAAGTCCGCTGGCTGCACCTACTGCATCATCGGTCACTCCGAGCGTCGCGACTACTTCCACGAGACCGACGAGGACCAGAACAAGAAGGCTAAGGCTCTCGTTGCCGCCGGCCTTGTTCCCGTCTTCTGCTGCGGCGAGTCCCTCGAGGTCCGCGAGGCTGGCACCTATGTCGAGCACGTCGTGAACCAGGTCAAGGCTGGCCTTGCTGGTCTTGAGATCACCTGCCCCAAGCAGGTCGTCGTCGCCTACGAGCCCATCTGGGCCATCGGCACCGGCAAGACCGCTACCGCCGAGGACGCTCAGGAGGTCTGCGGTGCTATCCGTGAGACCCTCAAGGAGATGTTCGGCGAGGAGCTCGCTAACGGCATCCGCGTGCTGTATGGCGGTTCCGCCAAGCCCGGCAACATCGCCGAGCTCGTCGCCAAGCCCGACGTTGACGGCGCCCTCGTGGGCGGCGCTTCGCTCAAGGCTGCCGACTTCGCCTCTATGGTCGTCAAGGCAGGCGAGTAGGACATATGGCACAACGTCATCTTCCTGCACTCCTGATTATCATGGATGGCTGCGGCCTTGCTCCGGCCGATGGCGAGAACGCCGTCGCCGCTGCCAAGACGCCCTTCCTTGATGGCCTGTACGAGAAGTACCCCCACACCACGCTCGGTGCTTCGGGCGAGGACGTGGGCCTTCCCGACGGCCAGATGGGTAACTCCGAGGTGGGTCACCTCAACATCGGTGCCGGCCGCATCGTGTTCCAGGAGCTTTCGCGCATCAACAATGCCATCAAGGACGGCTCCATCGCCAAGAACGAGGTTTTCGTCAAGGCTATGGACGATGTCAAGGCTGACGGTAAGACTCTCCACCTCATGGGCCTTATGAGCCCTGGCGGTGTTCATTCTCACATGAACCACGTCGAGGCTCTGGTCAAGATGGCTGCCGAGCACGGTGTCAAGACCGTTCGCGTCCACGCCTTCATGGATGGCCGCGACGTTGACCCGCAGTCCGGTGCCGGTTACATGAGTGAGTTCTGCGCCTTCCTGGCTAAGATCTCCGAGGAGACCGGTTGCGACGCTCGCGTTGCCACCGTCTCGGGCCGTTATTGGGCCATGGACCGCGATAATCGTTGGGAGCGCATCCAGCGCGCCTACGACGTCATGGTCAACGCGTCCGATGCTGATACCGACCCCGTTGCCGGTATCAAGGCCTACTACGAGAAGGACCCGCGCGGCGACGAGTTCGTCGAGCCCTTCGCTGCCCACAACGAGGGCATTCACGAGGGCGACGCGGCCATCTTCTTCAACTTCCGTCCCGACCGCGCTCGTCAGATGACCCGCGTGTTCACGGACAAGGAGTTCGACGGCTTTGAGCGCGAGCAGATCAAGCTTTCGCACTTTGTGACGATGACCGAGTATGATCCGACGTTTGACGTCGAGGTCGCCTTCCCCAAGACGTTCCCCGAGAACGTCCTGGCCGACGTTATCGCCGCCAATGGCCTGAAGCAGCTGCACACTGCCGAGACCGAGAAGTACGCCCACGTGACGTTCTTCCTCAACGGTGGCATCGAGGAGCCCAAGGAGGGCGAGGAGCGCGTGCTCGTCGCTTCCCCCAAGGTTGCTACCTACGATCTGCAGCCCGAGATGAGCGCTCCCGAGGTTACCGAGAAGCTCGTCGCCGCCATCAACGAGGATTGCGCTGATTTCTACATCGTGAACTTCGCGAACTGCGACATGGTTGGTCACACCGGTGTCTTCGACGCTGCCGTTAAGGCCGTTGAGGCTGTTGACGATGCCCTGTCCAAGGTGGTCCCGGCGATTCTCGCCAAGGGCGGCTTTGCACTGATTACCGCCGACCACGGCAACGCCGATCACATGTTTGACGTTGCTTCCGACGGTTCCAAGCATCCGTTTACGGCTCACACCACCAACCGCGTGCCGTTCATCATCGTTGATGAGAAGGCCAAGCTCACCGGTATCGAGGACGGCCGTCTTTCCGATATCGCTCCGACCATGCTCACCATGGCTGGTATTGAGCCTTCCGCCGAGATGACGGGCCGCGTGCTCGCTACCGAGGCCTAATAGAAAACAAATACCGTTTTCTAGCAAGGGGGTTGTCCACAACCGGACAACCCCCTTTTTGGTATTTCTGCCATTTCCGCCCCGTCCTTGAGTGGCAGGTAGGGAAGAGCGGGGGATTGTGGTACAGTACTGGAGTTTAAACTGTTCTATTAAGGAGCTTATCTATGGGTCCGTTCCAGATTCTTCTGTTTGTCGTTTGGGCTGTTTCTGCCGTGGCGCTGACGATTCTCGTCCTGATGCATTCCGGTAAGGGTACCGGCGTTTCGGATATGATTGCCAGCTCGCTGTATAACTCCAGCTCTGCCACGGGCGTTATGGAGCAGAACCTTGACCGCCTGACCGTCATCATGGCTGTCGTGTTTGCCGTGTGCGTCGTGCTGTGCATGTTCTTCTTCCCGCAGGGCATCGTGGGCTACTAATCACGAGCCGCATAAATACTTGAAAAGGGTCCCGCAAGTGCGGGATCCTTTTTGTTTACATATTTGTAACAGAGTCAAAATATCCTCATATACTTCGCCCAACTAAAGAAAATCTCGACCGTTAACCGGAATTAGCCCCAAATCGTGCATAAAATGCGCTACTGTATTGCAATACGTTGGTCCGCTTTGTATAACCAGCCAAAACGGCGGACCGCGTTTGAATGGTTCGATTGGGCTGTCTTGACGTTGCCCGACCGAACTTACTTTGTCCTATCTCATAAGGAGGATGGCATGGCTGATTCTATGTTCCACCAGCCCGTTATGGGTCGTCGCGCCTTTGTTGGCGGCACCCTCGCTGCGAGCTCCATGGCTTTTCTTGCCGCATGCGGCAAGAAGGGCGGCGACACTTCCGGTTCTGAGTCCGGTTCGACGCTGAACTTCTACATCAACAACCCGGTCTGCATCGACCCCTACAATGTCCAGGAGGACCAGGGCACTCAGGTCGAGTACCAGCTCTTTGACGCTCTGACCTCTTATGACGCCGAGAAGGGCGAGATCGTTCCGCTGGCTTGCGAGTCCTTCGAGGCCAACGACGACGCCACCGAGTTCACCTTCAAGATCAAGAAGGCCAAGTTCCACAACGGTGACGACGTTACCTCCAAGTCCTTCAAGCTCGGTTGGGAGCGTCTGGTCAACACCAAGTCGGCCATCGCTACCGAGTATGGCCCTTCCGAGGTCTCCTATCACCTTTCCATGGTCGAGGGCTATGACGATCTGCTTGCCGGTAACGCTACTGAACTCAGCGGTGTTACCTGCCCCGACGATGAGACCCTCGTCGTCAAGCTGTCTTCCGCTTACGCCGACTTCCCCTTCGTCGCCTCTCACCCGGCTCTGGCCCCGGTTCCCGAGTGCGCCGAGTCCGATGCCAAGAGCTTCTACCTTGCACCGGTCGGTAACGGCCCGTTCATGATGGACGGCAAGTGGGAGGATGGTCAGGAGATCAACCTCAAGAAGTTCGACGATTACTATGGCGACAAGGCCAAGATCGATGGCATCCACTTCCAGGTCATCAAGGACATGGAGACCGCTTACAAGGAGTTCCAGGCCGGTAACCTCGATGTCTGCGACGTTCCCGTTGCTCAGATCGACGCCGCCAAGAAGGATCGCGGCGTGTCCAAGGACGGCTACACCATGGGTGACGGCGAGCGCATGCTGCTCGGCTCCGAGCCTTCCACCTACTACCTGACCTGCAACAACACGGCCGAGCCGTTCAACAACGCCGACCTGCGCAGGGGTATCTCCCTGGCCATCAACCGTGAGGCCATCTGCAAGACTATCTTCAAGGGTACCCGTACCCCCGCCGACGGCATTGTTCCTCCGGGCATCGATGGCTACAAGGAGGGCGCATGGGAGTTCTGCGCCTACGACGTCGACAAGGCTAACGAGTACCTGGACAAGGTTGCTCCCGCTGGCGCTAACGGCGATCGTGGCATTAACGTGACCCTTTCCTACAACCAGGATGGTGGCCACAAGGAGATCATGGAGTCCATCATCGGTGACCTCGCCAAGGTTGGCGTTACCGCTGTCTCCGATACCCCTGAGTGGTCTGCCTTGCTCGAGCAGTACCAGAACTTTAACTATCAGTTCGGTCGTCTGGGTTGGATTGCCGACTACCCGATTATGGACAACTTCCTGTATCCGCTGTTCCACTCCGACTCCCTCGGTGGCGACAACCGCTCCGGTTACAACAACCCCGAGTTCGACGCCAAGGTCAACGAGGCTCGCACCACGGTTGACGACGAAGAGCGCGTTGCTAAGATGCAGGAGGCCGACGCTATGGTCGCTGCCGACTGCCCGGTCATCCCGGTGATGTTCTACACGCACACCATCGTCGGCTCCGATCGCATCAAGCACCTCTATGTCGATCCGCAGAAGCACGCTGAGCTGGGTACCGCTGAGCTCGCCTAAGAGTTTGCAGCTTCCGTGAGGGTCAAGTATTTACGTAGACCTCATGGGAAACATACAGTTCTCCCTAACCTGGGGTAAACTGGCTGATGGTAATTTTGGGATGCCGGTCTGGCGATCGGCATCCCATTTAGGTTAATCCCTAGATAGGGGAGTGGTATGGGTAAGTACATCGTTAAACGTGTGCTTCAGTTCATCCCGGTATTTTTGGGCGTTACGCTGATTCTGTTCGCCCTTCAGAATATCGTGCCGGGAGATCCGATCAAGCTGATCGGTGGAGACAAGGCTCTGTCCCCCGAGGTGGAGCTTCAGCTTCGCGTCCGCTATCACCTGGTCCAGTCGGACGAGGACGGCAACGCGATCCTTGACGAGAACGGCGACCCCGTTCAAACGTCGCTCGTGGACCGTTACTTGTATTACATGAACGGCCTGCTTCATGGCGATCTGGGCAATTCGTATCAGCGCAAGCTGCCGGTTACGGAAATTTTTGCCCAGAAGTATCCGTATACGGTCAAACTTGCCGCGTGCGCCATCGTGCTCGAGGCAATCATGGGTATCGGTGCGGGTATCATTTCGGCGGTAAAGCGTTATTCCTTCTGGGATATTTTGGTAACGCTCACCACGTCGATCCTCGTTGCGGTCCCGGCCTTCTGGCTCGGTATGTTGCTGCAGCTGTTCTTTGGCGTCATCCTCAAGGACGCTACGGGCGGTGCAATCTCCATGCCGATCTCGGGTGCCGGCGGTTCCAGCTCTCAGTATCAGGATTGGATGCACTATGTGCTTCCGACCATTACGCTGGCTTCGGTTTCGACCGCTTATGCCGCCCGCATTATGCGCTCGCAGCTGCTTGACGTCATGAACCAGGATTACATCCGTACGGCAAAGGCCAAGGGTCTCTCCAATCGCGCGATCATCGTCAAGCATGCGCTTAAGAATGCACTCATCCCCGTCGTTACCTATATTGGTGTCGACTTTGGTGGCATGCTTTCGGGCGCCATCCTGACCGAGACGGTTTTTAACTGGCCCGGTATCGGCTATGAGGTCTATCGCGCCATTAGCATGCGTGACTGGCCCATCGTTATGGGCGGCGTTACGCTCATCGTCGTCGTCGTCATGGTGATTAACCTGCTCGTCGACATTAGCTATGCATTCCTCGACCCGCGCATCCGCCTTGGCGGTCCGTCGGATAAGGCCTAAGGGAGGTACGTCTCATGCAGGAAACTGATTCTCAGTCTCAGGAGCAGGCTACCGCCACCAAGGCCGCATCTGCTCCCGCCAAGTCCCGCACGCTGTGGGGTGACGCTTTTAAGCGTCTTCGCAAGAACAAGCTCGCCGTTATCGGTGTCTGCTGGATCATCATCGTCGTTTTGGTTGCCCTGACCGCAGATCTGTGGGCTAAGCCCTGGCTCGGTTCGCCGACGGCTTCCGACTCGACCACCATGGCCGAGACGTCGCTGTTGGCTCCGTGTGCAGAGCACCCGTTTGGCACCGACGCCCTTGGTCGCGACATTCTCGTCCGCGTTATCTACGGTGCACGCGTTTCGCTGTCCGTCGGCATTATGGCCACCGCGATCTCCACGGTGATCGGTCTGGTCATGGGTGCTCTGGCCGGTTTCTACGGCGGGATCTGGGATACGATCATCATGCGCTGTGCGGACATCTTCCTGGCGTTCCCGTACGTGCTGTTCGTTGTCGCCATGATCGCCGTTATCGGCCGTGGTCTTCAGAACGTCTTTATCGCCATCGGTATTCTCGGCTGGCCTTCGATTGCGCGCGTCTTCCGCTCTGCAATCTTGACGGTCAAAGAAAACGACTATGTTGACGCTGCGCGCGCGATGGGTGCATCTGATGCTCGTATCGTAGTGCGTCACATCTTCCCGAACTCCGTCGCCTCCATCGTGGTCTACGCGACCATGAACATTGGTGGCGCCATTCTGACCGAGTCCGCTCTGTCCTTCCTCGGCATGGGCGTTATTCCGCCTACGCCTTCGTGGGGCTCCATGATTCAGGACGGTCAGCAGTATCTTCTGACTGCTCCCTGGATGATGATCATGCCCGGTCTGGCAATTCTCTCGACGGTGCTCGCCTTCACCCTGCTGGGTGACGGTCTGCGCGACGCCCTCGACGTCAAGATGAAGGACGCATAAGGATGAAGAAGAACAAGAACTATGTGGACCTGAAGGACCAGCCGGTTCCCGAGGGCCAGCATCTGCTCGAGGTCGATGACCTTAAGATGTATTTCCATACCGAGGATGGTGTCGTTCGCGCTGTCGACGGTGTGTCCTACACGCTCGATCGCGGCGAGACCCTGGGTGTCGTCGGTGAGTCCGGCTCCGGTAAGTCCGTGACCGCCATGACCATCATGGGCCTCATCTCGATGCCTCCGGGAAAGATCGAGGGCGGCGACGTTCGCTATCGCGGTCGTTCTATCCTCGAGATGACCGAGGAAGAGATGCAGCACATTCGCGGAAACGACATCGCGATGATCTTCCAGGATCCTATGACCTCCTTGAACCCGGTCTATAAGATCGGCAAGCAGGTGGGCGAGGGCCTTCGTCTGCACCGTGGCTACTCCAAGCAGGAGGCGCTCAAGCGCGCTACCGAGCTTTTTGACCTCGTGGGTATCCCCGAGCCCGAGAAGCGCGTCAATGAGTATCCGCACCAGTTCTCCGGCGGTATGCGTCAGCGTGTCATGATCGCTATGGCTCTTGCCTGCGATCCCGATATCCTGATTGCCGACGAGCCCACGACGGCTCTGGACGTTACCATTCAGGCTCAGATTATCGAGCTCATGCAGGAAATGCAGGAGAAGAACGGCAACGCCATCATCATGATTACCCATGACCTGGGCGTCGTTGCCGATATGGCCGATAAGATCATGGTTATGTACGCCGGCCGTCCCGTCGAGTTCGGTACTGCTGAGGAAATCTTCTACGAGAGTCGCCACCCCTACACCTGGGGCCTTATCCGCTCCATCCCGGAGCAGGCCATCGAAGAGAAGAAGCCGCTTACGCCGATTCACGGCAACCCGCCTTCGCTCATGAACCTGCCTGAGGGCTGCGTGTTCTCGCCTCGTTGTCCCTATGCGACGGACAAGTGCCGCAAGCAGCGCCCCGAGCGCGTTGTCACCGAGTCTGGTCATTACTCTGCGTGCCACTACTCCGGTGACCCCGAGTTCCTCAAGAACGCTCCTGAGACGTCCCGTACGCGCAAGGATTCCAAGAAGGGAGGCGAGGCGTAATGGCAGATACCAACGAGCGTACTCCGCTGCTGAAGGTCGAGCACCTCTCTAAGGAGTTCCCCGCTGAGTCCGGCATGTTCGCCAAGCGCTTCTCCAAGCGTGTTGTCTCTGCAGTAAATGACATCTCTTTTGAGATTTATCCTGGCGAGACCTTTGGTCTGGTTGGTGAGTCTGGTTGCGGTAAGTCCACGACGGGTCGCACCATCATGCGCCTGACCAAGCCGACCGCCGGTAAGGTGTTCTTCCAGGGTAAAGATGTTGCCGAGATGAGCAAGCATGAGATCAAGGACATGCGTCGCGAGATGCAGTTCATCTTCCAGGATCCCTATGCTTCGCTCAATCCCCGTATGACCATCGGCGAGATCGTCTCCGAGCCCATGACCATTCATGGCGTGGGTACCAAGGAGGAGCGTATCGAGCGCGTCCGCGAGCTGCTGGACGTCGTCGGTCTGAATCCCGAGCACATCAACCGCTATCCGCACGAGTTCTCGGGCGGCCAGCGCCAGCGTGTCGGCATCGCCCGCGCGTTCGCTCTGAAGCCCAAGCTGATTATCTGCGACGAGCCTGTCTCTGCACTTGACGTATCCATTCAGGCCCAGGTTCTGAACCTTCTTAAGGAGCTCCAGGACAAGTTCGGTACCGCGTATCTGTTTATCGCTCACGACCTGTCCGTCGTGCAGCACATTTCCGATCGCGTTGCCGTTATGTATCTGGGTAAGATGGTTGAGGTTTCGGACTGGAAGACGCTCTACAGCGAGCCTCACCATCCGTACACGCAGTCGCTGCTGTCTGCCGTGCCGGTGCCCGATCCTGATATCCAGAAGACTCGTAAGCGCATCATCCTCGCTGGCGATCCGCCGTCGCCGCTGGATCCGCCGACCGGTTGCCGTTTCCACACTCGCTGCCCGATCGCTCAGGGTATCTGCTCTGAGAAGCTTCCCGAGTTTAAGGAAGTTGCACCTGGTCACTGCTGCGCCTGTCACTTCGCGGAGCCGTTCCCGATCAAGGAATCGCACATCGACCTGTAGTCGGTTGTTCTCGTCCGGGCCCGCGCTGGACTTAGTTTTCAGAACGTCCTCGACCATGGAAACCCCCTTATCCTGCTCCTTCGGAGCCGCGGATAAGGGGGTTTCCTGGTCTGCGGAATGTTCTGAAAACTAAGTCCAGCACGGGCCCTGTGTTACCGCTGCAGAGGGGTGCGATTCCTTGATCGCTCACTTAATCTAATAAGAAATTGAGTGAGGCCGGAGCTTTAGCTCCGACCTCCCCATATAAGGGCTCGGCAAAGCCGAGCCACCAAATTTGCATCAGCCCCCAGAACATGTTTGAGAACTGTGCCTGAAGCATGTGTCCCTAGGGCAGGAATGAGGTTGCTTTCCAACGCATTCCGCAGGGGGCGGCATTATTTCGTAGCGCGAAGCGCGGATCAAAATAATGCCGCATGCCCGAGGACGCGTTGGAAAGCAACCTCATTCCTGCCCGAACAGGTCAGTCTATCT
Source organism: Collinsella aerofaciens (assembly GCA_048184855.1). Classification (GTDB taxonomy): domain Bacteria; phylum Actinomycetota; class Coriobacteriia; order Coriobacteriales; family Coriobacteriaceae; genus Collinsella; species Collinsella aerofaciens_CA. The sequence continues at coordinate 9,945 of DBEYYU010000036.1, forward strand.
GCGCATTTACAAATTCGTAAACTTTTTTGAAAAAAGTGCTTGCACAGTTCTCGAATCATAGGTTATTATCTTCCTCGTTGAACGCGCGGGTCTAACAAAACGAACCGCGAATCAACAACATAGCATGTCGGAGTGGCGGAATTGGCAGACGCGCTAGCTTGAGGTGCTAGTGACCGCTTTTTGGTCATGCGGGTTCAAGTCCCGCCTCCGACACCATCGCATTTGAGAAGCCTCTTCGGAGGCTTTTTTGTTACCGATAGACGGTGGGGTCCACGATGGAAACGCTTGAACGCAACGAGTGGGCAGACGTTGCCCAACTAGTCGAGATCACGAGCGATGCTGTCATCATCTGCGAGCTCGACGGAACCATTCTGCATGTGAATAATCGCTTACTTGGTTTGATGCGCGAGGAACGCGCCGACGTCATTGGTGGAGATGTTAAAGACGTCCTGTACTCGTCCGCTTTTGAACGTGCGACGGAACATCGTCTGCCATTTGAAACTGATGGCTCCGAGAACGAACTGATGCTCAAGCTGAGTGACGGCTCCTTTATCCCCGTCTTGGTTCGTGCGGGCTCCGTAACGCCTCCACGCATCTTTGGGCGCCGCGCGCCACGTGTCCTGGTGGCGCTCCATAGCATCGAAGAACAGTATTCGCACGACCGTCAGCTCAAGCGTGCTCTTTCGGAGCTTAGAGTGGCTAACAAGCGCCTCTCTGGCACGCTCTCGGTCATTATGAGTACCGTGGGCTCCGATGAGCTGCCCAGCCTACTTGATACCGTTTTGAACCAGCTTGTAGGAACGCTCGATGCTTCGGGTGCTGCTATCTATTTTTCTGAGAGCGGCGGTTTTAAACTTCGTGGTGTTTCCAAGGAGCTGTACGACAGCTACCTGCCTGAGTTTTTGCCGTATGGCGCTGGCATTCCGACGTATGTTCTTCGTGAGTCGCGTGCCTGTCGCTTGTCGATTCAACAGGACCTTAAGGGTGATAAGGCCGCCTCCGGTATGTTTATGGACCTGGACAATCGTTCTAAGCACCTGTTGCGCATGCAGGATATGCCTCCGTACCGCAGCGAGATCTGTCTTCCCGTTTTTTACGGTGCGCAGATCCTTGGCGTGCTGGAAGTTGGTTGGAAACGCCCCCAGGCACCGCTCGCCTATGACGTTAATGTACTCGAGGTCATTTGCGATTACTTGTCTATCCAACTGGTCGGCATGGCATCGAGTCTTCGCTCTCGTCGCACGGCCGAGCTTGGCCGCTCGCTCAATGTCTTACGTGATGAGTTGTTTACCTTTCTAGACGATTCCGTCGCGGCTACCCAGGCGGTATCGTCCGAGATCTGCAATATGCTCAACTGCCATTTTTGCCCTGTTGAGTATGACGCCAGTCTGGATTCCTACGTCATAGATTTTGAAGGCGGCAGTCGCGTTGCTTTGCCGGACGATCCCGAGAAGCTTTTCTTTTCCACGACGGCGCCAGCGGCACGTCTAGGGGCTGGCCCTGATGGCTTTGAGGCATCTGTTTTGGGCGGTACGAGTGCCGAGGACCTTAAACACGTCCGTATAACTCGCGTTGACGAATCGATGCCTATGGGAGGCTGGCTTAGGGCGCATGGTCTGCCTTGTCAAGGTCTCTACGTCGACTCCGGCATCGAGGCGGGGCGACCACGCTCTAAGGGTGATGGCAAGCACAGTAACGACGCAATTGTTCCTGCTTCTGTTGCGAAGAGCCCGACGACGCGCGCGCTACTGCTTCGTGATGGTAGCCAAGAGCCGATTGATGATCTTGAATATGACTACTTGGTGCACTTGGCGCATGACTTTGAACTGATCTACGAAGGCGAATCTCAAAAGCGCGAGGAGCGCCATATCGCTCAGACCCTTCAGATCGGCATGAGAAATTCCCTGGGGGATGTTCCGGGTATCGCAACCGATTCGGTGTACCTGTCAGCCACGAACTCGGCGTTGGTCGGCGGCGATTTCTATACGCTCATCCGTCTTCCCGACGACTGCGCCGTCATGATTCTGGGTGATGTGTCTGGCAAAGGCATTGAGGCCGCATCGATGTCCGCGCTCGTCAAGACGGCCCTGACGGCATATGCGTGGGAGGGCGCTGGACCGGCCCGCATGGCACGCTCTCTTAACAGTATGCTCATGGGCTTTTCGAGGGTCGAGACGTTCGTGACGGCCTTTATCGCCAAGATTGACCTTAAAGCCGGACGCGCAACGTATTGTTCGGCGGGCCATCCTCCGACCATGGTCATTAGGCCAGAGTCGATGCCGCTGGGTGGCGGCGAGGCCCGTGGGGGAGAGGTCGAGCTGCTTGGATGCCAATCGGGCGTAATCGGTGCCTTTGAGAGCATGGTGTACGAGACAGGCGTGTTTACGTTCGCTCCTGGCGACATGCTCTTCATGTATACGGACGGAACGATTGAGGCCCGCGACCGCACCGGAGCGTTCTTTGGTGAGCAGCGCCTTCGTGACCTTCTGCTCTCTGTCTCGGGTGAGGGCGTATCGGGAATCTGCGGCAAGGTCTTGGGCGAGCTTGACCGATTTACCGAATCGGCGCTGGACGATGACATTGCATTGGTGTCCCTTGAGTTTTTACGGGGTCGTTCATAGACGACGTCGGGCGGGCTGAATCCGTACGGTTGGGGAAACGAATGCATCGAGTGGGCTTTTTTGGGGAACCATGGTCGTATGAATGAGTGGAATGACATAGCGGTTTTGACGCCTCCAGGCGATATCGACATCGCCACGGTGCCTGCGCTGCGTCGGCGGTTGGATGCTTTGATTGGCCGCGGCGTGCGTCGTGTTGTCATCAACTGTCAGGCTGTTAGCTTTATCGATTCGACGGGCTTGGCATTCCTGCTTACGCGCGCTCGTGAGCTCATGAGGCGAGAAGGCCTGCTTTCGCTCGTCAATGCATCGGGTGAAGTTGTTCGCTTTTTGGAGATTGCTCGTCTTGTCGATATCCTTCATGTCGCGGGGCCGGCACGGGAGTCTATTCCCGCCATTCCGGTGGGGGAGCTGCCTCGCTGGAGTAAGAGCGTCGAGGTCCGTCAGGGTATCGAGAATCTTCCATACTACCGACATCGCATCGCCGAACTCCTTGAATCGCTTCCGTTGCGCCGTGACGAGCGCTACGATGTCGCATTGGCGTCGGGGGAGGCGCTGGGTAATGCCTATGACCATGCGGGCGGTATCGGGTGCGTCCTGACGGTTCAGGCCTATGGCGATCGCGTTGTGGTTGAGGTGCTTGATCGAGGTGCCGGCTATTCTATCGATGAAACGAGCGAGCCGGTTGCATCTGAGGAACGCGGCCGTGGTATCAAGCTTATGCGTATGCTCGTCGATAACGTGGAGGTTGCTCGTCGTACGGACGGCGCCGGCACGCGCGTGCAGATGGTGAAGCTGTTTAGCGGAGCGCTGGAATCGTGTGCCTAGCCAATCGCTTTAGCGCGTTTGGCTATTAAGAACATGCGGCAGACAAGTTTTTTGAAAAAAGTACTTGCGTCTTTTGGACAACTCGCGTAAATTAATAACCCGCAAGCGGACATGGCTCAGTTGGTAGAGCACAACCTTGCCAAGGTTGGGGTCGCGGGTTCGAGCCCCGTTGTCCGCTCCATTGCATTTCCGGACCGTTTAGGCGGTTCTTTTTCGGCGAAGTGGCCAAGTGGTAAGGCAGAGGCCTGCAAAGCCTTTACCCCCGGTTCGAATCCGGGCTTCGCCTCCAGGCAACATCCGGGCGCTCCGGCGCCCGTTTTGTTTTACATATGCGGACATGGCTCAGTTGGTAGAGCACAACCTTGCCAAGGTTGGGGTCGCGGGTTCGAGCCCCGTTGTCCGCTCCAAGTGTAATAGCCCGACTACCACGGTAGCCGGGCTTTTTTGTACCCATCGCCTGGGCTCGAACCCGAGAGGGAGCGAGCGTTAAGCAAACGCGGAGCGTTTGTAGCGAGCTGGCGAGGTCGCCGGCAGGCGGCCGAAGCCGGTGCGGATCCGCGAAGCGGATACGCGGACGCCCCGTTGTCCGCTCCAACTATCTTACGCGGTTCTAACGAACCGCGTTTTTTGTTGACGCTGCGCGGGCCCCGGGCACCCCATCTTGCCCCTCAATCGTCGGTCGCGTACATAAAGTACGCTTCCCTCCTCTTTCGCGGCAACCTGGGGCACCCGGAGCCCGCTCGCTGTCGTGGCCGGGAAAGTGGGTCTTCCGTTCTTTTCATTAATCGGTCGATTCGTCCCAGGAGGCTTGAACCCGAGAGGGAGCGAGCGTTTTGGGGCGTGGCTGTGGCGTTGTTTGCTGCGAATGTGCGCTTTGGGCGTATCATCGTGGGCATCTCGCATAACCTCGTTGCAAGGGAGATACGCCCCGTGGCTACAGAAAAGTCTTCTTCGCGCTCATGGATGTCCGATGCCGCGATCTATCAGATCTACCCGCGCTCGTTTAAGGATTCGACTGGTTCGGGTCTGGGCGATATCGCGGGCATTACCCAGCAGATGGACTATCTTGAGCGGCTGGGTATCGAGGCCATCTGGCTGAGCCCGTTTTACCCATCGCCTCTTGTCGATGGTGGCTATGATGTGGCGGACTACTGCGATGTCGATCCACGTCTCGGCTCGCTTGACGACTTCGATGATATGATCGCTGCGGCTCACGCGCGCGGCATCAAGGTCATCGTCGACATCGTGCCCAACCATTCATCCAGCCAGCACCCCTGGTTCAAAGCCGCTCTTGCCGCCGGCCCCGGATCGCCCGAGCGCGCCCGTTATATCTTCCGCGATGGTCGCGGCGAGCATGGCGAGCTGCCTCCCACCAATTGGAATGCCAACTTTGGCGGCCCCGCATGGACGCGTGTTGCGGACGGTCAGTGGTATCTGCACATGTTTACGCCCGAGCAGCCGGACTTTGACTGGTCATGCCCTGAGGTTCACGCGCTCTTTTGCGACGTCCTGGCGTTTTGGAGCGATCGAGGCGTCGACGGCTTTCGCATTGATGTGGCGCAGGGTCTCGCCAAGGATCTCGACCGCGATGACCTCGACCGGTGGCATCTCGCCGAGGGCGATGACATGGTTGACGACGGCACCCATCCGCTGTGGGACCGCAACGAGGTCCACGAGATCTATCGAGAGTGGCGCCGCGTGTTCGACCGCTATAATCCGCCACGCAGCGCCGTTGCCGAGGCGTGGGTGCTGCCCGAGCGCCAGTATCTCTACGCGCGTCCCAGCGAGCTTGGCCAGACATTCAACTTTGAGTTTGCCAAGGCCACTTGGACCTATGATGACATGCACACTGCAATCGAGAAGGGCTTGAAGGCAGCCGTCGAATCCGATTCCGCCTCGACCTGGGTACTCTCCAACCACGACGTGCCGCGCGTGGCGACACGCTATGCCCTGCCGCAAATCAAGGCGACGCGCTACCACCAGATTGCGCTCGACTGGCTCTTGCGCGACGGGTCGTCTTATGATGAGGACCGTGAACTCGGCGAGCGCCGCGCGCGGGCGGCCCTTTTGCTTGAGCTGGCGCTTCCGGGCTCGGCATACGTGTATCAGGGTGAGGAGCTCGGCCTTTTTGAGGTGGCTGATATTCCGTGGGATGCACTCGAAGATCCCACTGCGACCAATACGCACGGACCGAAGCGTGAGAAGGGGCGCGACGGCTGTCGTGTGCCCCTGCCGTGGGTGGCGGCGGACGATCCCGCGCAGGGCGGATCGTTTGGGTTTTCGCCGGCGGACGCCGATGCGGCGCCCCATCTGCCGCAACCTGCATGGTTTTCCGATTACGCTGTCGATAGGGAAGAAGCGGACCCGACATCGATGCTTGCGCTCTATCGTGACGCCCTCTGGCTGCGGCGCAAGCTGCGCGGGTGCGCCAACGATCTTGCGTGGCTCGATCTTGACGGGCGCACCGGTCTTGCGGATGGCGCCGAGGGCGCCGAGGGCGGCGTCATCGCCTATCGCCGCGACAACGGCTGGGCGTGTGTGACGAACTTCGGTGCAGCACCCGTGGAGTTGCCGGCGGGCAGGGTCCTGCTCACCTCATCACCGCTTGCAGACGGCAGGCTCGCGCAGGACAGCTCTGCCTGGATCATGCTCGGTGAGATGTAGGGGCCTCTTGCGGCGAGTTTGCGTTTGCCTACACCTTCCGTGGCGGCTGATGTCTTCGCGAGGTTCGCGAGGGCGTTGCAAAACTTTTCAAAAAAAGTTCTTGCATAGGATGCGGGCATCACGTAAGATTAATCCCCGTAAGCGGACATGGCTCAGTTGGTAGAGCACAACCTTGCCAAGGTTGGGGTCGCGGGTTCGAGCCCCGTTGTCCGCTCCATTTGGGCGTTTAGCTCAGGGGGAGAGCGCTTCCCTGACACGGAAGAGGTCAGAAGTTCAAATCTTCTAACGCCCACCAAATGTTCGCAGCTCAGAGGCTATGTCCTCTGGGCTGTTTTGTTTTGCCACCAAGCACGCCGCCAAATAAGCCACCAAATATTGATCCAAGGTCTGTACGCGATGGTCTTCGCATCCCGTAGAGGTGCCGGCAGATTGCATACGTCCTGGCCGATCGTGACCGCAACATGTTGGTCAAGCATAATCTTTTGGATTCTTTTGGCGTGAGCGGCTTGGTTTTGGTAGGATTTGTCAGCGGCTTGACTAAGGGGGTTTTATAACTGCCATGCAGGTAGCCGTGTTGGTAACGTTTTACCGACTTGCCAAGAACCCCTCATAATTAATGCGTCTGGAAAATGACCAATTGCTTTGACCTGCTGAAACACTATATGTTGTGTTTGAACTAAAAAAAGAATACAGGATATAGATGTGTCTTTGTCGTATGATAGATGGCGGACAGAGAACGAAGACCTTAACTGCCTCTTTCGAACGTGTCCTTGAGCCGCTTGATTGGCTCTAGGGAATGTCCGCATGGAGGCTTATGGTTTATCGAGAACACAGATTGCGCGACGGCGCCGCAAGACAGGGGCAAGCCCTGCCGGGCATCGTTTGGCTCTGAAGCGCAATGAGGCTACGACGCGAAAGAGGCAAGAGGATGAAGATCATCAAGCGCAGCGGCACCGAGGTTGTCTTTGACATCGATAAGATCGTCAATGCCATCCGCGCCGCCAACTGGGAGGTCGAGGAGAGCTCTCGTCTAACCGACCGCCAGGTGGTTTATGCGGCGCAAAACGTCGCCGAGGCATGCGAGAACGCGGGCCACACCGTTTCGGTCGAGGAGATCCAGGATTTGGTCGAGGACGAGATCATGCGTCTCGACTGCTACGAGGTTGCCCGCCACTACATCATCTATCGCTATGTTCAGAGCCTGAAGCGCCAGAAGAACACGACCGATGACAAGATCCTGTCGTTGATTGAGTGCAATAACGAAGAGGTCAAGCAGGAGAACTCCAACAAGAACCCGACCGTCAACTCCGTTCAGCGCGACTATATGGCCGGCGAGATTTCCAAGGACCTGACCCAGCGCGTGCTGCTGCCCCAGGAGATCGTGGACGCCCATAATGAGGGTCTGATTCACTTCCATGATTCGGACTACTTTGCCCAGCACATGCATAACTGCGACCTGGTGAACCTGGAGGATATGCTCCAGAACGGTACTGTTATTTCGGGCACGCTGATCGAGAAGCCGCACAGCTTCTCGACTGCCTGCAACATCGCGACGCAGATCATCGCTCAGGTTGCTTCCTCCCAGTACGGTGGCCAGTCGATTTCGCTGACCCATCTTGCCCCGTTCGTCGAGGTGAGCCGTCAAAAGATTCGCGGCGAGGTCGCCCGCGAGCTCGAGGAGCTCGGCGTTTCCGCATCTCCCGAAAAGGTCCGCGAGGTTGTTGAGGACCGCCTGCGTGACGAGATCCGTCGCGGCGTTCAGACGATTCAGTATCAGGTCGTGACCCTTATGACCACGAATGGCCAGGCGCCGTTCGTGACGGTCTTTATGTATCTCAATGAGGCCCGTACGCCCCAGGAGAAGCATGACCTTGCCATGATCGTGGAGGAGACGCTTCGTCAGCGCTATGAGGGCGTTAAGAACGAAGCCGGCGTGTGGATCACCCCGGCGTTCCCCAAGCTCATCTACGTGCTCGAGGACGATAACGTTCACGAGGATTCCCCGTACTTCTACCTGACTCAGCTGGCTGCGAAGTGCACCGCCAAGCGCATGGTGCCCGACTACATCTCCGAGAAGAAGATGCGCGAGCTCAAGCTGTCGAAGGGCGAGACCGCGGGCAACGGCGACTGCTATACCTGCATGGGTTGCCGCAGCTTCCTGACGCCCGACCGCTCCGGTAACGGATTTAACAACGTGGCCAACGCGCTGAACTATGACCCGACCAAGCCTAAGTACTATGGCCGCTTTAACCAGGGCGTTGTGACCATTAACCTGCCTGATGTCGCGCTGAGCTCGCATCAGGACATGGACAAGTTCTGGAAGATCTTCGACGAGCGCCTTGAGCTATGCCACCGCGCCCTGCTGTGCCGTCATGAGCGTCTGATGGGTACGCTTTCGGATGCCGCGCCGATTCTTTGGCAGTACGGTGCCCTCGCCCGCCTGAAGAAGGGCGAGACGATCGACAAGCTGCTCGTGGGCGGTTACTCCACCATTAGTCTGGGTTATGCCGGCCTGTATGAGTGCGTCAAGTACATGACGGGCCACAGCCACACCGAGAAGGAGGGCACGCCCTTTGCCATGGCCGTCATGCAGCGCATGAACGACAAGTGCGCGGAGTGGAAGGCCGAAAGCGATATTGACTTCTCGCTGTACGGTACCCCGCTTGAGTCGACGACCTACAAGTTCGCCAAGTGCCTGCAGCGTCGTTTTGGCATCATCCCGGGCGTGACGGACAAGGGCTACATCACCAACAGCTACCACGTCCACGTGTCCGAGGAGATCGACGCATTCGACAAGCTCAAATTCGAGGGTATGTTCCAGCAGCTTTCGCCGGGCGGTGCCATCTCCTACGTCGAGGTTCCCAACATGCAGGACAACCTCAAGGCTGTCATCCGCGTGATGCAGTACATCTACGACAACATCA
>DBEYYU010000037.1:0-37247 GCA_048184855.1 Collinsella aerofaciens
GACCCCCGCGAACTTCGCGGCGGCGGTGGGCCCCATGCCGTCCTCCGTCGCCAGGAGGAAGAGCTCGACCTTCTCCCTGCTGTACATGCGAACCTCCAGTCCGGACCGCCCCGCGGTCCAACTTTCTGTCCGCACCCCCGCTCCCAATGGTCAGATGAGTTTTATTCATGGGGCCATGGGATAGTCGCCGATCTTTGGACAACCGGATGGAACGACATGAAGAAGATTCTTCTTCCGGTTCCTCCCCTCCACGAGCAGCGCCACATCGCGGACTTCCTGGACGAGGAGTGCGCCGAGATTGACCGCGCCGTCTCCGCTGCCGAGCGGTCCGTTCAAGAATATGTCGTTTACAAAAAGGGGCTCGTTACCGAGGCCGTTCGGCGTGCGGGTGGAAAAGAGGTGCGCCTTCGTCACTTGTGCTCAAGGGTATTTGATGGCCCGTTTGGCTCCCATTTGAAGAGCGCCGATTATATCGATGAGGGCATTAGGGTTGTAAGGCTCGAAAATCTCAGGTATATGAGCTTCGATGACTCGAAGCGGTCTTATGTGTCGCAAGAAAAGTACGAAACCATCGCCCGCCATACCGTAATGCCAACCGATTTGATCATGGCGACTTTCGTTGCAAAGGAAGTCCAGGTTGCTTCTCTTCCTAAAGAAGTCCAATTTGCTGTTAATAAAGCGGATTGTGTGGGCCTGCGCTTGAAGAGCGGGGTATGTGTCAATCGGTACGTTCAATATGCGCTGTCTTCGAATGTCGTCCTTGACTATCTCCGAAGCAACCTACACGGTACGACCCGCGATAGGGTTAACACATCGCAGATTAAAGAGATACCGCTTGCCGTTCCGTCCCTCGATGAACAACTTCGCATTGCTGGTTTCTTGGATGAGAAATGCGTCCAAATCGACGCGGCTATCGCCGCAAAGCAAGCCATCATCGCCGACCTCAAGGCGTACAAGCAATCGCTCATTTACGAAGTCGTTACTGGTAAAAGGGAGGTTTAAGCATGACCGTGCAGACTCAGGAAAAGAACCTCGAGGAGGATATCGAGTCGTTTCTCTGCTCTCCTGCAGGCGGCTTCCTCAGGTGCGACGACAGGCACTCGCTCCTCTACGTCGAGGACGGCACCTATCAGATGGTCGCCGGTGGCTACATGGAGCACCGCGACCGAGCACTCGACGCCGCCACCCTGGTCAACTTCGTCCAGACAACCCAGCCCAAGGCTTGGGAGCGCTTCGAGCGCATGTGCAATTCTAATTCCACGGCGAAGTTCGCCAAGGTCTTCAACGACGCCGTCGACCGCCTAGGTATGGTCGCGGTGCTCAAACACGGCTTCAAGCACCGAGGAATTCCGTTCAGGGTCGTATTCTTCAAGCCGGAAAGCGGTCTTAACGAAAGCGCCGCCAATCGCTATGCCAAGAACGTTTGCCGCTGCATCCGCCAGTTCCACTTCGCCGAGACGGGCAACCAGACCATCGACATGGTCCTGGACGTGAACGGCATCCCCCTGGTGGGCATAGAGCTCAAGGACCAGTTCACCGGCCAAGACGTCGAGAACGCCATGCGCCAGTGGCGTGAGGACCGCGACCCGAGGCGCCGCTGCCTCAAGTTCAACACGCGCATGGTAGCCTTTTTCGCCGTCGATCTCGAGAACGTCTACATGACCACCAAGCTGGAGGGCGCGAAGACCTTCTTCCTGCCGTTCAACCAGGGCTCCGCCGGGGCGGGAAACGACGGCGGCGCCGGCAACCCCGCAAACCCCGACGGCTATGCCACGAGCCACCTGTGGGAGGTCGCCCTGCAGAAGGACAGCCTGCTCGACATCGTCAACAAGTTCCTCCACCTGGAGGTCAAGGAAGAGACAGAGCTCGATGCGCGCGGCAACGAGGTGAAGCGCAAGAAGGAGCGCATCATCTTCCCCCGTTACCACCAGCTCGACTCCGTGCGCAAGGTCATCGCCGACGTGCGCGCGAACGGGACGGGCAAGAACTACCTCGTGCAGCATTCGGCGGGGTCGGGCAAGTCGAACAGCATCGCCTGGACGGCCTATCGCCTTGCATCCCTCTTCGTGGATGACACCCCGCTGTTCGACTCCGTGGTCGTCGTCACCGACCGCCGAGTGCTTGACAGCCAGCTGCAGGAGACCATCTCGGGCTTCGACCACGTCATAGGCTCGGTCGTGACCATCGGCAAGGACAAGACCTCGGCCGACCTGCGGGACGCCATCAACGGCGGCACTCGCCTCATCGTCTCGACCCTGCAGAAGTTCCCCGTGATCTACGAGCAGGTCGAGAGCAAGGGTAAGCGCTTCGCCATCATCGTCGACGAGGCACATTCGTCCCAGACGGGAACGAGCGCGCTCAAGCTCAAGAGCGCCCTTGCCGACAAGCGCGACGCGCTCGAGGAGTACGCTGAGATCGAGGCGGAAGCCGAGGACGCCGCAGCCGATTGGGAGGACCAGCTCGCCGACGAGCTCGCGAGCCACGGCCGTCACAAGAACCTGACCTTCGTTGCCTTTACCGCCACGCCAAAGGAACAGACGCTCGAGATCTTCGGCGATGAGTGGCCTGACGGGTCCTTCCACCCGTTCCACGTCTACTCGATGCGCCAGGCGATAGAGGAGGGCTTCATTATGGACCCCCTCGCCAACTACGTGAGTTATTCGGAGGCCGTCGAGCTCGCACGCACGGTCCCCGACAATCCCGACGTACCGAGCAGCCCCACGCTCAAGCTGCTCCGCAAGTATAAGGAGCTGCACCCCTATGCCCTCGGCCAGAAAGCCGAGATCATCGTGGAGACATTCCGCAATGTGACACGCATCAAAATCCGCGGCAAGGGCAAGATGATGGTGGTCACGGCCTCGCGCCTCGCGACGGTTCGCTACTACCACGAGATCAAGCGCTACATGCAGAAGAAGGGCTACGATGATATCGAGGTGCTGGTGGCGTTCTCGGGCGCCATTAGCGACCCGGCTGACGGCCCCGACGGTCCCGAGTACACCGAGCCGGTCATCAACGTCGGCCACGATGGACAACGCGTCGCCGAGAGCCAAACGAAGGCCGAGTTCCACAACTATGGGGACGTGCTTGTTGTTGCCGAGAAGTACCAGACGGGCTTTGACGAGCCGCTGCTGCACACGCTGGTGGTGGACAAGAAGCTCAAGGACGTGAAGGCCGTCCAGACGCTCTGCCGCGTCAACCGCATCCACCCGGACAAGGAGGACACCTACATCCTCGACTTCGTGAACAAGCCCGAGGACATCCAGAAGGCTTTCGAACGCTTCTACACCGAGACGTCGCTTTCCGAGCAGATTAACACCGACCTCCTCTATCAGGTGCAGACCGATATTCGCGGTTACGGGCTCTATGACGAGTCTGACATTGAGGCCGCTGCCGAGATAGTCTTCACCGATGGCAAGGGTAAATCGCAGAGCAACGTGCAGGGTAAGCTCGCGGCCGTTTTGAAGCCGGCGGTCGCGCGTTATAACGAGTTGAACGACGATGAACGCTATCAGGTTCGTCGCAAGGTGCGTAGCTTCTGCAAGTGGTACACCTACATCACCCAGATCGTGCGCATGTTTGACCGAGACCTGCATAAGGAATACGTGTATTTAAGCTATCTGCGCCACCTCCTCAAGGTCGAGAAGATCCCCGTCGAGGCTGTGGACGACAAGGTCGAGATGCGCTTCTACAAGCTCAAGCAGGAGTTCGAGGGCAGCATTTCGCTTGAGCCTGGCGGTGGCGTGCTCGATCCCGGTGGCGCGGCCAAGACCGTGACGCCCGATAAGAAGCGCGACCCGCTGCAGGTGCTCGTGGATATGTTCAACGAGCAGTGGGCTGGCAACTTCACCGAGGGAGATCGTGTGGTTATCGACACGCTGTGGAAGCGTATCGCCGAAAACCCGCAGGTCGCCGACACCATCCGTCGCGACGGCAGACAGGTCTTCGAATCAAGCCTGCTGCCCAAGGTGTTCGATGAGGAGGCTCGCCGCGCCTATGTGGAGAACACGGACTCCTTTACCAGCCTCTTTGAGGACAGTGAGAAGTATCGCGCCATGATGAGCGCCATCGGGCAGCTGCTGGTTGAGAAATTCAAGTAGGATTCCTGAGATTGATGTTGGAAAAAGGGGCAACCGCAAATGAAAGCAACCGAGGCAAATCTACTCGACCTTATGGGCGTGGCGAAGATGCAATTCGTCATTCCCGTGTACCAGCGAGTCTACTCGTGGAGTATAAAAGAGTGCGAGGTGCTTTGGGATGACGTAATGCGAGCGGGTCGTGATGGCGTATCGCACTTCGTGGGGTCGATGCTCTATATCCCCGAGTCCGAGAGCTCTGCCACGAGTATTTCGCGCGTGCTCCTGATTGACGGGCAGCAGCGCATGACGACGTTTTCGTTGATGATCGCTGCTCTGGCTGACTATCTGGAGGGTAATCCCGACAAGGCCGGCTTCCTTGGCGATCTCAAGATTTCAGCGCTGCGGAAGAACTACCTCTTTAACGATGATGACTACAACGGTCTGGCGCGCTACAAGTTGGTGCTCTCGCAGGACGATAAAGAGACGCTGTTTTCCATCGTGTCTGGGTCTCCCGTGCCAGATGAAAAATCGGATCGCATTGTCGAGAACCATGCGTTCTTCCGTGAAAAGATGCACGGGAAATCATTCGACCCTGCAAGGCTTTGGGCGGGGCTAAACCGCGTGCAGGTCATCGACACCAAGCTCACCGCGGGCGTTGATAATGCCCAGCTCATATTTGAGTCCATGAACTCCAAGGGCAAGCCGCTCACGCCTATTGACCTCATTCGTAACTACGTTCTTATGTCTCTTCCCAATGACGAGCAGACCAAGCTTTACGAGGGTTACTGGCACCCGCTCGAGCGCCTGTTCGGAAAAGGCGGCGAGGACGAGTTCAATGCATTTATCTGGTACTGGCTGTGGCTTAAAGTTCCCAATAGGATGCCGAAGGAGAACGAGGCCTACTACGAGTTTAAGCGCTATTTCGCCGACGACTACGATGGTGACACCGAGGGCCTGCTTAAGGAGCTGCGCGGGTATGCACATAGATACGCCAGTCTGTTCCTTGGTAAGGAGAAGGACGACGGACTGCGCCGAGTGTTCGGCAGAATCGTAAGCCTCGACGTGAAGCAGATAAGGCCCCTTTTAATGTTGCTTTATTCGGTTTACGAGGGGAATGGACTAGACCGCAATGCGTTTTTACGTATCTGCGAGACTATCGAGTCGTTTCTGTTCAGGCGAGCGGTTTGCGGCAGACTTACCACGGGCCTAAATAATTTCTTTGCCGGCATGTATCGCAATCTCGAGCAGCAGGGCGATATCGAGGAGTACGTTACGGCGATGCTCCTTATCCACAGCAGCGGTATGACCGCATACTTTCCGACAGACGAGCATTTTGTCGAGGAGTTTAAGACGCGTGACTGCTACAACCGCTTCTCTAAAAAGCGCTATTACCTGGAACGCATGGAGAACTGGCACCACCCGAAGGAGTCCATCTCAGCCGACGATTACCAGATCGAGCACATCATGCCCCAGACGATCGATGATGAGCACGGCTGGAAGGAATCGCTTGGTGAGAACTGGGAAGACGTCCACGACAGGCTGTGCAACAACTTGGGAAATCTTACGCTGACGGGCTACAACCAGGAGTACTCAAACCGGTCGTTCTCGGACAAGCTCAATCTGCCTGACGTCGGATTTAAGTGCAGCCCGCTCTACCTAAACAAATCGATTGTCTCGCATGAAAAATGGGGTGAGGAAGAGATTGGGCAGCGCGCGGACGAGCTGGCGAAAGAAGCGTGCGAGATATGGAAGTATCCCGACCTTCCGGCAGACGTCGTCGACAAGTACCGTCCTTCTCGTGGGGAGTCTGACGAGGCTCCTGTCTGGACTCTGCAGGAGAACCACCCCACTTTTGCCGAAGGTGGGCTCAATCAGAAGCTTTTCGATGAGGTGCGCGAGTCCGTTCTGAGTGGTAACCCTTCGTGGGAGTCCTACATAGCTAAGTACTATGTAGGCTTCAGGTCGGGCAAGCGAAAACTGCATGCCGTGCTAGAAGGCAGGACCAGCAACGGTGGTTGGATTGCCGTTGGCTTGGCAAAGAGCGTGGATGATCTAACGGATCCAGAGGACATGTGCCAGGACAAGCGTACGCAGGGTGGATTTGGCCCGGGCTTACCCACTTACGTTGCGCTTCGGAATGCCGATGACATTCCTGCGGTGCTCGATCTCATAAAGCAGTGCTAGGTTGAAGGCCGGGAATCTAGTTCCCGGCCCTTGCCAGCTCAAAATCGTCGATGGCTCGTCCGCCCGTCTACACCCTTACGATCCTGCGGGCCGCACTCAGCAGCTCGTACTCCCTCTGGCTCCACTGGTACAGCTCGGTCACGCGTACGGCGTCGCGGCACAGGTCCAGAAACACCTCGGCGCCCTCGCAGAAGCACTCGCGGGCAAAGGCGCCGGATCCGTCCGCAACGCACGCGCCGTCGGCAAAGAGCTTCCAGCTGGACGGCTCGCGCGAGTCGTCTCCGAGCAGCTTGATCTGCAGAACATGTGGGCCGCCAGCGGCACATGGCCCTTCTTCCAACGCCTGCACCGTAAAGCGCATCTGGAGGGACAGAGTATAAAATCCGGAAAAGTGTCAAATTCGATGGGCAAATTATCCGGAAAAGTGTAGCTGGATGACAAAACAGCACTTAGAAGCTGGTGCTGGATGCGGAATCCTGCGGCCGCCTTCAGCTCCCGCTACTCATCGTCTCCGTCGTTGGGGTCGCCCTTGAGGGTGTTGATGTCCAGGTACTGGTTATCGTCCTCTTTTTGCTGGGTCTCCGACTCCGCTTGGGTGGGGCCGCGGAACAGCTGGAATCCCTCAAACGCAATGACGCCGAACAGGGCAATGACAATGGCGAGAAAGGCAATCTTGACTGCCTGCGGAAATTCCGAGAAACGCAGTGCCTTTTCCTCGGCGTAATAATCGGCGAAGCGTTCTTCGCCCGTGCTTTTGGTGTACGCCGGTGCGGACGCGGCCTCCGGGTCATATTCCGGTGCACGCGTGGCAGCGTACGGATCGTTGAGATAATCGCTCGGTGCGGTGCCATAATCCTCGGTCTCGATGCGACTGGTGCCAGCATAGCCATCGGAATAATCGGAATATGCCGCACCGCCCTCATAGTCCGCGGCGCTCGTGTTGGCGGCAAAAAGCGGATTAACTGGAACGTCGAGCGCCGGCATGCCGGTAGAGGTCTCATCCAGATCGGCTGCAGCCCAGGAATCGTAGGCAACCTGATGGGCAACGGGCTCATCGAGCCTTGCGACCGGAGGCTTGCGTGCCGCAGGAACAGGCAACTGCTGGGCGCTGTACATAACGGTGCTGTCGGCCGATTTGCCCTGCGTCGCTGCAGCGAGAAATGCCGCCGTCTCGGACGGGTCGCTTGCGGGGCGGGGAGCGGGCGTGGACGCCGAAGTGGGTGCGGGCGTAGGCGCGGGCGTCGAAACAGGCGACTGCGCAGGAGTCGGCGCAGATGCGGGCTTAGGCGCAAGTGTGGGATCGGGGCTTGACGGGCGAGCCCCGCCGCCCATGAGTTCGTCGGCGGTCCACGGGCGATCATCCATCACGTCGTCAAGGCTTAGCGAAAACAGGTCGTCTTCACCCTCATCGAACATGCGGTGCACATGTCCACCAATTGCCGGAATCAATCCGCGACCGGTGCATGATGCCTTGCTCAACGCCATTCTGTTCCATCCTTTCGAAATACTAATGACATCGATTATATGGAACTTCCCAAGCGGCCCGGTCTTGGATTCGTGCTTTCCAGAACTCGCACCCAAAAGGGGAGGGGCAATCCAGGCGAGTGCCTACTTGTCGCCGGCCGCCGCCTTGGCCTCATTGAGGTAGCTATAGAAGCTGTACTTGGAGATGCCAAAGAACTCGCAGGCGCGCTCGCTCGACTTGGAAATGAGGAAGGCGCCGCGACGGTCGAGGTAGCCAATGGCACGAATGCGCTCGTCTTTGGTCATGAGTGCCGCGGGCTTGCCCACAAACTGCTCGCACTCGTGCAGCAGGTCCTCGAGCAGGTCGCCGATGTTCTTGGTAATGGGCTCGGGCTCGGTATAGCCCGTGCCGCCGGTGCCGGTAAAGGCGTCGAGCGAACGCTCAAAAGCCTTCATAAGCGTAATGTCAAAGTTGATGCCCAAAATGCCGACGGGCTTGCCTTCGTCGTTGCGGATAAAGATGGTCGAGGACTTGAGCAGCTTGCCATCGGTGGTTTTAGTGAGGTACGGCTCGCGGTCGTGTACGTCGGTGCTGCCCTCGTGCATGGACTCAAACACAATATGGCTGGGGCCGTCACCCAGTTTGCGCCCGCTGACGTGGCCGTTTTCGATCACTACGATGGAGTGGTCCACGTCCTCGGTCTCCAGATCGTGGACGACGACTTCGCAGTTGGGGCCAAATTGGAGCGCCAGGCCGTGTGCGAGGCGCTTGTAAAACTCAATCTGTGCGGGGGTCATGGGTGCCTTCCTAAAAATTAGTTTGGGCACACTTTGCCATAAACCACATCTGTTCGCAAACAAATCCATCAACAAGGCAATTCATGACCGTTCGGCGGCGAAAAAGTACCGATTACGGCAACAAACAATTTGTTAGGTTTGCCAATCAAAAAGTGTGATAGAACAGTGCTAACAAACTTTTTGTTTGGCATCCACATAAAAGTTCAGTCGCATGAATGGGATCGGGCTGAAACGCGTATGCGGGGGCCGGCAAGAGAGGACTTAAGGAGTTCACCGTATGGCCGATAAGATCCAGTGGGCGGGCAACACGATGCCCAAGAGCGATGACAAGCACTTGGGAATCATGAGCCTCGACCACGTGAAGAAGGCCCGCGCCTTCCACCAGTCGTTCCCTCAATATACCGTCACCCCGCTTGCCCGCCTGGACGGTCAGGCTGCGCGCTTGGGTCTGTCCAACCTGTGCGTTAAGGACGAGAGCTATCGCTTTGGCCTCAACGCCTTTAAGGTTCTGGGCGGATCGTTTGCTATGGCCAACTACATTGCCGACGAGACCGGCAAGGACGTTGCCGAGTGCACCTTCGATTACCTGACCTCCGATCAGCTTGCCAAGGACTTTGGCCAGGCCACCTTCTTTACCGCTACCGACGGCAATCATGGCCGCGGCGTGGCATGGGCTGCCAACAAGCTGGGCCAGAAGGCCGTCGTTCACATGCCCAAGGGTTCCACCAAGCCCCGCTTCGATAACATCGCCGCCGAGGGCGCAACGGTGACCATCGAAGAGGTCAACTACGACGAGTGCGTGCGCATGGCCGCCGCCGAGGCCGACGCCTGCGAGCGCGGCGTCATCGTTCAGGACACCGCCTGGGAGGGCTACGAGAAGATCCCGTCTTGGATCATGGAGGGCTACGGCACCATGGCTTCCGAGGCTGCCGAGCAGCTGCGCGAGATGGCCATCAACCGCCCGACGCACGTGTTTGTCCAGGCTGGCGTGGGTTCGCTCGCCGGCGCCGTGGTGGGCTACTTCACCAACCTGTATCCCGATAACCCGCCCACCTTCGTCGTGGTCGAGTGCGCTCCGGCCGCCTGCCTGTACAAGGGCGCTGCCGCCGGCGACGGCGATCCGCGTATCGTGGACGGTGACATGCCCTCCATCATGGCCGGTCTGTGCTGCGGCGAGCCCAACATCCTGGGCTGGGATATCCTGCGCAACCATGCCACCGCCTTCGTGTCCTGCCCCGACTGGGTCACCGCTCGCGGCATGCGCACCCTGGGCGCTCCCGAGAAGGGCGACCCGCGCGTCATCTCCGGCGAGTCCGGCGCTGTGACCACCGGTCTGGTCGAGACTCTCATGCTCGATCCCGAGTACGCCGAGCTCAAGGAACTCATCGGCCTGGACAAGACGAGCTCCGTGCTCTGCTTCTCCACCGAGGGCGATACGGATCCCGACCAGTATCGCCGCATTGTTTGGGAAGGCGAATATCCCACTTGCTAATCGTTGGGGCGGAGTAAATAGGTATCGCTCCGCCACCTCAAAGGTAGATTCCTTCGTTTGAAAGGTTATGAACAATGGCTAAAGAACTCGATTTCGACGCTATCAAGGCTGCTGCTGAGTCTCATCGTGCTGATATGACTCGCTTCCTGCGCGCTATGATCTCCCATCCCTCTGAGTCCTGCGAGGAGGGTGAGGTTGTTGCTTGCATCAAGGCCGAGATGGAGAACCTTGGCTATGACGAGGTCAAGGTCGACGGCCTGGGCAACGTTATGGGCTTTATGGGCGAGGGCGACAAGATCATCGCCATCGACTCCCACATCGACACCGTCGGCATCGGCAACATCGATAACTGGGATGCCGATCCCTATGAGGGCTACGAGACCGACGAGATCATCTACGGCCGCGGCGGCTCCGACCAGGAGGGTGGCATGGCTTCTGCTACCTACGCTGCCAAGATGATGAAGGACATGGGCCTCATCCCCGAGGGCTACAAGATCATGGTCGTCGGTACCGTCCAGGAAGAGGACTGCGACGGCATGTGCTGGCAGTACATCTACAACAAGGACGGCATTAAGCCCGAGTTCGTCATTTCCACCGAGCCCACCGACGGTGGCATCTATCGCGGTCACCGCGGCCGCATGGAGATCCGCGTCGACGTTCACGGCACCTCCTGCCACGGCTCCGCTCCCGACCGCGGCGACAACGCCATCTACAAGATGGCCGACATCATCGCCGACGTCCGCGCCCTCAACAACAACGGCTGCGACGAGTCGACCGACATCAAGGGTCTCGTCAAGATGCTCGACCCCAAGTACAATCCCGAGCACTTCGAGGATGCCCGCTTCCTGGGCCGCGGCACCTGCACCGTCAGCCAGATCTTCTACACCAGCCCCAGCCGTTGCGCCGTGGCCGACTCCTGCGCCATCTCCATCGACCGTCGCATGACCGCCGGTGAAACCTGGGAGTCCTGCCTGGACGAGATCCGTAACCTGCCGGCTGCCAAGAAGTACGGCGACGACGTGAAGGTCTCCATGTACATGTACGACCGTCCGTCCTGGACCGGCGAGGTCTACGAGACCGAGGCTTACTTCCCCACGTGGATCAACAAGGAGACCGCTCCGCACGTCAAGGCCCTCGTCGACGCCCACAAGGCCATGTTTGGTGACGAGCGCATCGGCTGCGAGCCCAGCATGGACAAGCGCACCGGTCGTCCGCTGTGCGACAAGTGGACCTTCTCCACGAACTGCGTTTCCATCCAGGGCCGCTACGGCATCCCCTGCGTGGGCTTTGGCCCGGGTGCCGAGTCTCAGGCTCACGCTCCCAACGAGGTCACCTACAAGGACGACCTGGTCACCGCTGCCGCCATGTACGTGGCTGCCCTGAACCTCTACGATCCGAGCCAGGCCGATGGCGACGCCACCGTGTTCCGTGCCGGTCTGACCAACAACAAGATCGACTAGTCCCATTCCTCGATTTTGTTGAGCCGGGGGCCGCTCGTGTCCCCGGCACCCCCTGTTGACTTGGGGCCCGCGGTCGTTATCTCCCATGCTTCCTCAACGGTGGCGGGTCCTCGTCATGGTGTTCTGCATGTTCTAGCCACACGCGCATGTCGGAGCACATCTACTCATTGCGATCGTTGCATCTTTAGAAAGGACATTTCCATGGACGCTAAGTTTACCGAGCTCGTCGAGCAGCTGAACGGCCTCGATTTTAAGGGTATGTACGGCAGCGACTTCCTGCACACCTGGGACAAGACCACCGATGAGCTCAAGGCTCTCTACATCGTCGCCGACGCCCTGCGCGAGCTGCGTGAGAACAACGTTTCGTCCAAGATTTTCGACTCCGGTCTTGCCGTCTCCCTGTTCCGCGACAACTCCACCCGTACGCGCTTCTCCTTCTCTAAGGCCGCCAACCTGCTCGGCCTTGAGCTGCAGGACCTGGACGAGAAGAAGTCCCAGATCGCTCACGGCGAGACCGTCCGCGAGACCGCTACCATGATCTCCTTCATGGCCGACGTCATCGGCATCCGCGACGACATGTACATCGGCAAGGGCGACGCCTACATGGCCGAGGTCTCCGAGTCTGTCCAGCAGGCTTACGAGGACGGCGTTCTGGATCACCGTCCCACGCTCATCTCCCTGCAGTCCGACTCCGATCACCCCACGCAGTCCTCTGCCGACATGCTCTACCTCATCAACGAGTTTGGCGGCCTCGAGAACCTCAAGGGCAAGAAGGTTGCCGTTACCTGGGCCTATTCGCCCTCTTACGGCAAGCCGCTGTCCTGCCCGCAGTCGCTGATCAGCCTGCTGCCCCGCTTTGGCATGGACGTCACCCTGGCCCACCCCGAGGGCTACGACCTCATGCCCGAGGTCGTCGAGCGCGCCAAGGGCTATGCCGCCGAGTCCGGCACCACCTTTAAGCAGGTCAACACCATGGCCGAGGCCTTCGAGGGCGCCGACATCGTGATCCCCAAGAGCTGGGCTCCGTTTGCCGCCATGGAGAAGCGTACCAATCTGTACGCCGAGGGCGACGACGCTGGCATCGCTGCGCTCGAGAAGGAACTGCTCGCCCAGAACGCCACCCATCAGGACTGGTGCTCCACGACCGAGCTCATGGAGAAGACTGCCAACGGCCAGGACACCATCTTTATGCACCCGCTGCCTGCCGACATCTCCGGTGTCTCCTGCGAGCACGGCGAGGTCAACGCCGACGTCTTCGACATGCACCGTGTGGGCATGTACAAGGAGGCCAGCTACAAGCCGTACGCCATCGCAGCCATGATGTTCCTGCAGAAGGTTGCCGATCCCGCCGCTACCCTCAAGGCCCTCGACGAGCGCAACACCGCCCGTTGGTTCCAGGCCTAAAGCCGGGTTGAGGTAAGCCATGTAAAGGGGGCGCTCTGCCAACCGGCGGGGTGCCCCTTTTTTGCATCGCGGGCGTGCGGGATAAGCGCTTTCGATGTGGATGCCCGCGGCGCGAGTTATGGGTACGATGGTTTCGGGGGAGGTATCACCATGAAACTTGGATGCGTCATTATGGCATCGGGCGAGGGCAAGCGGTTTGGCTCTAACAAGATGCTTGCCGATATCTATGGCGAGCCGCTGATTGCCCGGACCATCGATTCGGTTCCCCGGGGCTTTGACGTCGTGGTTTCGACGCGTTGGCCCGGGGTCGCTCAGATTTGCGAGGACAAGCATTGCCCGTGCGTGCTGCACGATGGCGAGCTGCGCAGCGAAAGCGTCCGTGCGGGCCTTTCGTGGGGAGTCGAACGCAACTGGAAAGGTTGCCTCTTTTTGCCGGGCGACCAGCCGCTCGTGAGTTCGGATTCTTTTGAGGCTATGGTTCGTGCATTTGACGAGCGTGGCCGCAAACATCCGGTGCGTCTTGCGTGTAACGGTGAGCCTTCGAGCCCGGTGCTCTTTCCGGCGGAACTGTTCGATGCACTTATGTGTCTTGAGGGCAAGGACGGCGGGGGCTCGATTCTCAAAGGTCGCACCGACGTGGTGCTGGTCGAGGCGCGTGCCTACGAGCTGTGGGACGTCGATACCGTCAAGGGACAGCGACGCATAACGGAGCATATTGCCGCCTGCTCGTATTTTGATCGCGTGGCCAACTGTATTAATCAATAAGGAGCAACATGATCATCATCAAAAACGGCGCGCTCGTGACGCCCCAGGGGCTTCGCCGCGCCGATCTTGCCATGGAGGGCGACAAGATTGTGCGGATTGCCGCGGCGATTGAGCCGGCCGAGGGCGATACCGTCGAGGATGCCGTGGGCTGTTGGGTGTTCCCCGGCTTTATCGACGGCCACACGCACATGCAGTGCTGGACTGGCATGGATTGGACAGCCGATAGCTTTGAAACCGGCGCGCGTGCGGCTGCCTGCGGCGGTACGACGACCATCGTGGACTACGCGACGGCCGATCGCGGCGTGACCATGCCCGACGCCCTTGCCGAGTGGCATCGCCGTGCCGACGGAACCTGCACGGCCAACTACGCCTTTCATATGGCACTCGCCGAGTGGAATGAGCGCAACCGCGCCGATCTTTCGGCTATGCGCGAGGCGGGCGTATCGTCGTTTAAGACCTACTTTGCCTACGATCATTTGCGCCTGGACGATGCCGAGACGCTCGAGGTGCTCGAGGAGCTCAAGCGTATTGGCGGCATACTGTGCGTGCATTGCGAGAACGGTACGCTGGTGAATGAGCTGCAGAAGCGCGTGTACGAGCAGGGGATTCATGGGCCCGAGGGGCATGCGCTCAGCCGTCCGGACGCGTGCGAGGGTGAGGCCGTGAGCCGCCTGCTGTATCTGGCGCACTTGGCCGGCGACGCCCCGGTCAACGTGGTGCACCTTTCGACCAAGCTGGGGCTCGAGGCCATTCGCGCTGCCAAAGCGCGCGGGCAGAAGAACATCTATGTCGAGACATGCCCTCAGTATCTGATACTCGACGACACCTGCTATCTGGAGCAGGGCGAGGACGGCTTTGCGGGCGCCAAGTACGTGATGAGCCCGCCGCTGCGCCATGCCGGTGACCGTGCCGCGTTGCGCGAGGCGCTTGTGGCCGGCGAGATCGATACGATTGCAACCGACCACTGCAGCTTTAACCTGCACGGGCAAAAGGACCGCGGGCGCGACGATTTCCGCGCGATTCCCAACGGCGGGCCCGGTGTGGAGCATCGCCCCGTCGCGATCGCTACGAGCTTTGAGGGACAGCTGGGCCCCGAGGATTTGTGCCGCTTGATGAGTGAGAACCCGGCGCGCGTCTTTGGCATGTATCCGCGCAAGGGCTGTCTTGCCGAGGGTGCCGATGCCGACGTGTGCGTGTGGGATCCAAAGGCGCGCTGGACCATTAGCGCGGCGACGCAGCATCAGGCCGTGGACTACACGCCGCTCGAGGGCTTTAAGGCGCATGGTCGCGCCAAGGCTGTGTTTGTGAACGGCGTGCTGGTGGCGCGCAACGGCGAGCCCACCGGAGCCCAACCCGGCCGCTACGTGTCCCGCTAACGGGGGGAGTGCCGGGGTAGCTAATTTGGGACGGGGCTCTTTTAGCTACTCTGGAGGCTGCTGGTGACGATGGGGCGGCCGAGGGCTGCCTCGAAGCGGTCGGCCATCGTGGGGTCGCTGAGCGTGTCGACTTGGTTGAGCATGACGCGTGCGGTGCTGAGTCCCAGCGCCTGCATCTCGGCATTGAGCACCTGGGCGACGCGCTCGGGTGTGGCGATGTCGGTGGGCTCGCAGCCGCAGCGCTCGCAGAAGAGCTCGGGGCGGTGGACAACCTCGGCGACGGGCTTGCCCAGCCCCGAGGCGCCGACGATCCAGACGATGTTGGCCGTGCCAGAGGGAATTACCGGCTCCCAGGCGGCGTGCGCCTTGAGCGGGAGTCGCTTGCTGCCATCTGCCTCGGCCAGGACGTAGTCAAAGCGCTGTGCCAGCTCGTTGAGCGGCTCGGCGGGGGCAGAGAGCTTGCCTGTCTCCGGGTCCAAAACGCCCGCCTGGCAGATGCTTCCGTGGCTCATGCCAGCGCATGCCTCGCAGGTGCAGCCGGGAACATGCAGGCCCCCCGGCTTCCAAGGCGCGGCGTCCAGGCGACGGCTCGACCCGTCCCACGGCACGCCGGCGACGGGGAACATGCGCGTGGCGGTACAGAGAAGCACCCTGCCGCCAGCGCGCATAAGCTCAAGGCCGAGCGTCTTCAGCAAGGCCGACTTGCCTCCACTGCCGATAATTGCGGTAATGCCCGGCTCGATCTTGAGCGCGGAGGCAAGGTTTCCGCTCGTCGTTTCCATCTGTTCACCGCCGTATAATACTGTGATAATAAATAATCATCAGAGTAGCGGTCGAACCGCATTTGCTCTGCTCAAACCGTAGCACAGGGAGGTGTCCCGGGAATGCTCGTTTATGTTCGCGGCGCCGGCGATATCGCCACGGGCGTCGCCGCTCGCTTGGTGCGCGCCGGCGTGTCGGTCGTTATGGCCGATATCGCGGTTCCCACGTGCATCCGCCGCACAATCAGTTTTTGCGAGGCTATTCGCTTGGGCGAGGTCGAGGTCGAGGGCATTCGCGCTCGCTTGGCACAGACGCCGGCAGAGGCGCTTGCAATTACCGAGGCTGGAGACGTCGCCGTTGTGGTGGACCCCCAGGCCAAGATGCTCGGCGAGCTGAAACCCGCTGCCGTGGTCGACGCGATTCTGGCTAAGCGCAACCTGGGTACCACGCGCGACATGGCGCCTGCCGTCATCGCCGTGGGGCCGGGCTTTACCGCGCCGGTTGACTGCGACGCCGTGGTCGAAACCATGCGCGGGCATTTCCTGGGCCGTGTCATTACCCAGGGTTCGCCCCAACCCAACACGGGCGTGCCGGGCATTATCGCTGGCTATGGAAGAGAGCGCGTTATCCACAGCCCCGCCGCCGGCGTGTTTCGGTCCGACCGCGCGATCGGCGACATCGTGAGCGCCGGAGACGTGATTGGCTACGCGGGCGATTCGCCCATGTGCACGCAGATCGATGGCTGTCTGCGCGGGCTTTTGGCGAACGGCGTGCAGGTGACTGAGGGCTTTAAATGCGCCGATGTCGATCCGCGCGGCGATGCCAGCTATATCAACTACATTTCGGACAAGGCGACGTCGGTCGGCGGCGGTGTGCTCGAGGCACTCGCCATGCTCATCGGTGTATTCCAGGGATAGGAAATTGCAATGGAAAAGCTCGATGTGGTGAATGCTGCGCTTGCCGCCCTGCGTGCTGGCGAGACGTGCGAGCTCGTGGTCGTGGCCGGCACGGCGGGGTCGTCGCCGCGCGGCGTGGGCGCATGGATGACTGTCTTTGCCGACGGTGGCCAGGCGGGCACTATCGGCGGCGGCAAGATTGAGCTCTTTGCGCTGGATGAGGCGCGCGAACTCCTGAGCGCGGGACAGTCGCGTCTGGTCCGCTACACCATGGGCGGCGAGAACTCCGATACCGGCATGATCTGCGGCGGAGCCATCTGCCTGTGCTATCTGCACCTGGACGCGACCAAGGTACCGTTGCTCCAGTCGGTTGCCGACGTCTTGGCCTATCGGCGCATCGGCGACTTCGTCATCGACTTTGAACCGTTTATCGCGAGCGCGCTCGAGGGCGATGTGGCCGAGTACCATGGCGAGGCATCGCGCCATACCATTGCCGGCTGCCCCGAGCTTTCGCTGGTGGAGGAGGGGAGTAAGGTTGCCTACACCAACGCGGCCTCTGAGATTCCCGCGGCGCACATCGAGACGCTCTGCCCCGAGGGCCTGACCTATATCTTTGGCTGCGGCCACGTGGGCGCCGCGACGGCGCGGGTGCTTACGGCGGCGGGCTTTGCCGTCGTGGCGTGCGACGACCGCCCCGGCACGCTGACCCCCGATTGGGTGCCCGGTGTCTACGACCGTCGTCTGGTCGACTACAAGAGCCTGAGCAAGCAGTGCCCCATCGGCCCGCGCGACCTGGTGGTCGTCGCCACGGCGGGTCACAAGTCCGATATCGACGTGGTGATTCAGGCCATGCGTGCCAAACCCGCCTATCTGGGCTGCTTGGGCTCGCGTCGCAAGACGGCCTTTGTGCGCGCCCGCCTGGAGCAGGAGGGCTTTACGCAGGACCAGATCGACGAGCTGCACCTGCCGATCGGCGTTGCCATCGAGGCCGAGGACCCCGAGGAGATCGCCATCTCCATAGCCGCCGAGATGATCCACCTGCGCCGCACCAAGCTCGTCCCCCGCAAGCGCTAATCGCATCCCCACCAATAAGTTGCGGTGAAATACGGATTGTTTAAGCCTGTTAGGCCGCCCAACAGTCCCTATTTCACCGCAACTGCTTTTTGGGGATCACTATGTGCGGGGGAGTTGTGGAGTTGTGCAGGCAGACGAGGTTTTTCTGGAAATACGCACCCAATGCGCGTATAGTACCGATTGTTTTGTCGGCTCCTGCTGCGTCGAGTCCAAACCGCGAAATGCCATGAGCGGCGCGGATGCAGCCAGGAGGCACGAGGACAACCCATCGTGGCCACGCCCCGTGCTTAAAACCCCAAGAAGGAGTGAACAATGGCAGAAGAGAAGTATGTGCCGCGTCTGAAGACCAAGTACAACAACGAGGTCAAGCAGCAGCTTCAGGACAAGTTCCAGTACGAGAACGTCATGATGATCCCCAAGTTTGAGAAGATCGTCGTGAACATGGGTGTCGGCGAGGCCGCTACCGATTCCAAGGCCATCGACGGTGCCGTGCGCGACCTGCGCGCCATCACCGGCCAGCAGCCGATGATCACCCGTGCCCGCAAGTCCATCGCTACCTTCCGCCTGCGCGCTGGTATGCCGATCGGCTGCAAGGTTACCCTGCGTGGCGACCGTATGTGGGAGTTCTTCGATCGTCTGACCTCCGTCGCGATCCCCCGTATCCGCGACTTCCGCGGCATCTCCGCCAAGAGCTTCGACGGCCGTGGTAACTTCTCCATGGGCGTCACCGAGCAGCTCATCTTCCCCGAGATCGACTTCGACTCCGTCGATCACCAGCGTGGTATGGACATCACTTTCGTGACCACCGCCAACACCGATGAGGAGGCCAAGGCCCTTCTGGACGCCTTCGGTTTCCCGTTCAAGAAATAGGTTCACCTGCCCTATAAGCGCCGTTCCCACAAGGGGGCGGCGCTTGGGGCGAACAATACTCTATGTGAGGAGGATATAAGTGGCTAAGACATCGATGATCGTCAAGTGCAATCGCAAGCAGAAGTTCTCTACTCGTGAGTACACGCGCTGCCAGCGCTGCGGCCGTCCGCACTCTGTGTACCGCAAGTTCGGCCTGTGCCGTGTCTGCTTCCGTGAGCTTGCACTCAAGGGCGAGCTTCCCGGCGTTAAGAAGGCCAGCTGGTAAGTCACTACCAGCGTTTCAAGCATCCGTTTGGAACAGGGAAAACGCGCTAAAAAGGCTTTGCCGTTAAGGGCGGTGAAGAACCAAGAGCACGTGTTCATCAAGAACGAAGGAGAATCTGTATGAACCTTACAGACCCGATCGCAGATATGCTTACGCGCATCCGTAACGCTAACTCTGTGAACAAGGCCACGGTCTCCATGCCGAGCAGCAAGAAGCTCGTCGAGATCGCTCGTGTTCTGCACGAGGAGGGCTACATCGAGGGCTACGATGTCGAGGACACCGTTCCCCAGAAGACTCTGCACATCACGCTTAAGTATGGTCCCAAGAAGGCTAAGGTCATCAACGGCATCCGCCGCATTTCCAAGCCGGGCCTGCGTAAGTACACCGGCGTTGCCGACATGCCCCGCGTCCGCGGTGGCCTTGGTACCGCCATTATTTCCACCAGCCATGGCGTCATGACCGACCGCGATGCTCGCAAGCACAACGTCGGCGGCGAGATCATCGCTTACGTCTGGTAATTCGCTCGGTAGGTAGAAGGAAAGGAGATCACCGTGTCTCGTATCGGTAATAAGCCTGTCCAGATTCCCGCCGGAGTCGAAGTGGCAGTCAACGGCAACAACGTTGTCGTCAAGGGCCCCAAGGGCCAGCTCGAGCTCGATGTCTTTGAGAAGCTCGCTATCAACGTCGAGGACAATGTTCTCACCGTTTCCCGTCCCGACGACGAGCGTGAGACCCGTGCCCGCCACGGCCTCACCCGCGCCCTCATCCACAACATGGTTGTTGGCGTTTCCGAGGGCTTCGAGAAGAAGCTCGAGCTCGCCGGCGTCGGTTACCGCGTGCAGCAGAAGGGCAAGAACCTCGAGTTCTCCCTGGGCTTCTCGCACCCCGTGATCGTCGAGGCTCCCGAGGGCATCACCTTCGAGGTTCCCGACAACACCCACGTGAACGTCAAGGGTATCAACAAGCAGCAGGTCGGTCAGATCGCCGCTGAGATCCGCGGCCATCGTCCTCCCGAGCCTTACAAGGGCAAGGGTATCCACTACGTTGGCGAGCACATCCGCCGCAAGCTGGGTAAGGCCGCCAAGTAGTCGTAACCGACTCACTCGCATAAGACCAGCACCCCGTCAGGTGCTGGCAAGATCAACCTTTTTAGGAGTTTACGTATGAACAAGCATAAGGCGAAGCTGGAAGGCCTCAAGCGTCGTCAGCGTCGTGTTCGCGGCAAGGTCTCGGGTACCTCCGAGCGTCCGCGTCTTCGCGTGACCCGTACTAACGCCAACATCTATGCCCAGATCATCGACGACAGCAAGGGCTCCAGCCTGACGCTCGTCTCTGCCTCGACCCTCGAGGCCGAGTTCAAGGGCACCCACACCTCGAACAAGGAGGCTGCGGAGAAGGTCGGTCAGCTCGTTGGCAAGCGCGCCATCGAGGCCGGCATCACCAAGGTCGCCTTCGATCGCGGTGGCCGTATCTACCATGGCCGCGTCAAGGCCCTCGCCGACGGTGCTCGTGCCGCCGGTCTCGAGTTCTAGGAGGTATGTAGCACATGGCTCGTAATCAGAAGCAGCAGCGCGAGGCCTCCGAGTTCGAGGAGCGCGTCGTTTACATCAACCGCGTGTCGAAGACCGTCAAGGGTGGTCGTCGCATGAGCCTCGTCGCTCTCGTCGTCGTTGGCGACGGCAAGGGCAACGTCGGCGTTGGCATGGGCAAGTCCGCTGAGGTGCCCATGGCCATCTCCAAGGCATCTCTCGATGCCAAGAAGAACATGTTCCACGTGCCGGTGACCGAGCAGGGTACCATCCCGCACGAGGTTCTCGGCCACTTTGGTGCCGGCCGCATCATCATCAAGCCCGCTGTCGAGGGTACCGGCGTTATCGCCGGCGGCGCTGTGCGTCCCCTCTTTGAGCTTGCTGGCATCAAGAACGTCCTGTCCAAGTCCCTCGGTACCGACAACGGCCTCAACATCATCAAGGCTGCCGTCGAGGGCCTCAAGGAGCTCTCCAGCCCTGAGGACGTCGCGGCTCGCCGTGGCCTGACGGTCTCCGAGATGTTCGTCGGTAAGGAGAACTAAGCATGGCTGACACCATCAAGATCAAGCAGGTCCGCAGCACCAACGGTTGCAAGCAGGACCAGGTCCGTACTGTCTGTGCCCTCGGTCTCCACAGGATCCGCGAGGTTCGCGAGATTGCTGACAACGAGTCCGTCCGCGGCATGATCTTCAAGGTCAAGCACCTTGTCGAGATTGTAGAGGAGTAGCAAATGCAGCTTCACGATCTTACTCCCGCGCCCGGTTCCACCAAGAACCGCAAGCGCGTCGGCCGTGGCAATTCTTCGGGTCACGGCACCACTTCTGGCCGCGGTCAGAAGGGCCAGGGTTCCCGCTCTGGCGGCACCAAGGGTGCCGGCTTCGAGGGTGGCCAGACTCCGCTGGCTATGCGCCTGCCCAAGCTTCCGGGCTTCCGTAACCCCCGTCGTATCGAGTACACCGCTGTTAACGTTGAGCGTCTCGAGCGTAAGTTCGAGGACGGCGCTGTGATCGACGGTGCCGCTCTTAAGGCCGCTCGCATCACCAAGAGCGAGTTCGAGCCCGTCAAGGTGCTCGGCAATGGTGAGCTCACCAAGAAGTTCACGGTCAAGGTCGACAAGGTCAGCGCTTCTGCGCAGGCCAAGATCGAGGCCGCCGGCGGAAAGGTCGAGCTGCCGTGCTAAATGGTCTTAAGAATGCTTTCCGCATCAAAGAATTGCGCGAAAAGATTCTTTTTACCATAGCTATGCTCGTCGTGTACCGCATTGGTGCGCACGTTCCTGTGCCCGGCATTCCCTTCCAGGGGATGCTGGGCCTTTTCTCGACCGATAACAATTCGGTCGCCGCAGGTGCTATGGCCCTCCTGAATCTTTTCTCTGGCGGCGCGTTGAGCTATGTGTCGGTGTTTTCGCTGGGCATCATGCCTTACATCACCAGCTCGATCATCCTCCAGATGCTCCAGGCCGTTGTGCCTTCCCTGCATGAGCTTGCCCGCGAGGGCGAGGTCGGTCAGACCAAGATTACGCAGTATTCGCGTTACCTCACCCTTGCTCTGGCAATCCTCAACTCCGTGGGTTACCTCTTCCTCTTTAAGAGCTTCGGCATCAGCTTCAATGGCGCCGGCGCTCCCGAGATCATCTTCGACCTCATGATCGTCGGTACGCTCACTGCGGGCGCCATGCTGATCATGTGGATTGGTGAGCTCATCACCCAGCGCGGTATCGGCAATGGCATGTCGCTGATCATCTTTGCGAACATCATGGCCGGTCTGCCGCAGGCTATCTTCTCCAGCACCGAGGGCAATGCCGGTGGCATCATCACCATGGTGATCATCTGCGCCATCATCCTGCTGGTTATCCCGCTGATTGTTTTCCTTGAGCGCGGCCAGCGCCGCATCCCGGTCTCCTACGCTAAGCGCGTCGTGGGCCGTCGCATGATGGGTGGTCAGACCACCTACCTGCCCATCAAGGTCAACACCGCGGGTGTCGTGCCAATCATCTTCGCTTCGGCGCTGCTGTACTTCCCGGCTCAGATTGCCGTGTTCTTCCCCGGCATCGGCTGGATTCAGGCAGTTGCCTCTGCGCTTTCGCGCGGCTGGCTCAACTGGGTGCTTAACGTTGTCCTCATCGTGTTTTTCGCGTACTTCTACACCTCCATGGTGTTCAACCCCGATGACACGGCCGACAACCTTAAGAAGCAGGGCGGCTTTATTCCGGGCGTGCGTCCGGGTAGGGCTACCGCGGCCTACATCAAGAACGCGCTCAACAAGATTACGCTTCCCAGCGCTGTCTTTTTGGCGCTCATCGCCATCGTGCCTTCGATCATCTTCTCCTTTACGGGTAACCAGCTGATCCAGGCATTTGGCGGCACGTCCATCCTCATCATGGTCGGCGTCGTGCTCGACACGGTCGATAAGCTCGAAGGCCAGATCAAGATGTATGATTACGATGGATTCTTTAAATAGGCTAGAGGAGGATTGCTCATGAACCTCGTATTGCTCGGAGCTCCGGGTGCCGGTAAGGGTACCGTCGCACAGGAGCTCGTCGCCGAGTTTGGCGTCGCTCACATTTCCACGGGCGACCTGCTGCGTGCTGCCGTCAAGGGTGGCACCGAGCTTGGTATTCAGGCTAAGAAGTACATGGACGCTGGCGAGCTCGTTCCCGATCAGCTCGTGATCGACCTTGTCAAGGAGCGCCTTGCCGCCGATGACGCCCAGCAGGGCTTCATCCTCGACGGCTTCCCGCGCAACACCGCCCAGGCCGTGACGCTCGATTCCGAGCTCTCCGCCATGGGTCGCGAGATCGACTGCGCCCTTCTGGTCGATGTGGCCCCCGAGGTCATTATCGATCGTCTGTCTTCGCGTCGCACCTGCCGCGCCTGCGGTTACACCGGCACCGCTGCCGATGCTACCTGCCCCAAGTGTGGCGGCGAGATGTATCAGCGCGACGACGACAAGCCCGAGACCATCAAGAACCGTCTCGACGTCTACGAGAAGTCCACGAGCCCGCTCGTCGACTACTATCGTGGCCAGGGTCTGCTCAAGTCGGTCAACGGTGACCAGGCTCGCGAGACCGTGTACGGGGATGTCAAAGAGGCTCTCGGTCTATGATTAAGATTAAGTCTGCAACGCAAATCGAGCAGATGAAGAAGGCAGGAGCGCTATCTAAGATGGCGCTCCGCCACGTTGGAGCCATGGTGCGCCCCGGCGTTTCGACTTTTGAGCTCGATCAGCTCGCGGAGCAGATTATCCGCATGCATGGTGGCATCCCAGCCTTTAAGGGTTACGGCGGGTTTCCCGGAACCATTTGCGCATCGATTAACGATGCCGTGGTACACGGTATTCCCAACCCCGACATGATCCTGCGCGATGGCGATATCATCTCCATCGATACGGGAGCCGTTGTCGACGGTTGGGTCGGCGATAACGCTTGGACGTTTTTCGTCGGCACCCCCACGCCCGAAGCCAAGGCTTTGTGCGAGATCACGCGCGATTGCCTTAAGGCTGCCATCGAGCAGGCTGTTCCCGGTAACCATATCGGGGACGTCGGTTATGCCGTTCAGTCCCTCGCCGAGTCTCACGGTTACGGCGTGCTTCGCGATTATGTGGGCCATGGCATTGGCCGCGTGATGCACGAGGACCCCAACGTTCCTAACTATGGAAAGAAGGGGAGGGGCGTTCGCCTCCAGGCCGGCATGGTCATTGCCATCGAGCCGATGGTTACGATGGGTTCCAACCATGTGAGCACGGGCTCCGACGGTTGGATCGTCACGACCAACGACCACCTGCCCGCCGCGCACTACGAGAACACCGTCGCCATTACCAATGACGGCCCGGTGATTCTCACCACGGATGCGCAAGGTGCTTGGTGTTCGCTCCAAGGCGGAGAAATGTAACAAGTTCCACTTAGTTGTGGAGCCATTACGAAGTTATTACGATGCGTGCATACGTGTTGTAGAATACTCAATCGCTGTCGTTTTCTAGAGAAAGATGATTGCTTGTGAAGAAGGAAGACGCAATTGAGCTCGAGGGTACGGTAAAGGAACCGCTGCCCAATGCCATGTTTAAGGTCGAGCTCGAGAACGGTCATTCGGTTCTGTGCAACATTTCTGGCAAGATCCGAATGAATTACATCCGTATTCTCCCCGGTGACAGGGTTGTCGTGGAGCTTTCCCCGTACGACCTGACCCGCGGCCGCATCACCTATCGCTACAAATAGCGGCACGCATACACGCTCTTTTCCGACTGCAGGCTTAGCTCAACCTACGGTCGGTTTGCGTGTGAAGACCAGCCATAGTTTTAAACGCCTGCGGCTGGGCGAGTAGATAGTAGGGAAGTAGTTTGAGCGCTACCGAAAGGAAGAACGATGAAGGTACGTCCTTCGGTCAAGAAGATGTGCGATAAGTGCAAAATCATTAGGCGCCATGGCAAGGTCCTCGTCATTTGCGAGAATCCCCGTCATAAGCAGCGTCAGGGTTAAGAGAGGAGACTACGTTGGCCCGTATTAATGGTGTCGACCTCCCGCGTGAGAAGCGCGTTGAGATCGGTCTGACCTACATTTACGGCATCGGCCGCACCACTGCGACGAAGATTTGCGTCGAGTGCAACGTTAACGTGGATACGCGCGTTAAGGACCTCACCGAGGATGAGGTTAACGCCATCCGCGATTATATCGATAAGAACCAGATCATGGTTGAGGGCGACCTCCGCCGTGAGCGCAACCAGAACGTCAAGCGCCTTATGGACATCGGCTGCAACCGCGGCCTTCGTCACCGCAAGGGCCTCCCGGTCCGCGGCCAGCGCACCCACACTAACGCTCGTACCCGCAAGGGCCCGAAGCGTCAGATCGGTGCTAAGAAGAAGAAATAAGGAGCGCTAGATAGATGGCTACTGCTAAGAAGAACGTTCGCGCTGCCCGTCTGAAGCGCGCGGACCGTAAGAACATTTCCGTGGGCCAGGCTCACATTCGTTCTACGTTCAACAACACTATCGTTTCGATCACCGATCCCCAGGGCAACGTCATTTCCTGGAAGTCGGCTGGCCAGGTGGGCTTCAAGGGCTCCCGTAAGTCCACGCCGTTCGCTGCCCAGATGGCTGCCGAGGCTGCTGCCAAGCAGGCCATGGAGCACGGTATGAAGAAGGTTTCCGTCTTCGTCAAGGGCCCCGGCTCCGGTCGTGAGACCGCCATCCGCTCCCTCCAGGCTGCTGGCCTCGAGGTCTCGAGCATCCAGGACAAGACCCCCATTCCGCACAACGGCTGCCGCCCCAAGAAGCGTCGCCGCGTGTAACTGAAAGGATCGTATCAATATGGCAATCGACAGGACTCCTGTTCTTAAGCGCTGCCGTCAGCTCGGGATCGATCCCGCTGAGCTCGGTTACAGCAGCAAGAAGGAATCTATCCGTCAGCCCAAGCGCCGTCGCAAGGAATCTGAGTACGGCATGCAGCTGCGCGAGAAGCAGAAGGTCAAGTTCATCTATGGCGTTCTGGAGAAGCAGTTCCACGGCTACTTCAACAAGGCCCGTAAGATGAACGGCGTCACCGGTGAGAACCTCATGATCATTCTTGAGTCTCGCCTCGACAACGTCGTCTTCCGTCTTGGCTTCGCCCGCACCCGCAAAGAGGCTCGTCAGTCCGTCCGTCACGGTCACTTCACCGTGAACGGCAAGCGCGTGGACATCCCGTCCTACCGCGTCAAGGCCGGCGACGTCGTCGCTGTCGGCGAGAAGTTCCGTGACCTTCTCCCCATCAAGGAGGCTCTGATTTCCTCCGAGCGCTTTGAGGTCCCTGGCTGGCTCGAGGTCGATATCGAGAAGCTGTCTGGTAACGTGCTCGCTCTGCCGACGCGTGAGCAGATCAGCGGTGATATCAACGAGCAGCTCATCGTCGAGCTCTACTCTAAGTAGTCCATCCGGGCTGCTGAGGCTGGAGGTAATACATGTCAGAATTCATTAGGCCTCAGGTTCAGGTCGAAGAGATCAACGAGACGTCTGCTCGTGTCTCCGTCGAGCCGCTCGAGCGTGGCTACGGCGATACGCTGGGTAACTCCCTTCGTCGCGTTCTTCTGTCCTCGCTCGAGGGTGCCGCCGTCGAGGCTATTCAGATCGATGGCGCGCAGCACGAGTTCATGACCATCCCTAACATGGTCGAGGATGTCACCGACATCGTCCTGAATGTCAAGGGTCTTGTCTTCAGGGCTCTCGGCACGACCGACGAGGCGACCGCCACCATTTCGGTTGACGGCCCCTGCGAGGTCACCGGTGCGGACTTCTTTATTCCGTCCGAGTTTGAGCTGGTCAACCCCGAGCAGCACATCGCTACGCTCACCGAGGGTGGCCATCTCACCATGAGCATGCGCATCGGCTATGGCCGCGGCTATGTTTCTGGCGAGGCCAACAAACGCGACAACGATCCCATCGGTGTGATCCACGTCGACTCGCTGTACTCGCCGGTTTCCCGTTGCGCCAAGCTCGTTGAGGCTTGCCGTGTCGGTCAGCACACCGACTACGACCGCCTTGTCCTCGAGATCGAGACCAACGGCTCCATCGCCCCGCGCGACGCCGTGGTCCAGGCTGCCAATATCATTAACCAGCATATGGCTGCCTTTATGAACCTTGCCGAGACCCCCGAGGCCGAGGAGGAGGCTTCGATCTTCGCTCCCGAGGTCACCAACGACAACGCTGAGCTGGACAAGCAGATCGAGGATCTGGACCTTTCCGTCCGTTCTTACAACTGCCTTAAGCGCGCCAGCATTCACTCGGTCCGTCAGCTCGTTGAGTTCTCGGAGAACGATCTGCTCAACATCCGTAACTTCGGTGTTAAGTCGATCGAGGAAGTGAAGGACAAGCTTGAGTCCATGGGCCTGAGCCTGAAGGCTTAATGCTTCGCATATTTGAGGAGAAACTAGACCATGCGTCATAACGTTAAGAAGGGCCTGAAGCTCGGCACCGATGCGAGCCACACCAAGGCCATGAAGAAGAGCCTTGCTAAGGCCCTCTTCGAGAACGACCGCATCAAGACCACCGAGACCCGCGCTAAGGCGCTGCGTTCGGTCGTCGATCCGATCATCACCTGGGCCAAGAAGGGCGACCTGCACTCTCGTCGTCTGGCTATCGCCAAGCTCGACGATAAGCAGCTCGTTGCTGAGATCTTCGACAAGGCTGCTCAGGGCATGTGGCAGGACCGCAACGGCGGTTACACCCGCATCATGAAGCTCGGTAACCGCAAGGGCGACAACGCTCCCATCGTTATCATGGAGCTCGTCACCGAGCCTTGCACGCCTAAGGCTAAGAAGGCTGCTCCGGCCCCCAAGAAGGCCGCTGCTCCCAAGAAGGTCGAGGCTGCCGAGGAGGCTCCTGCTGAGGAGACCGCTGAGTAGACAATCCGTCTGCATAGGCTATATTCGAGGGGTACGTTCGCGTACCCCTCTTTTTTTGTCGCGATACCGTTGCTTGTTTGTTGGGAGCGCCCATGACTGCGCCGTCTGATTTCAATTCGATTTCCGAGCTTGACGCCACGCTCGTATTTCGCGTGGCCTATGATGGCTCGTCGTATAGCGGATTTGCCGAGCAGCCGGGACAGACGACGGTTGCGGGTGAGCTACGTCGAGCTATTGAGACGCTCCTGCGCCGTCCGATCGACCTGACGTGTGCGGGACGTACCGATGCCGGCGTGCATGCGGTGGCACAGTTTATCAGCGTGCCCGTAACGGACGCTGAGTTGGCTTTGACGCGCCGTAGGTGGCTGAGGGCTATGGATGCCCTCCTGCCCAAAGATATCGCCATAAACGAGGTCTACAAGGCCCGTAAAGGCTTTTCTGCACGCTTTGATGCGCGTTCCCGTACGTATACGTACCGTATTGCCGATCGCGACGCGCGCCCTGTGCTTTCGCGCGGTGCGGTGTGGTGGCATCGCTACCCATTGGATGTTGAGGCGATGTCTGCGGCCTGTCCCGCGCTGCTGGGCGAGCAGGACTTCAAGAGCTTTTGCAAGGTGGCGTCTGCCGTGGGCAAGCCCACGCACCGCTGCGTGATGCGTGCCGAGTTTGGCCATGAGGTTGCGTTTGGCGAGGACATCCTGACGTTTACCATCGAGGGCAATGCGTTTCTGCATTCGATGGTCCGCACGATCGTGGGCACGCTTGTCGAGATTGGCATGCATCGCCGTGAACCCGAGTGGATGCGCGAGGTCATCGATGCTTGCGACCGTACCGCTGCGGGCCCCACGGCTCCTGCCTGCGGCCTTACGTTTATGGGCGTGGATTACGATCCCGCCGAGCTTGTCGTGCTCGACTAGGGGAGGGCTCGGCGCGTCGTGCGTCGGCACCTGTCATCTGTGGGCTGCGCGTGTGCAACATCTGTTCTTGGCGTGCAATACAACCGGTGTCTCATTGCTTTTATTGCCGGGGTGTACCATGAACGACAGTTTGATTCACTGCTGTCGAGAGGACGGATAACTTGGTTCGACGTGGCTCGCATCCGCGACTTTCGGTGATCCTCGTGGTAGAAGGTTCGCCCAGCTATGCGATGCGTGCGCTCGAGAGTATCCAGAACCAAGACCTCTACGATTTGCAGATTGTCGTTGTCTGCCGCGATGCTGCGCCCGGTGTGCGCCATTCGCTTCAAGTTGCTGCCGACAGGGACATTCATATTGATTTGATTGACGTCGAGGACGCGAAGCGCGGCGCTTGTCTTCGTGCCGGTTTTGCTGCCTCGCGCGGCTCTCAAATCATCGCTATGAACGCCGATGAGTGGTTTGCTCCGCAGTCCCTTTCCAAGATGGTCAATATCGCGTGCGATACTACGGCAGACATAGTGCTCCCCACGGTGTCGCTCGACCGCTATGATGCACATCGAGAGCGCCATTCGCGCGTCTTGGATGCTGCTCATATTTCCATTGATAGCAAATCTTCGATGGTGGCCGGGCTGCCTCAGTTGATTTTAGGCGGCCTAGTCGTTCAGACCTCTGGTGTGATGTACAGCCGCTCGCTGTTTGAGGCATGCCTTTTGTGCGACAAGGTGTTTCGCACAGTTGGGTTTATGGCATGCGCGCTTTCGCAGACACGATGCGTGTCCGGCTGCGGCGATGCTTGTTTCCACACGGCGGCACCTAAACTTACAGATGCCTTTGATCCCACCATGTATGCCAAGGTATCCGATGACACTCGAGCGCTCGACGAGCTTGCGGACTCACTCTCGGAAGCAGACAGCGGTGGTCGGCTCAAGCTGGCAAGCCAAAAGTTCTACTTTGCCGGACTGGTCGCCTGCATCGAGAATTTGTGTCTGAGCCCGCATGGGGTGTCGTCAATCGAGCGTTCCGCCCGCATGCGTGATATGCTCGATGCGCCTCGAACCCGTCAGATGGTCGCCGCGCTCAAGGATAACCATCGGGGGCTCGGTCTGTTGTTTGGGCCGATCGCCAGCGCCAAGCCCGCGCGCTGCGTGATGTGTACGCATCTGGCAGCTTTTCTTAACCGGACGGGCGCAAAAACCGCCTAAACGGCTCATTTCGAAACAAACTTGCATAGAATTGTTTCGAAATGCGTTCTTATACACAAAAGCCTTCAAATAGCGTTAAACTATTCAATCACTGATTGATTGTCTCCGCCATCTTTTGGAGAGAGGGTTTGTATGGCTAAAAAACGCAATGGGCGCCAGGATGCCATTAGAGATATTGTGCGCAATAAGGACGTCCGCACGCAGCGCGTGCTGGTCGATGAGCTCCGCGCTATGGGCTTTGATTGCACGCAGGCGACTGTCTCTCGCGATATTGCCGACATGGGGCTGCGTAAGCTCCCTGAGGGCATCTATGTTCTGGCAGAGGACCTGCACCTGCAGCGTATGGTTTCCGAGCTTGTAACGGGCGTTCTGCGTACCGATAATCTGGTTATGATCAAGGCTCAGCCTGGCACGGCTTCCGGCATCGCTGCCGCCGTTGATGCGGCAGAGTTGCCCGATGTGCTTGGCTCGCTTGCCGGCAACGATACGATTTTGGTTATTGCCCAGACGGCCGAGGACGGCGAGCGTCTTGAGGCGCTGATCAATAAGCTGAGCAATTCTCGCAAGTAGGCGTGCGGGTCGTGCGCTCGGCACTGTGCGCGTGACATGGTGGCTTGTAAGGGGTATCGACGTTGGTCGGTACCCCCCCTTTTTTTGTTTGCCGGTATAAAGACCGTCCACCAGGTCACTTTAAATTAAAAGGCCCCCGAGCACTTTAATAAGCTGCTCGGGGGCCTTGTTGCTAATGGCCGGATGAATTTCTAGCCGACCGTATCGTCAGGCGTGGGCGAGGGGTCGGGAGTGGGCGTAGGCGTGGGCGTAGGCGTGCCGCCATCGCCGCCGGTCGAACCACCAGTGGAGCCGCCCGTCGAGCCACCGGTCGTTCCGGTGCCGCCGGTGGTGTCGCCGCCCGTGGTCTCGGTCGTCGTGGTCGTCGTGGTAGTCGTTGTGGTGGTTTCCTCTTCGTCCTCGTTCTCGTCCTTGTCGTCGTTCTCCGTCTTCTTGGTGTTGTTGGTGCCGTAGAACTTCCAGACGCTGTTGTTCTTGTAGGTGGGCGCCGTTCCGGTCGCAAACTCCTCGCGCTCGGTACCGGTCAGAACGGTGTTCATAAACCGCTTAAAGACAGGCAGGTTGGTGCTGTCGCCCAGCAGGTCCGTGCCGTATTTTTGGATGGGGATCTCACCTGCGGAATAGCCGGTCCACAGGGCGCACGCCAGCTGCGGGGTATAGCCGCAGAACCACAGGTTGGTGGTGTTGTCGGTGGTGCCCGTTTTGCCGGCATAGGGCTGGTTGACGCTCAGGGCGCCAGCAGCACCTGTACCGCTGCCCTGCATGACGCCGGACAGAACATCGGTGACCGCGGCGGCCTCGCCCTCGGTAAGCACCTGTGAGGGATTGTCGGTGTGCTGGTACAGCACCGAACCGGTACGAGAGTCAATCTCGGTGATGGCGATCGGCTGGCGATAGTAGCCGCCGTTGGC
This sequence comes from Collinsella aerofaciens, assembly GCA_048184855.1. Taxonomy (GTDB): domain Bacteria; phylum Actinomycetota; class Coriobacteriia; order Coriobacteriales; family Coriobacteriaceae; genus Collinsella; species Collinsella aerofaciens_CA. Next base: position 31,386 of record DBEYYU010000037.1, read on the forward strand.
AAACGTCGCGTAGGCGGCGGCCATCTCGAGCGGCGAGATCGAGCCGGTGCCGAGCGTCATGACGGGAACGTCCTCGATGTTGTCCTTGGCGGGATCGATGCCGAGCTTTTTGACGAGTGAGATGATCTTGCTGTTGCCGACGGCTTCCGCCACCTGGATGTAGCCGGTGTTGGAGGAGTATGCCGTTGCCTGCTTAAGCGTGATGTTGCCATAGCTATGGTTGGCGTAGTTTTGGACCTCGGTCGTGGTGCCCTTGGCCTTGAGTGGCGAGTTGCAGTTGAGGGTGACGTTGGGGTTCATGCCGTTTTGGATGGCAGTTGCCAGCGTAAAGGCCTTGAAGGTGGAGCCGACGGGACGCTTGGCCGTGGCATGGTTTACGTGGTTCTCGTCGGCGTTGTAGTCGTAGCCGCCCACCATGCACTTGATGTAGCCGGTCTTGGGATCGACGATTACCATGCCCATGTCCAGGCCGTCGAGCGAGAGCGTGTCGAGCTGCTCGCGAACGGCATTCTCTGCCACCTGCTGCATCGTGGGGTCGATGGTGGTCTTGACGGTCAGGCCGCCCTTAAAGAGCACGTCGGTCGAGAACTCCTGCTCCAGCAGCTGCTTAACATAGGCGACAAAGTAGGGCTGCGAGTATACGTCGACGCCGCTGCCCGAGATTTCGGTCACGTTGAGGGTGATGGGCTCGGCCTGCGCGGCATCGTGCTCCTCCTGCGTAATGTGGCCCAGACGCAACATGTTGTCGAGGACCTTGTTGCGACGGGACAGCGCCAGGTCGGGGTTGACCGTGGGGTCGTACTGCGAGGGCGAGTTGGGAAGGCCGATGAGCAGCGCGGCCTCGCTCAGGGTGAGGTCGGCGGCGCTCTTGGACAGATAGGTCTCGGCTGCGGCCTCGATGCCGTAGGCGCCGTGGCCGTAATAGATGGTGTTGAGGTACATCATGAGGATCTCGTCTTTGGAGTACATGTCCTCCATCTTGACGGCGATGTAGGCCTCGCGCACCTTACGCTCGATGGTCGAGTCGAACTGCTCCTCCTGCAGGATGGTGTTGCGCACCAGCTGCTGGGTGATAGTCGAGGCGCCTTCGTGCCTGCCGCCGAGGGTTGCCACCGCAGCACGCGCGATACCCCACAGGTCGATACCGCCGTGCTCGTAGAAGCGTTCGTCCTCGACGTCAACGGTGCCCTGCAGCACGTAGGGGGAGACCTCGTCCTTGGTGATGGACTTTCGGTTTTGCGTGTAGAAGCTTGCAATCTTGTTGCCGTTGCAGTCGACGATCTCGGTGGGCTCGCTCACCAGATACGCGTTGGCGTCGGTGTAGTCGGGCAGATCGGACAGCCAACGGTTGACGTTGCCGACCATGCCGATGCCAAATGCCACGCCCGCGATAAGCAAAAAGCCCAAAAACGAGAGCAGGATTATGGGCAGAGCATGCGTCTTTGAACGGCTGCGTCCCTGTCGTTGGCGAGGACCCATATATTGACCTCCAGGTATGTCGTGCCGGACGGTGGATGTGCCGTCGGGGCAGGATGGACATAAGTTATTACACGATAAACCAAACGGGGCGCGCGATGCCTCGTGTATGCTGGAAGACGGCATTTTTCAGAGTGAATGCATACCTTGGTAAGGAGTTTGTCGATGGCGATTCGGACGATGGGGCCGAGCGGACAATACGAGACTGGATTGGATGCTGCTGGTGCGGCGCTGCCCGAGTTGCTGGCGCCGGCGGGCGGGCTCGACCAGATGCTTGCGGCCATCGCCGCGGGTGCCGATGCCATCTATGCGGGGTTGGGCGGCTTTAACGCCCGTGTGAGCGCCCATGGCTTTACGGATAACGAGTTTGCGCGCGGCTGCGCCGTGGCGCATGCCCATGGCGTGCGTGTGTACGTAACGCTCAACGTGTTCGTGTTTGACGATGAGTTGTCCGACGCGGTGGTGTTGGGAGCTCATGCACTGGAGCTGGGCGCCGATGCTCTGATTGTCGCCGATGCCGGGTTGGCCTGCGCGCTGCGCGCGGCGATTCCCGGGGTCGAGATTCACCTGTCTACGCAGGCGGGCGTTCATAGCGAAGGCGCCGTGCGGCTTGCCGCCGATGAGCTGGGGGTCGAGCGCGTGACGACGGCACGCGAGCTGACGGTCGACGAGATTGCGGCGCTATGTGCCACGGGTGTGCCCATCGAGGTATTCTGCCACGGTGCGATTTGCATTGGCTATTCGGGGGCGTGCGAGTTCTCTGCCCTTCGGCGTGGCCGCTCTGCGATGCGCGGTGATTGCACGCAGCCGTGCCGTCTATCCTATGACTTGGTGGACGAGGCTGGGCAGAGTGTTGCCGCCGTCGAGGGAGATCGCCTGCTGTGTCCGCGCGACTATCTGGGTATTGCGCATCTGCCCGAGCTTGTAGATGCCGGCGTGGCGTCGCTCAAGATCGAGGGGCGCATGAAGAACCCCGATTACGTATTCAACGTGGTGCGGGTGTGGCGCCGGGCACTCGATATGCTGTGCGACGGCGCGTGGGACCCCGATGCCGTGGAAGAGCTTGAGCGCGAGCTGGGAAGGTCGTTTAACCGCGGGTTTACCGACGCGTATTTGCGAGGCCGCTCGGGTGCGGAGCTTATGAGTTTTGAACGCGCAATTAACCAGGGCGTGCGCGTGGGGCGTTTGGTCGCTGTGGGCCACGAAGAGGTGACCGTTGAGCTCGACGCCGCCGTGGCGGCGGGTGACACGCTCGAGATTCGGTTCTATCCGGGTGTCGACGCGCGTCCCGATGTGCCCAAGCGCTGGCCGCAGGTGCCCTGCCCGGTGGATGCAGCAGCGGGGAAGCGCATCGTCGTGCATTGCAAGCGTAAGGTGGACGCGGGCTGCGAGGTGTACCTGATTCGCAGCGCCGGCGTGTTGGATCAGACGGCGGCGGTGTTGGAGCGCATGCGGGCCGAGGCGGATGCGATTGCGCCCGTTGAGCGTGCCGTTGAAGTGCTGCCCTTTGAGGGCGTTGCGGTGGATGGCGGTGCATCGACGGAGTTGGTGGAGTGCGCGGTTCCCACTCGCATGGTTTTTGCTTGGCAGCTGATGGATGCCGACCCGCGCGGAGAACTCGATTTGTCCGACGCCGTTGTGGTGCTTGACGAGGTGTGCCGCGCGAGTGACGCTGACTGGACCCGCTCACTGATGCAGCGTGCCGGGCGCATCGTCTGCCGCAACCTGGGGCAGGTGGCGATCGCTCGCGAGCTGGGCGTGACGTTTGACGTGGCGGCGCCGGTGTTCTGCGCGAATCGGGCCACGCTTACCTGGCTGCGCGGATTCGGTGCGGGGCGGGTGTACTTGCCGGCCGAGTTGCTCGGCAATGATGCGGAGCGTATTGCCGAGCTGGCTGCTGAACCCGGCGTCTTGGGTCCGGTCGACGCCGACCGTCCCGAGCTTATGGTGTGCGAGCACTGCCTGCTGACCGCCGAGGGCGTCTGCGCCACCGATGCGACGGGACAGGTTCGTTGCCGCGACTGCTTGCGTCGTCGGCAGGTACGCTATCTGGTCGAGCGTGACGGTACACGTCTGCCAGTTGCCATTGACGCATGCGGCAGGACGAGGATTTTCCTGTCGTAGGTGCCGCGTCGCGTCAGTTTGTTATCATAAGAGAGTTTATGGACTTCCAGCACCGCCGTTTTCGGCGAGGGTGCTATAGAAAAAGGAGGATACCCAATGCTGTCTGTTGACGAGCAAATGCGTATCATCACCTCGGGCGCCGCGCAGATCGTTCCCGAGGCCGACCTTCGCAAGAAGCTTGAGAAGGGCGAGCCCCTCAACATCAAGCTCGGCGTCGATCCCACCAGCCCCGACCTGCACCTGGGCCACGCCGTGCCCCTGCGCAAGATGCGTCAGTTCCAGGACCTGGGCCACAACGTCACCCTCATCATCGGCAACGGCACCGCGCTGATCGGCGACCCTTCGGGCAAGAATTCCACCCGTCCGCAGCTTTCGCAGGAGCAGATTGAGGCCAATGCCGAGACCTACGTGAGCCAGGCCATGAAGATCCTGGATCCCGAGAAGACCACCATCGTGCACAACGGCGACTGGATCCTTTCGATGGACCTGGCCGGCCTGCTGCAGGTGTGCTCCAAGTTCACCGTCGCCCGCATTCTTGAGCGCGACGACTTTACCAAGCGCTACCAGTCTCAGACGCCGATCGCCCTGCATGAGTTCCTGTATCCCGTGATGCAGGCTTTCGACTCCGTGCAGATCAAGGCCGACGTGGAGATGGGCGGCACCGATCAGCTCTTCAACCTGCTCGCTGGCCGTGAGCTCATGGAGAAGATGGGCATGGAGCCGCAGATCGCGCTCACCATGCCGCTGCTCGAGGGTACCGACGGCGTGCGCAAGATGTCCAAGTCATACGGCAACTACATCGGCCTGACCGACGCTCCCAAGGATATGTTCGGCAAGACCATGTCCATCCCCGATGAGATGATCGGCAAGTACTACCGCCTGGCGAGCTCGCTCACCCCGGCCGAGGTCGACAAGATCGACGCTGCCCTGGCCGATGGTTCTGCCGACCCCTACGAGCTCAAGCGCGCTCTGGGTCGCGACCTGTGCGACACCTACCACGGCGTCGGTGCCGGCGACGAGGCTCAGGCCGAGTTCGACCGCGTGTTCAAGGAGGGCCAGCTTGCCGACTTCCCCGAGAAGCACGTTGAGCTGACCGTCAACGACGAGGGCCAGATCTACCTCGCAGGCCTGCTTAAGGACCTGGGCCTTTCGGCGAGCGCCGGCCAGGCCCGTCGCGACATTGACGGTGGCGGCGTCAAGATCAACGGCAAGGCGGTGGCTCCCAAGAGCTATAACATCGATCCCAGCGCCCTCAAGCTGGGCGACACCCTCTCCGTAGGCAAGCGCAAGGGCTTTAAGTTGGTCTAACGAGCGAGTTGACCTCACAAGTGCAATAAGGCCGCAGCCGGGAATCCCGACTGCGGCCTTTTTTGGCACTTGGGAACGTTCCTTTTAATATGAGCAGGACATTGTCAAGAGGCAAAATCGGGCCTGGCCCCAACGATATGGGGTCAGGCCCTCTCCCTATATCAGCCCGTCCGCGGCGACCTCGGCGTGTCTTACCGACGCTCGTCTTTGCAGTTTAATATCCGCCCGCGGCGATCTCTCGCTGGGCAATCCGTTGCTACGGCTGAGGCTTCTACGTCGAACCGACAGTCTGTGCACGCGTGTGGCGCCCTGGGCGCTCGCAGAAAAGGGACCTGAGGTTCGCCTCAACGGCTTCGGATCGAACCGCTTCCGGGGTGATCGGCTTATGTGCGGGGGACCGGCCCCCCTACGCCTCCTCGGCCATGAGGCCGACCGCCCATACCCAGCAGGCGAGCTCGCGCGCCGTGGCCACGTTCGCCTTGTTGCCGTGGACCCCGCGCGCGAGAAGCGCCTCCCGCCTCTCGACCAGCCTCCGCACGCCCTTGGCGGCATGCCTCCGGGCGCCCCGGTCCGGGGCCTGGCCCTTGGCGAGGTCCTTCGGCCGCCCCGAGCACGTCAGGTAGTGCCACGCGGCCTCGACCAGCGTCTTCCTCAGGTGCTTGTTGCCGGCCTTGGTGATCGCGCCCCTGCGGTCGCTCTCCCCGCTGGAGTGCTCGGAGGGCGTCAGGCCGACCCACGCCGCGAACGACCGGGCATTCCTGAACCTCGAGAACTCGCCGGCCTCGAACACGAGGTCGGCGGCGGACGCGGTGTCTGGATTGGCAACATCTATTTGGACGATTCCGGGAGGGACAGCCCCGCTTCCCTGAACTCGACCGGCGACATGTAGCCCAGCGTCGAGTGGATCCTGAAGTTGTTGTACCAGTGCACGTAGTCCGAGAGCTTGGCCCGTAG
>DBEYYU010000038.1:0-6907 GCA_048184855.1 Collinsella aerofaciens
TATTTTGGCAGGTTTTATCTGGGCAAACGCCATTTCCGCCACAAAGGGGCCAGGCACCTTTGTGGCGGTTTTTGGTTTAGTAGATGTGTGGGACATGCCTTACAATCTACCAAGTAGTTCATGACGGGCGAAAAACGGAGAGAAGGGGCTTGATGCGTCCTTAATGTTTCATGCGGATAGATTGATTTGACAGACGGTGGCGAATGCCCGCCGTCCGTATTCGTATGAAACAAGGAGTTTCCATGCTCGCCTCTCTTTTCTCAAAGCCTCAACCATCGCTGTCCGTGCAGGCCAAGCGCCTGGTGGCGATGCGCTTTCTCATCTACACCGGCTTCCAGACCAGCTACTTTATCGGCGTCATCGGAACGCTCACCTATGCAGACAATGCCTCGGTCGTGGCGACATCGCTGGCCGTTCTGTTTATGAACGTCTTTGTGATCCTGGGATCCTTTGCGGGTGGCGCGGCGCTCGACGCCTGGGGCCCGCGCCACCATTTCTTGCTGAGCATCGTGGGCACGCTGGCAACCGGCGCGGCGATCCTCGTTTTTGGCAGCGCGACCGGCATCGTCCTGCTCGGCGCGGTGCTCCTGGGCTTTGTGATGGGGTTCGCCCAGCCCATCGCCACATCCTATCCGGCCTACCTCACCGACGATCCTGTCGAGCTTAAAGGCATCAACTCCGCCATCGCCATGTTTTCAAACGTGAGTATCATCGTTGGCCCCGCGCTGGGCGGCTTTGTCGCGGCGGCTGCGTCGCCACGCGCGGTGTTCGTGCTCATGATGCTCTTTACCGCGTTGGCACTCATTGCCGGCTGGGGCTTTAGACCGCAAGCAGGTCGCGTCGCCGCGCGCGAAAGTACTCCCGCGGACAGCAGCACAACGGCAAGTACTGCCAGCCAAAGCTCCAACGCCAGCACGTTCGCCCGCGCCACCTTCGCGACAAGCATCAAGACAGTCTTCACCAACAGTATCCTCACCTTGCTGTTCTGCATCATCTTCCTCTCGAACTTTGGCTACGGTGCTTTCGATCCGTTGGAGTCGTTCTTCTACCGCGATGTCCTGCACGTCGGTGTCGAATGGATGGGCTGGCTCTCGTCGGCCAGCGGTGTGGGCGCGGTGCTGGGCGCTGTGGTCGCGCTCCGCTTGCCGCCGCGCTTCGTCAGCCTCAAAACGCTGCTCGTGGCACTCATGTCCGTGGGCGTGGGAAGTTTGATTTATGTGGGGACACCGTACGTGTGCGTGGCCCTTATCGGCCAGATTGCCCTGGGCGTGGCCTGGGGCGTCGTCAACCCGCTCCACAACACCATCGTGCAAACGACGGTCCCGCTCGAGCAGCTCGGTCGCGTGAACTCGGTCATGGGTTTTGGCAACATGTTCGCCGGCGTGGCCCCGCTGGCGATTGCCCCCTGGCTGGCGGCGACGTTTGGCGTGCAGCAGACGCTCGTTGGTGCGGGCATGGTCGTGACGGCGGTTCCCGCGGCGTTGCTGCTGTTTGGACGCCGACATTTTGATCGTGCCGCAAGGCAGTAAAATCCATCACAACATTCGATGAAAATCGCGATTTTGCCGAAAAACGTCGAATGTTGTGATGGTTTGCGCCCCGGGCCAGGCCACCCTTCGGGTTCGGCCACCACAAAAGGGGCCAGGCTCCTTTGTGGTGGCTTTTGCTTTGACGGGCCGCGCCTGCGCCTTGGTATACCATGTACACCATTTCCGACCACATTCAGCACCGCCGTACAACCCAGAAAGGCCCCCATGGACACCACCTTCAGCCACATCAAAGCCGTGTTCTGCGATATTGACGGCACGCTGCTCACGAGCCAGCACACGGTGTCCCCGCGCACCGTGGCGGCGATCCGCGCCCTGCGCGAGCGCGGCGTGCTCTTTGGCCTGTGTACCGGGCGCGACGCCCACGCGACCGAGGCCATGTACGGGCTCTGGGGCATCGAAGGCCTGGTGGACGTGCTCGTGGGTTGCGGTGGCGCCGAGGTCATCGACCGCGCGCATGACATCAACGAGCTGAGCTATCCGCTGCCGGGCGAGACCATCGCGCGCATCTGCAGGCACATGGCGGACCTTCCGGCAACGCCCGTCTGCCCCCGAGACGGCGTGTTCTACGTGCCCGAGAGCAACGCGTGCGTCGAGCACCTGTCGCGCGTCGACGGCGTGCCCTACCAGGTGGTCGATTTTGCCGAGTTTTTGCGCGAGCCGCAGCCCAAGGTGATGTTTACCATGGCGCCCGAGGTGATGTCGCAGGTCATCGAGCGCGCGTCGACGTTTGTCGATGACACTGTTAAGGCGGCGGCTCTGCAAACCACGCAGCGGCTCTACGAGTTCATGGATCCGCGCGTGTCCAAGACGCGCGGCCTTGTGCGCGTGGCGGAGCTCAACGACATGGAGCTCGAGAACATTTGCGTGTTTGGCGATGCCGATAACGACACCTGCATGGTGGCCGACGCCGGCGTGGGCGTGGCCATGGCAAACGGCAGCGACGCCACCCGCGCCGCCGCCGATTTTGTAACCGCCAGCAACGACAAAGACGGCATTGCAATCTTTATCGAGGAACATCTGCTGTAGCGCCGGGGCAGAATCACCACAAAGGGGACGGGCACCTTCGTGGTGGCCTCAGGCGATTTGGGCGAGTTGATGCCTACAATCTGCGCGCAAATTCAAATATGGTTGTCTGAACATTACGCTTCCAACCACCGATGGGCTAAAGATATTCTCATCAGTTTGGCAGGGTATTACTCCCGGTAAATGACCTACCGCTCATGGTCTATTTTCGACTGTTTACAGGATGTTTACTCTTGAGCAAAATGTTGTGCAAATAAATCTAATGCCATTAAAAAATGATAGACAACTATATTACCAGCAGAAACAAAAAATAGATAGCGAATAAACGAAGGTAAATCTGAGCAAATGTCAAGAGAATTGAGAATTCGCTACAAAACAATCGGTTATCTTGTTCAGATGTTCAAACAATCGCTACAATATGGATTACTAAGCGTGCGCAATTACAGATTGCGCAGATACGTTTGATAGTGAAAGAGCAAGATCGCGGTCTCTTGGGGAGGAGACATCGATGAAAGCAAATTCAGACAAATCTAAACAGAGTAATAAAGCGACGCGCCGTGTACTGGCAGGCGTCTTGTGCGGAGCCTCCGTTTTGAGCCTGGTACTGTCGCTCGTCATGCCTCCGATCTCGCAGGCCATTGCCAACGATGCCCAGACGGTTTCTACCGAAGAAATTGTGATGGGGGGGGGTTCCTCAAGTGAGTCTACTGGTGTAGACGGCACCACTAACGGGGGTGCCAAAAAGCAGGATAGCGTCGAGACCGACGAAAATGCCCCTGAAGTGGATTCGCTGTCTGACGACACTGAAGCAAAGGGTGCTGAACAGCCTGCCGACAATAGTGCTAACGATGAGAACGCAATCGCGCTTGCCGGTGAGATTGTTAACGGCTATACCACAATACAGGGCGATGTTACCAATACACTCCGCAGTGGTGGCAAATATTGTCTGACGGGCGACGCTTATTCGACCACGCCGATTAGGATTGAACAAGACACTACGATTGACCTTGCGGGCCATAAGCTTTATTACCCCGTTGGTGATAACGACACGTTCATTACGGTGGCGAGCGGTGCGCTTACCGTTGAAGACTCTGTCCAAGTTAGCGATACACCTTCGGGCGCTGATAACGATCCTGGCAAGCTTGCAACTATGGCATGGACCGGTGACAACAAAGGTACTCCTCAGAGCTTAACCTATTATGAAACCACGAGCACGCCTAATGAAGATAAACTCGGCACCACCGAGACTACGACTGAGCATGTCGTCAGCGGTTTCGGCGCAATCGTTGCTGCGTCCGACCATGGTTCGGTCAAACGGGTCGTTTCTGTTGAGTCCGGCGGTACGCTTAACCTCAACGGAGGCATGATCACAACGCCTCGTCCCCTGGGCGACGACGGTCACGTTATTCTCTCTCAGGGCGCTGTTAATATTTTTGGCGGTTATGTCACCAACGGTAGCGGCGGCGGCTGGGGCGGCGGCCTGTGTGTGACGGGGGCGAACGCCAGCCTCGTAATGACTAATGGCGTGATTGCGGGAAACAAGGCTGCTTCTGGCGGTGGCATCTTTGCTAACATGGGCGCGGTGCTGAATCTTTCCGGCGGTGTCATCTCGGGTAATGCAACATATGCCAATGAAATCAACAGAGGTGAAGACGCCAGCGCCGGCGGCTACGGTGGCGGTGTTTATACCCAGGGTGCAACCGTAACCATCAGTGGTTCTGCCAATATAACTAACAACCGAGCAAAAGCTCGCATCACTAATAAAGACCTTTACAACAAAGGTCTCCTCGGTGGCGGCGGCATTGCATCCACGAACGGTGGAACGCTGACCATGACGGGTGGCTCCGTTACTGCTAATTACTCCTATGAGGCCGGCGGTGGAATCTACGCTGGCTTCTACGGGCAGGGAGTTAAATTCGCCATGTCCAGCGGTTTTATTGCGGGCAATAAATCCGATAATGCCGAGGGCGGTGGCCTCCGTATTTCTGGCGGTACTACCGGCGTTATTAATGCGGAAAATGCATCAAACAGGGTTTACATCACCAACAACAAGACCATGACGGGCAGCAAAGACGGCCGCGGTGGCGACTGGGGTGGCGGTGGTGTCTTTGTTCAGGAAGGCGGTACGCTCGACATCTTCAAGACGCTGATCACTAATAATAAGGCCGGTGGCTGGGGCGGTGGCATCGGTGCTTGTCCTACGGGCCAGACAATCGTTTCGCACTCAAAAGGTGCTGCTATCTATGACAATACTGATAACGTTGATCAAGATGGCACTCATTTGGAACCACCTCATTATTCCGCCGGCGGCAGCGGTAAAATTGAAGACAGCGATTCTGATTACATTACTGATCTCTTCAAAAATTCCGGCCATAAGGATTTCTTCTTGGTACGCAAGAACGACAGCCAAAATACGGTTGCAGTCGTTCTTGGCAAGATGCTCGGTGGTGGCTCGGCTGGCTGGAAGGGCACCTGCGATGGCAAAGAGATCGAAATCGATGCCAACGGCGGTGCCGAGGCCAAGTACATGTTTGGCCTTGAGGCTCATCCTTCCGACCAGGCTAAAATTGATGCACAGGCAGCGGCTACGACCATCATCAGCGGTAACTACTCTTACACCCACGGCGGCGGCATCATGACCAACGGCGACCTCATTGTCGGTGAGGTTACTTCCCTGGACGTGTATCCTGCAATCAAGGTCAAGGCTAACAAGGTCCTCATGAAGGACGGCAAACCGCAAGGCCTCACGGGCCACGGCTATAAGTTCAAGCTGTTGGGTAAAGCCGCCGATTCAGCTGGGGAGCCGTATTGGAATACGGACGGCTCACTTAACGCAAACGGATGCGAGGCGATGTCCGAGGTTACCGTTAATGAAAGTGGAGAGATCGTCATTGATACGGCTGCGAACTACCAGTCGGGCAATTACGACCTCTACCTTGTTGAAGTCCCTATCAATGAGGAAGGCACGACCTTTGATAAGGCCATTTACAAAATACATATAAAGGTTGGTACGACACCAGTTAATACGACCAACCTCTTGGGGATCAATATTAATCGTTATGTAGTTGATGAGAGCGCTTCCACAGTATCCGTTAAAAGGGAAGGCGAAACGGGCTTCACCGAGTGTAAATCTCCTGGGTTCTATAACTGGAGTGTAGATCCGAAAGACAATACAATCTCGACCGTAAAAATCGGCAACAGCTCCAAACCTGCGTTTACGAACGAACTTGCGCCCTACCAGACTTCAGGCACTTGGACACCTCAGGTGACCAAGAAGGTCGATGGCGGCGAGATGAAGAAGTTCAAGTTCGAGCTATATACCATGGATGGCAGCGAGAAAACGGTGCTTGATACAAAGAGTACCGCTGATGATTCGAACAACTTGCAGACGGTGACGTTCGCCGAGCAGAAGATCGGACCACTCAAAGTCAGCGACTTCAACGACGGTAAGGCAACATTCACTTATTACATTTGTGAATGTGCTGCTGACGCCGGCGAAGGCACCAGCCATAAGGGCTATACCAACGACACCAAGACCTTCAAGGTTGTGGTGACGGCAACGGATGACGGCGAAGGACATCTGACCTGCACACCGGCCTACTACGAGGTCGACGCCAACGGAAACGCAAACTCAACCCCGACCGACACCCCCACCTTCACCAACACCTACTCCACCTCTTTGCCCCTTTCTGGTATGTCGGGCGTCACTCTGACGTACCTTGCCGGCGCGGCGGTGCTTTGCGCTGCTGCGGCCTGGATGCACATTCGTCGCAAGGCGAATGCGAAGGGAGGTAAGCGTCGTGAATAAGAAAGTTTGCTCCTTCCCGATCATGTTTGCGCTGCTTGCCCTCCTGATCGGCACCTGCGCGGTTGTGTTCCCCGCTTCCGCGCAGGCTGCGCCGACCTCGACCGGTTCCATCACGGTGAGCGGCACCGTGGCGAGCAGCTACGACGCCTACCAGATCTTTAGCGCCAACGTCGTCGACGGCGACAGCGACGCCAAGATCGCCACCGACCTCGCCTGGGCAAGCGACGCCGTGCGCGACGCCGCGCTGCCTGTGCTGCACAGCGCCGGCATGCCCAATTCCCAGACCACCGCGCAGGAAGCTGCCGAGTGGCTCAACACCGATTCCCACCTTACGAGCGCGCTGAGCGCACAGCTCGCTCGTTCCCTCCAGAGCTCTGGCGCCGTGTCCGTGGCCCTTAACGCGGGCACGGTGGCCGAGCTGCCCAGCGGATACTGGCTCATCGTCGCCGACGACGACGCCATCGCCCAGGGCGAGGCCGGCACCGCGCCGATCATGGCCCTGGTCGGCGGCAGCGCCGTCACCGTC
>DBEYYU010000039.1:0-41054 GCA_048184855.1 Collinsella aerofaciens
GCTGGAGAAGGCGGCCAGGAAGATGATCGAATCAAGCCTGGAACTTGCCGACAGCGTGGAGGCGGCCTAGGATATCAACTGATTCCGGATATCGGACACAGGGGCCGCAAGGGCCCTTACACCAACTTTCTCGACACTACCTACTTTAGCTTAATGGAGCACACTGGTTCTCGTTGATTTCGTACCGAGTCGCGGCGGCAGACGCCCGTCTTGCCGCACCGCGCCTGGGCATTATGGCCGGTGGCCCCCCACAAACGCAAAAGGGGCGCACGACCAAACACGGTCGTATGCCCCTTTTCTAGCGTATTTGTACGCCGGCTTTCTTTTTCTCGGCCTTGACGCGATAGAGCTCCGCATCGGCAGCGCGAAGTAAGTCTTGCCAGGTATCAACACTATCGCCGACCCGCGCGCAACCGATGGACATCCGCAATGCATACGGCACCTCGGCATGCGCGAGCTCGTCGTTGATTGTCGCGCACAGATGCATGATATCCTGTTCCGCCGCTGCCTTTTGGAGCACCACGAACTCATCGCCACCATAACGCGCGATAAAGCCACCAGACGCCGAGCAGACCTCTTTGAGCGCAGCGGATATTACCTGAAGAGCATGGTCACCCTCCACATGTCCATAGCGATCGTTAATCTGCTTAAAGCCGTCAGCGTCCATCATAAGCAGATATACATCTTCGGCCTGATCCACATTTGAGAAGAGCGACAGCATATAGGTCTCAAAACGGTTGCGATTGTTGAGGCCAGTCAACGGGTCGGTCGAGATGAGCTGCTCCTGGCAGATGATATAGAGCAGCAACATGCTAATCATTATGCCGACACAAAGGCCAGGCACCGAGTATACGATCTGAAAGGTACCGCCCACCAGAGCGGGAACCGCAAAAAAGGCGAGGGTGCGATAAATGGCCTTCTTTTGCAGGCTTTCGACTTTTCGAGCCTGAATAAAGGCATGCAAGGACGTATATATGACGTAGCAGTAGCTAACGATAGGCTGAATCATATAAAGCGCTCCGCGACGATATACGCCCCGCGCATCGATATAGAACATAGCGTGCGTCCAGTAGCTGGTAAATGCCAGAACGACCACCAATGCGGTTGGCAACGTTAAAAGTACCACCCTATAGGGCGTGGTCAGGAGCCGTGAGCCCTGCATCGTCTCGGAATAGAAAAACCAAATGAGGCACGCGATGGCGAACAGCGAAAACGAAACCGCGTTGGAAATCCAGTTGGCCGTGATGCCTACAGGAGTGCTCACGCCGTCCGAGAGCGTCCAGATCATATCGAAGAAAATGTAGGCAGCAGACGTGTAGCCCAGCATGCTAAACAAAAGCTGCTGGGTGCTCGAGAACAGGGAGCGACGGCTTCGTACGGCAAGTCCGATAAGAATAATCATGCACAGCAGGAATATCTCAATCTTGAGTGCCTTTACCACTAGACGCCCTCCCTTCAATATCCAAGTGGCCAGAATCGCCCAATTCGAATCTGGGCAACAAACACCCCCTACTCCGCAGGGGTAAGGGGAATAATAGCAGAGCGCCCGAACGTCACTGCAAGACAGCTCTCGTTCGGGCGCTCAAACGGCGCGAGTTGCACGCCGGAATCATTGATGGGTATCGATTGCTACTCGCCATCGATGTCGGTCGCGACGGCCTCTTCGATGGCCTCGACACCGGCAGGCGACAGGTCTTCCTTGCCCTGGCAGAACTTCTTATCGACCCAGCCGGTCAGAATCGGGGCCATGATTGCCGTGATGATGACGGCAGTGGCGATCTGCGCATACGCGGTGGGCGCAAGCTCGGCATAGCGCGGAGCGACCTCGGCGAGGGCGACCGGCGTGGTCATAGCCGTGCCGGCGATAGTGGAGCAGGCAACGGCCGCCTTGCCGTTACCACCGCACAGGCGCTCGAACGCAAAGGTGATGGGGCCGACGATAAAGAGCGTGACAAGGCCCAGCAAGATGCCGGAAATACCGCCGGTGATAAAGCTCGAAAGGCTCATGGACGCACCGAGCTGAAATCCGATAACAGCGATCGCGGGATTGGCGCCGGGAACCAGCAGGTTCTTGATAAACGGGAACAAGTTGCCCAGGACCATGCCGATAACAAGCGGCAGGATGGATCCGATGATGGTGCCGACGGGGATGTTGGCGAGACCCGAAACACCAAGGATGATCATCGTGACGGCGGGGCCGGCCGTAAAGAACAGGATACCGACGGCGCCCTGCTCGGACTCATCGCCGAACTCGCCCATGATGCCCGTATAGAGCGCCATGTTGCAAAACGTAATGCCGCCGATGATGGAAACCGAGCTCAGGCCTAAAAAGTTATCGTTAAAGAAGTACGCGACGCCCAGACCCAGCGCGGCTGCCACTACAAGCTTAGGAATCAGCACGACGATGCCGGTCTTGATGGCGCCCGGCGTGGACTTAAAGCTGATGCCGGCGCCCACAAACAGCAGGATCGCGGCGACGATGGTATTGGAGCCACCGCGGCAGGCAGCCGTAAAGAAGCCGCCGATCTCAAAAACCTGCGGGCAGAAGGTGTTGAGCAAAAGACCGACGATCATCGGGTAAATCATGATGTCGCCCGGGATGCGCGGAACCTTGAATTTCTTTTGCTCGTTGGCAGTCGCTTCCTGTGCCATGAAACCCCCATTTCCGCTGACGCGGAACAAAAGCCCACGTCATGCTTTGCTACAGTAAAGTTTGACCATGGTACCAGAAGAAATAGACCAGCTCGGTGAAAAATTCGACAAGTTGGGATGGAACGAGATTCGGCGCCCGCGACGCCACCCCTATATAGAGCGCGAAACGGGAGGAGATAGCAGCGACGCTTGCGACGATCGATGCTGCAGATACGCCCGCCAGGCAAAGATTGCAGATCATAAACTGGCCGCTGCCCGTCACAAACGTGCTGCTCAGGGCAAAGACCATCCAGGGCTCCATTCCCGTCTGCCCCATGATCATTCCGCACGGCGCGCCTATCGCAACATAGGTAAGCATCACCGGCCAGGCGGTTTTAACGATTTTGAGCACCATAGCGTTCCTCGTCCCGACAAGCTTTCCGAATGGCATTCAACGACATGGCAGAATCATCGCCCAGCAGCAACCGAGTTCACCTACAATTGCCACCGGATCGAAAGACACAGCTTTTTTAGGAAGTCATTATGACAGCTATCGATCGAACGCGGGCTGCCGCGGCCTTCAAGACCTACACCGATGCCTACGATGCCGCTAATCCACGTATCGCACTCAAAATCGAGCATACGTACCACGTTGCCGAGGCATGCGATGCCATGGCGCGCGAACAGGGCTGGACGCCAGAGGATATTGACCTGGCGTGGCTTTGCGGCCTGCTACACGATATGGGTCGCTTTGAACAGCTGCGACGCTGGGACACCTTTAAGGACGCCGAGAGCATGAGCCATGCGGCGCTCGGCGTCGAGGTCCTCTTTGGCGAGCATCCCGCCGATGCACCCGCCACGACAAACATCCGTGACTTTATCGACAACCCGGCAGAAGACGATTTGATTCGCGCAAGCATTGCCTATCACAGCGATTTCCGTCTACCCGCACAGCTCGACACCCGCACACGGAACTTCTGCGATATCGTGCGCGATGGCGACAAAATCGACATTATGCGCACCATCGCCGACAGCACCGTCGACACCATCCTCAAGGTTGATGAGGACACATTTCTCGCAAGCCACTTCTCGGTACCGACGCTTGCCGCCTTTGACGAACACCGCTGCGTCGCACGCGACGAACGCGATGAGCCGGCCGACTACTTGGTGGGGCTCATCTGCTTTATGTTTGAGCTCGTCTACCCCACAAGCCGCGCGCTGGCGCGCGAGCAGGGCGATATCTACCGCCTGCTCGACGCGCCCTTTGGTATCGTGCGGCCCTTTACCGATCCCGCCACGCAAGCGACCTGGGAACGCCTAAAGAAAGAGATGCGAGCCTGGCTGGCCGACGCCTAGCGCTCGAGCTGGGCCAGCAGCTCCTCAACGACCTCGACGGCGTCGCCGACGACCTTGTACTGGGCGGCGCCAAAGATGGGAGCATCCGGGTCCTCATTGATGGCGATAATGCACTCCGCCCCACCGATACCGGCAAGATGCTGAATGGCGCCCGAGACACCAATGCTCACGAGGAGCTTGGGTGAAACCGACACGCCCGTCTGGCCAATCTGGTGGCGATACTCCAGCCAGCCCGCCTCCACGACGGGTCGCGTGCAGCCGAGCTCGGCTCCCAGAGCCCCGGCGAGTTTTCGCATCAGCGGCAGGTTTTTCTTGGAACCAATGCCGCGACCCACCACGACCAGGCACTCGGCATTGGCGATCGAGGGCTGCTGTCCCCACTCCTCGGCGGGAATCGAGATCTCGACACGAGCCTTAGCATCATCCGCAAGCGATATCTGGGTGATCGTGCCAGAGCGGCCGTAGTCGAAGTCGGGAGCCTTAAAGATACCGGGGCGCACCGTTGCCATCTGGGGACGATGATTGGGGCAGACAATGGTGGCCATCAGGTTGCCGCCAAACGCCGGACGCGTCTGTTGCAGCAGTCCCGTCTCCGTATCCATCGAAAGTACGGTGCAGTCAGCCGTAAGGCCCGTCTGCAAACGCACGGCAACGCCGGGTGCCAGTTCGCGGCCAAAAGCGGTCGCACCGTATAGGATGGCCTCGGGTTTGCGTTCGGCTACCAAATCGCAAATCAAGCGGGTGTAGACCTCCGCATCGTTTTGGCGCAGGCGATCGTCGCGACAGGCCAGGACTTCGTCGGCGCCCGCGCAAACCAGATGCTCCAGGTCACCGAGAGAACCCTCGGGGCCCATGCCGGCCAGTGCCACCAGACGGCAGCCACGAGCATCGGCAAGCTCGCGGCCCTTGCCCATAAGCTCATAGGCAACGGGAGTCACCGTATCGTGCTCGTCGGTCTGCACGAATACCCAAATGTCTCGATACGCATCGAGGTCAACCGCGCCGGCGGTCTCGTCACGCTCGATCGAGATAGCGTTGACAGGGCAGGCGTCGACGCACCCACCGCATAGGATGCAGCCGTCGGTTACGCGGGCGCATCGGCTGGGTCGTTCGCCTTCCACTACGATGCCGCCCGAGGCACAGGCGCGAACGCAGCGACCGCAGCCGACACAGGCTTCGCTATCGATAATCAGTCCGCTCATCTATGCCATCCCCTCGATAATCTTGGCAAGCTTTGCCGCCTGCTCGGACGCCGTCCCCTCAACGGCCTCGCACGTTTGGTCACGGTCGGGCACAAACGAGCGCACGACCTGCGTCGGCGACCCAGCAAGACCGCAACGCGCGGGGTCGGCGTTCACGTCGGCGGCACTGACCACGCGCACGTCCGCCTCCTCCGCCGCGCGAATACCGGCAATACTCGGCATACGCAACTGGCCAATCTCCTTGGCAGTCGTCATCGCGCACGGCATCTCAAGATACACCGTCTCCTCGCCGGCATCGCATCCGTGAACGAGCGCCAGCGAGCCACAGGTCGTAAAGCCCGCGCTCTGCACGCAACTCACGTCGGTCACGCAGGGAATCTCAAAGGCTCCGGCAAGCTCGGGACCAATCTGCGCCGTATCGCCATCCACCGCCATCTTGCCGCAGATGAGCAGGTCGAAGTCCTCGTCGAGCGCCTCGATGCCGCACTTGAGGGCGTAGGTGGTTGCCAGGGTATCGGCACCTGCAAAGGCGCGATCGGTCAGCAGCAGCGCGTCGTCGGCACCTCGAGCGATGCAGTCGCGCAGCAGCGACTCGGTCGCGGGGATGCCCATCGACACCACCGTTACGCGCACGTCCATGCCAAAGCCGATAAAGTCGTCTTTCAGCGCCAGCGCGCATTCCAAAGCGCTCGCATCAAAGGGATTAATGACCGCCTGCTTGCCATCGCGCACGATGGTATTGGTCTTGGGGTCCATCTTGACCTCGGTGCTGCCCGGCACGGCCTTGACGCACACCACCATATGGAAATCGCTCATCTTCACGCGCCCCCTTTCTGGACAAGCTCATCCAAGAGCTTCTCCGAAAACAGGTTGCCGCGACCCAGCTGCCCGTCGGGATCGAGCTGGAGCTTGAGCCGCGCCGACTCGACCATGGCCTCGTGACCGTACATCGTCTCCAAGAAGCCCGCCTTGATCTTGCCGACGCCGTGTTCTGCGGAGACGGCACCGCCCATGGCCGTGACCTCGGAAGCCCACTGGGCAAAGAGTTCTGCGCCGCGGCGATAATCCTGCGCATCGCGCGGCAGGATGTTCACATGCAGATGGTTGTTACCGATGTGCCCCCAGGCAGCAGATTCAAGCCCGCTTTCGGCCAGTGTGCGGCGATAGAGGACCACGACATCGGCAAGGCGTGCATTGGGCACCGACATGTCCGAACCCAGTTTGGTGATGGTGGGATCCGTGCGGCGACGCTCGTCGATAAGCATATTGACGCTCTCGGGGACCGCATGGCGGAAGAACCGCTGGCACTCGCGATCAACCTCGGTGCGCGCGACCCATGTCGCATCGTCGCGGCCACCCGCAAACTCGAGCACCCATCCCAGGTGGTACAGTTCCTCGGTCGCCTGGGCCTCGTCATCGCAGTCGAGCTCCACGTACACACAGACCTTGGCCTCTTTGTCGAGCGCCGGCAGCGAGGCAAACGCCGTCGACTGCTCGCGCTGGCGACGTAGAATATTCAGGGCGCCAGCGTCGAAGTACTCGATGGCAGCCGCATGGGACAGGACGGGACGCACGGAATCGGTAAAGGACACGGCCTTGTCTTCGCTATCGAAAAAGCAGCTCACACCCCAAACGACCGCAGGCGCCGCCTGCAGGGCAATCTCGAGCTCGGTGATAACGCCGAGCGTGCCGCAAGCACCGATAAAGAGGTCGATGGCGTCCATTTCGTCCGCAACGAAATAGCCTGAGGCATTTTTTGTCTTGGGCATGGTATAGCCGGGAAGATCGAGCTCGAGCGTACGGCCCACTGCCGTCACGAGCGACAGGTGGCGGCCCTGGGCAAAAGCCTCGCCGCGCTGAAGCTCAAGCAAATCGCCATCAGCCAGCGCGACGTGGAGTCCCGTGATATGTGGGCGCATGGGACCGTAGGCGTAGCTGCGGGCACCAGAGGCGTTACATGCCGCCATGCCGCCCAGACAGGCAGATGCCTCGGTGGGATCGGTGGGAAAGAACTGCTCGGGGGCCTCTTGGAACTCCTCGTAGGCCTCAAGCGATGCCTGGTCCCAACCAGCAGTCGGCAGCACCTTCTTGCTCAGCTGCTTGCGCAGCTCCGAGAGCACAACGCCCGGCTCCACGCGCAGCAGAAATTGGCCTTGTTCATCGCGGCGAAGGCCCAAGTAACGATTCATACGGGAAGTATTGAGGATATGCCCGCCGTGGGGCACGGCACCGGCGGCAAGGCCGGTTCGGGCGCCCTGAACCGTTACCGGGACACGCTCGGCATGGAGCTTTTCCAAAATGGCACGGACCTCGTCTTCCGTTGTCGGAAACGAGATGCTCGAGGCCTCGCCCGATGCGCGAGACTCATCGCGACCATACTCTTCGAACTCGTCGGTGAAGGGTTTGATGGTTGCAGACACGCGAACTCCCCCTTTAGCTAACTACAGTGTTTGCAGGGAGATGTTACCGCATCGTTTCGTCGACGTGTTCGAGACCGTCTCCATAATTGGCGATTTTTACGTTCGTGCAATTCGGCGAGCGGCTTGATTTCCTCGGCAGACGATGCTTTTGACACATATGGCCCCGCCGTCGCCGACCGCGCGATTGTCGCTTGAAAAAAGTTGGAGTATTTTTTGCCGCCTTTTACCTGCGGAGACGCCAATCCGTCAAGCATTTGGTCAGAAATTGGTCAAGTAGCGGCTGATACGGTCGGCGTCGACAGCCAAAACCGATAGAAGTTTTGGCCCAGAAGCAGGGAGGTTCCCATGGCATATTACTGGCCCCAGTACGGCATCGCCATCGAAGTCGACGACGATCCCCATCTCCTGCCTTTCGACGAAGAGGCATTCCCCGATACGACGGTCTACCACGTTACCACCGATGTGATCTGCGACCCCGAGTCGTTCTCGGCGCTCGCCCACCACATCGCGCATATCCACGACATCGAGCTCCCTCCCGACTTCGAAGAGCTCGTCTACTCGCGCCGCCTGATGCTTCACATGCTCTTTGGAGCGGACCCGTCCACCTTTGCGCGCATCTATACCGCCAAGGATGCCGCATGAGCGCGAAGAAGCCACCCCGCTTTGCAGGCCTGGGTCGTCGCAAGAAGCTCATCGTTGCCTGCTTGGCCATCGTCTGTGCCCTTGTCGCCGTCGGACTATACGCTTGGCAGTCGCAGCCCGTACCCGAGGCGGGCGCTTCGGTTACGACGGCCGAGGGCAAAACGCGTCAGGAAATCCAAGATGAGCTCGACGCCATCGTCCGCGACAACATGATGACGATTTCGGTCGCGCCGGTCGCTCAGCTGCAGGAGGACGGCAAGCTGCGCGTCAACGTGCAAAACGTCCAAGACAATAAATTTCCCCAGCGATTCCGCGTCATCCAAAACGACGAGACCATGTACGAATCCGGTGTGGTCGAGACCGGCAAGACAATCGAGACGTGCCCCGCCGGCGACATCAAAGAAGGCGAGGCGTACATCGAGATCCAGGCACTCGATGCCAAGACCCTCGACAGCCACGGCAATCCGACACGTGTCAAGGTACGGGTTGAGCAAGCCGAGAACTAGCTTTCCGGCCGACGCGGCACCGCACGCAATTCACCAGCATTCGTCCAATCATCGCGGGGACGGCCCGCAGCGAATAGAAAGGAACGACCATGGACATCACCAGGAACATGAACGGAGCCAGAGCGCTCGTCGTGGGCGCAGGGCTCGCGCTCGCGCTCGCAATGGGCGCCGCCCCGACGCCAGCTATGGCAGCCGGGCGCGTTGGAACCACGAAAGTAATGGTCAGGACCGAGATCGACAACGTTGAGTTCAAAGTTCCGACGGTTATTCCCTTCGTCGCCAAGGCCGACGGCACGCTTCAGGGCCCCTCAGAAGACGCGACCACCATCGACAATCATTCGGCCTACGGCATCCATGTCACCAACATGAAGATCGATGCCATGAACACCTGGACCATTGCTGCCGACGCCAAGACCGGAACCGCACAGAACTCCATCGACTTTAAGGTCGGCCCCGACGGCGCGCTCCAGAACGCCAGCGCCGCAATGCAGGGGACGGGCCTCGATCTTTCCAAGAATGCAGCCTTCGACATGGGCTACCAGGGCATTGCCGGTGGCACGGACAAAATTAAGCTCAAGACAAGCGGAAACGTCGCCCGCGTCACGCGCGACATCTTCCGCGTAACCGGCAAAGGCGATCAGGTTGCAACGATCACCTGGACGGTCGAGCCCGGTGCGCACACGGCATAAGGCCGTCGCCCTGGCCGCCGCCGTCAGCATCCTAGCGTTTGGGCCAGCCATGGCCTTTGCTCAGCAAGAACAGGCGCAGGCCGCCACGCAAGTGACGGTCGACCTCTCGGAGCTCGACCGCGGCGACCGCGAGGAACCGTTGGCGCAGACAGGCGACAGACGATGGCTCTTGGCAGCAGGCGCCACAGCAGCAGGCGCGGGAACCGCCGGCCTCGGTCTGCACATCAAACGCAGCCAGAAACAAAACACGGACAGGCCGCACTAAATTAGCTAAGGAGACCCCATGGCATCGAAGAACCTTTTGCCCGTCGTCGCACTCTGCGGCGCGCTCGCAACCGGAACGCCTGTCGCCGCTTGGGCGACTCCCGTCATGGCAGACTCCTTACCAGCAGCCCTAAGTTCCGCACCAAATCCGTCGAGCGCCATTGCGTGCAAGCGTTTTTCGATCGCACAGGCCGCGATCTCAACCTCGGGATGCCTTCGTCGTAATACGGACGGCTCGATAGTCGTGGATATCAAGCGTTCGAACAAGGCAAACGGCTCCCAGGCGGGGTGCGCCGTCTGCACGTGGCGCTCGGTTGTGCTCGATGCAGATGGCGATCCATGCAATTTAGAGCTGCGCATCGACATCGCTTCGGTCGATGACTCGGCGAACGGAGCGAAGGTCGCCTTCGACGGTACGTTTTTCGAGAAAGGAGGCGGTATATGTCTGGGCTGCGCCGCCGCGAATGCAGACGATGCGCAGCCCACCCTCTCATTCACGGCATCGTTGCGGCTGACCAAAGCCGGTACCGATGCCATCGCGGCGGGAGAAGCGTCCCTGCTGTTCTACGCCGTCAGCACCAAAGACACAGACGCTCATTTCGAGAAGCCAGCCGGATCACTCAGCCTTACACGAGGGATAGAGGCAGGCCCTATTGAAATCGATGCCCACGCGCAAAGCAGGCAACGCATTCTTGCCGACCCGGCGCTTCTCGAAATGGAGTGGAACGGATCCGGAGCCATCGGAATTCTCCCCTCCGCGCTTGACGCCAAGACGCTCCCCCCAAACGACGAACCCATCAACGTAACCATACAAGAAGAGAGCGCGGATAAAGAAGCAGGTGCGGGCGACACGCCGTCGCCGACAAACAGCGTCCCAGCTTCTTTCGAAGCGCCGAATGAGCCCGCTGCCGATCCAAACGATCCCGAGCTCGCGGACAGTCTGGGGCTTGCTGATCCTCAAGAGATCGATGAAGGTAACTGCTGCGTGCTTGCCGCGCTCGACCACACAGAGGTCATCGACGCTGCGAACATCGAAGTTGCCGCCGCCAATCAGCCCGTCCGCAAGTCAGCCATCATCGCATTTCCTGAATCCATCGAAGTCGTCTTTTTGCCATCGGGCGAGGTCGTGGCCCCAACACTGCTCACCTTGTTGGGCGCCAAGAATACTCGAAACGAAATTAAAAAGGTCACGGTTGTCGACCCTGCAACCACCGCCAAGCTGCGTTTATACGCCGTTGCTCCAGACGGAGGCAAGACCTTAGAATTCGATGGTGACACACTCCTAGCCTGGCGACGTCTGGACATTATGCAAGACGTCTCGTATCAGATCGAACTCGAAGGGTTTGATCGTGCCCGCGATGCCAATATCATTGCCGCGGCTATTGAATCCCCACAGCGGCTTATGACACTGCGCTTTGAATACTATCCCTATGTCCCGACAACCACCTGAGGCTTAAATGCTGCGCATCATTCCTAACACCACTTATATAACGTATTAGATGAGTCGCGATGTGCCTCGCATTTCGTTCTGCTACGATTGCCACGTTGGCATCAATACAGGAGGGCTCATGCCGGGCTTGGGAACAATCATCAACGTTGTGCTTTTAGTTGCGGGCGGTCTTTTGGGATTAGCGGGCGGCCGCTTCATTACACCGCGCATCCAAGACACGCTCATGAAAGCATCGGGGCTGTGCGTCCTGTTTATCGGCCTTGGCGGCACCATGCAAAAGATGCTCCTTATCGATGGGAAGGCGCTAGCGACCACCGGCACCACCATGCTCATCGTCTCATTTGCGCTCGGTTCGCTCATCGGCGAGGCCGTCAACTTGGAAGCCGCCATCGAGAACCTTGGCGAATGGCTCAAGCGCAAGACCGGCAGTGAGGGCGATAACGAGTTCACCAACGCTTTTGTCTCGACTTCACTCACCGTGTGTATCGGCGCCATGGCAATTGTGGGATCGATCCAGGACGGCCTGCTCGGCGACTGGTCAACGCTTGCCCTCAAGGGCGCACTGGACTGCATCATCGTCTGCACCATGACGGCGTCGCTCGGACGCGGCTGCATCTTCTCGGCCCTGCCCGTAGCCGTGTTCCAGGGGACGATCACGTTGTTTGCCGGCGCGCTCTCCCCCATCATGACCACGGCAGCCCTCGACAGCCTTTCGCTCGTAGGCTCCATGCTCATCTTCTGCGTCGGCGTCAACCTCATCCGTCCTCAGACCTTCCGCACGGCCAATATGCTTCCCTCCGTCGTCATCGCCGTCATCTACGCCCTCCTGTTCTAAACCTATCAACGCAGCGGTATCTCGAACATCTGTTTGATGCTGTGCTATGATATGAGGTCACCGTAGCTGCGTTAGGAGAGGAGAAGCGGTGGCCGACCAGGACATCAAGATGCTCATCGAGCGCATTATGGCCGAGGCCCGGACCCATCAGTCCGCCCGCTTCTCAAACGAAATCTACGCAGACGAGCCGATTCTCAAGACCGGCCGACAGATGCAGAACTTCCTCCCCGACCAGTACCGCAAAATGCGTGAGATATCGCGTTGGCAAGAAGACCCCAAGGGCGGCGCGGGCCGCTGGCTATCGGAGGCCGAGCTTTTCTACCGCCAGGGCCTGCTGATGGCCGACTTTGAGGACGACTGTCCCTACAACGGCACCTTTAAGTCGTACTTTCCCACCTACAACGCCATGAGCGACCGGCAGCTGCGCGGCTACTTTACCTGGCGTGCCCAAGTGCGCCGCGGAACCGTCGAGGAAACGTCTACGTCCTTTGCCTTTCTGTATCTCTATGAGCTGATTTGCGGCATTGGCGTAGATGACCCGCTCGACGGTTTTAACAAGATCAAGGCCTTTTGGGATGTCTATCGCGCCTTCGAGCCCGGCATCGATCGGTTTGCACGCGTGTGGTTGCAGGACTACGCCGTGTTCCACGGGCTTGACCCCAAGCTGCTTCGTGATTCTAAAACCGTCATGTTCGATAACGCCCTTATCGAGCTGCGGCGCGCGGCACGAGACCTTGTACCAGCACCGGCGCCGTCCGGCCAGACCCCCAAGCGTCGCAAAACCTCCGAGCCCACGCTCCCCCTTCCGCCCGATGAGGTGCGCGAGGAGCGACTCATGGCCGCCATCAACGCCCTCTCCACGTACAACCTAAGTAACTCGCGGCTCGACCGCAGCCACCACCGCGATCTGCGCCACGTGGCATGCGCCGTGTATGTCCGCATGGCGCGCTACTATGACACGCACCGAAAGACCGGCATCGTGGCGAGTTTATTTGGGGAGGAGACGGCCATGCCCTACACCATGTTTGCCTCGGCCGTATTCTTTGCGCCCGAGCGCCACGAGGACTGCAAATACCGCCTGGACCCCATTCACATCTACCGTTGCCAAAATGGCTTTTGGGAATGCATGCGCATCCACGGCAGCAGACAAAAAAGTAGCAAGCTCGGTGAGATGATGCGCGCTTGCGATCAGCGCCTGCGCCTGGCACTGGATCCTGGCCATCCCCTTAAGGAAGAGAAGGTCCCCAAATATCTGGCTAAGATTATCGATGACGAGATCGTGGCATGGCTTTCATGGGACGCCGCACACCAGCCCGTCAAGATCGATATCGACCTGACTCAGCTGGGGCACATTCGGAGCGCCGCTGCGCAAACGCGCGAAGCGCTTTTGATCGACGAGGAACGCGAGGACGGTGCACCTGTGGAAGCCGAGGCGACGCTTATCGAGCAACCGAACACCGAGTCTGCACCCGGCATGACTGCCGAACCTGGCGAGATGACCATACGGCAAGACGAACCCGACGAGCCGACCGTCTCCACCGAAGAGTTTGGCGTCGTGGCACCGCTCCTCGTGTCTGTGGGCGCACCCGTAACGCCCGCGCCCACCGAAGCTGCGAACAAACTCGCGCCCGCCGCAGATGCCTTCCTTCGCGCACTGCTCGAGCAAAACGCAGCGCAAGCAACATTGGCAGTAGCGCACTCGGGCAAGAGCGAAGATATGCTCGTCGACAGCATCAACGAGGAGCTCTTTGACCTGGTGGGAGACACCGTTATCGAATTCGGCGCGGCAGGGCCGCAGATTATAGAGGACTACGAAGCAGACGTGAGAGGATACCTAGACCATGAGTGATACCGCATCCGCAGCGCCCCGTGTACCCAAACGCGTCGCCGCCGTTATCCTTAACTCGCTCAAGGGCGGCGTGGTCCCGCGCATCGGCCTTCCTTACATCACCGTAGGGCGCGAGGTCGAGATCCGCGCCCTGCTTACCGATCTGAGTCTCATCGCCGACGGTGGCGCGAGCTTCCGCTTTCTGGTCGGTCGTTACGGCGCCGGCAAGAGCTTTTTGCTCCAGACCATCCGCACGCACGCCATGGGCGAGGGATTCGTCGTCGCTGATGCCGACCTGTCGCCCGAGCGCCGCCTGCAGGGCGGTCAGGGACAGGGCCTTGCCACCTACCGCGAGCTCATCCGCAATATATCGACCAAGACGCGCCCCGAGGGCGGTGCGCTCAACCTTATTTTGGATCGCTGGGTCGCCTCGTGTGCCGACGTCGACGAGTCGGTCGTCAATGCCCAACTGGCCCCGCTCGAGGAGATGGTCCACGGCTTCGACTTCACCCGCATGCTCCGCCGCTATCGCATGGCCATATCCGAAGGCGACGAAGAGGCTATGAGCCGCGTGACCAAATGGATTCGCGGCGAGTACCGCACCAAGAGTGAGGCACGCGCCGAGTTGGGCTCCTCGACCATCATCAGCGATGACGACTGGTACGACTACGTTAAGCTCATTGCGCGCTTTTTGGTCTGCAGTGGCTACAAGGGCATGCTGGTGCTCATCGACGAGCTCGTGAATCTGTACAAGATTCCCAACGCGATCACGCGCCAATACAACTACGAGAAGATCCTGACTATGTACAACGACACGCTCCAGGGCAAGGCGCAGTACCTGGGCATGATCATGGGCGGCACGCCAACCTCCATCGAAGACCGCCGCCGCGGCGTGTTCTCCTACGAAGCTCTGCGCAGCCGACTCGCTCAGGGTCGCTTTGCGCGCGATGATCTCAAAGACATGCTCGCGCCCATCATCCGCCTGCAGCCGCTCACCTACGAGGAGCTGCTGGTGCTCATCGAAAAGCTCATGCAGATCCATGCCGGCTACTTTGGCTGGACGCCCACGCTTACCGAGAACGACTTGGTGGACTTCCTCAAGATTGAGTTTGGCCGCGTGGGAGCCGATACGCACCTGACGCCCCGCGAGGTCATCCGCGACTTTATCGAGCTGCTCGATATCCTGTGTCAGAACCCCGATGCAAATGTGGCGGAGCTGCTGCAAAGCGTTGGTGGCGACGCGCTGGCGCCGGCAGCCGCAACAGGCGACACCGGCACCGCAGACGGCGACCGTAACTTCGCCGAATTCACCATCTAACCTGCCAAAAAGGGACAGGTTTATTTTGGTAGGTTCTATCTGGGCAAACGTTGAGGCAGTAATGCAGCAAGTCACTGCCCACCGCATTGAGAGATTCGCTTTTGAAAGGAGGCCCCGTGAACGCCTTTGACCGATATGCTCCGTTTATCCAAGACTTCATCTACTCCCACGATTGGGAGAGTCTGCGCTCTATCCAGGTTGCAGCGGCAGACGCCATCTTTAACACGCAAGATAATGTGCTCCTGACGGCATCCACGGCTTCCGGCAAAACCGAGGCAGCCTTCTTTCCCATCCTGACCGAGTTTTGGGAGAACCCGCCCGCGAGCGTAGGCGCCCTCTACATCGGCCCCCTCAAAGCGCTCATCAATGATCAGTTCGTCCGTCTCAACGACCTCTGCGAAGAGGCCGATATCCCTGTCTGGCACTGGCATGGCGATGTCTCGCAGTCGCACAAGGCTAAGCTCATAAAAAAACCGAGCGGCATCTTGCAGATTACGCCCGAGTCACTCGAGGCGCTCTTAATCCATAAGCACATGGCGATCCCGCGCATGTTCTGCGACCTGCGCTACGTGGTCATCGACGAGGTCCATTCGCTCATGCGCGGCGACCGCGGCGGTCAGACGCTCTGCCTTATCGAGCGCCTCTCGCGCATGGCAGGCGTGCAGCCCCGCCGCATCGGCCTTTCGGCCACCATCGGTGACCCCGAGCGTACGGGTGCCTTCCTCTCGCAGGGAACAGGACGCGATTGCATCATCCCCCGCTTTGAGGAGCCGCGCCGCGTGTGGCGTATCTCCATGGAGCACTTCTACAACTCGGGTCCCCAGGCGCAACAACGAGGATTCGAGAGCACGGGTCCTCAAGAGGCCGAAGTGCTTGCGTGCGAGCGCATTGAGGCAGCGGCACCCGCGGCACTGCCCGCATCCGGACAAGACATGCGTCACAGCGGACAGCTCACACAAGAGGAGCGCCGTCAACGTCGTGAGCGGGCACGGGACAAGGCTACCTCCAGGGATCGCCGCACTTCGTCGGCCCCCGAGGGCGAAGTCGACATCCCCCGAGCACCCGAACAGGCATTACTCAACCCCACCGACACGGCGCCAGACAACGCCGACCCCGGCATGGGCTATATCTTTGAGCACACACGCGGCCGCAAGTGCCTGGTCTTTGCCAACTCGCGCGAGGAGGCAGAGGCCGTGTGCTCCATGCTGCGCAGCTACTGCGAGAGCCGGCACGAGCCCGACCGCTTTCTCATCCACCACGGCAATCTTTCAGCATCGCTGCGCGAGACGGCAGAAGAGCTCATGCGCGATGAGGAGCAGGCACAGACAACCGTCACCACATCTACACTGGAGCTCGGTATCGATATCGGCCGTCTGGAGCGTGCGTTTCAGATCGATGCACCGTTTACCGTCAGCTCCTTTTTGCAGCGAATGGGCCGCACGGGGCGCCGCGATCTTCCGCCCGAGATGTGGTTTGTCATGCGCGAGGAAGAACCCGAGCCGCGCACGATGATGCCCGAGACCATTCCGTGGAAGCTCCTGCAGGGCATCGCGCTCGTACAACTCTATCGCGAGGAAAAGTGGGTCGAGCCACCCGAACTCGATCGACTCCCCTACAGCCTGCTCTACCACCAGACTATGTCGACGCTTGCCAGCACCGGCGAACTCACGCCGGCAGAGCTTGCCCAGCGCGTGCTCACACTCAGCTATTTCCATCGCATCTCGGCCGATGACTATCGCGTGTTGCTGCGTCACCTCATTAAGATCGACCATATCCAAGTCGCCGAGGGCGGCGGGCTCATCGTGGGCCTCGCGGGCGAGCGCATCATTAACAACTTTAAGTTCTACGCTGTGTTCCAGGAAAACGAGGAGTTCACCGTTCGCAGTGAGTCGGCCGAGTTGGGCACGATCGTCAATCCGCCACCGCCCGGTGAGCGCATCGCCATCGCCGGACACTGCTGGATTGTCGAGGAAGTGGACTGGAAGCGCCACACCGTCTTTGCCACGCAGGTCAAGGGCCGGGTGCCGGCCTACTTTGGCGACTGCCCCGGTGATATCAATACACACGTACTCGAGCGCATGCGCAAGGCGCTCAACGAGCACGCAGCATATCCGTACCTTATGGGTAACGCACGGGCCCGCCTTGCGCAGGCTCGTCATACCGCCGAGATTTCGGGCGCGGGAACCAAGCCGCTCATTAACCTGGGCGGCGACACCTGGGTGCTCTTCCCCTGGTTGGGAAGCTACGCCTTTTTGGCGCTCGAGCGCATGCTCAAGATTAAATGTGCCGCGGAGCTGGGCCTTCGCGGACTCGACCCGTCACGCCCGTACTTTATGCAGTTTAAGATGAAGGCCGACGAGGAGACGTTCTTTGAAGTGCTCGCCGCCGAAGCCGAGAAAGACTTCGACCCCATCGACCTCGTCTATCCCGGCGAGGTGCCTTACTTTGATCGTTACGATGAGTTCGTTCCCGAAGAGCTCGTGCGCAAGGGCTTTGCCGAAGGCGTGCTCGACATCGAAGGCATGAAGCAGCGCGTTCTCGGCTGGCGCGACCACGCCTAAGACCAATCTTTTTGGCACGGGGTTTGTTAACCAGTCTTTTTGGAACGGGGCTATTTTAGCTACTTAATGTCGTCCAACGATTTCGATGGACCGCAAATAAGATCAATCTCGTATGTAGTAGCCGTCAAAATGGCCCCTCCCCTGCAAAAACAAAAGGTAACCGGAAGAAGACCCCCTGTCTTTACGGGCAAAAAGGGATAGAACAGTAAAGTACACCTGTCGCGTAATGTGCTTAATATTCAGGGATTAGATTTGCTAAGCAGAGCTGCAACCACCAATCGTTGTAATTTTAACGTTACAGGAAAAGCCTAATTCCTTCATAGTGCCAAACCCGCAGAGTAAATTGCCGACTGCAGTACCAAAAAAAACTAAAACCCATCGCGTTCCACGACCTGAGTTTTCAACATATTGTGAATTGCATTAAGGGGAAGTTTCCCGCATCCACGTCTAGTGCAGACGTAGACGGGAAGCCGCAATTATAAGTCACTAGTCTGGGGCAGGATTAAACGGTTCATCCCTGGTAAGATATAGCAATCTTCGCCCGAGACCATTACTATTCCGCAAGCATCGATAAAACGCTGATATTCCTCGGCATTAAGGCCCACCGATTCAAAGCTAACGCGTACACCCGTAGCCATCAAGAAGGCTCGAAACTTCTGGCAGCTCGTCAATCGATACATCAATTCTTGAAGGCATGTATTCCACCAATTTTTAATGAAACAACGGCGGTAATCGCTATCGCCATCGCGCCAATAACACCGAGCGCTATCTGAATGGGATATAACCCCAACACATATCCAAATATGGAGAAAAACATTGCAGAAAAGAGGGCCCTTACCAGAGACGCGGCGGAAAGGATCGTCGCACGGAGATCGTCCGCTATCCCGTCTTGGATTAAGTTTTCCGAAGTGATGTACACCACTTCTGGGAGGAAACAAAGCACCATGCTAAGGCCAAACAAACACAAAGGATTTGAAGCGAACCACGGAAGAATCAAGAAAAGGCCCGCCTCGATTAGCATCGAGCCGAGCATGGTATTTCTTTTCCCAAAACGCGATGAGAAGAAATCTGCCGCAATGTAGGCCGTCGCATTTACTGCATAGGATGCACCGAAAAAGATTCCTATTATGGAGACGGGAGCATGAAACGCGTCGAATACCAACTGATTCAAGTTGTAATAACTCCCGTAGAATCCGTCGAGCATGCTTGTGCCGATTAGGAGAAGCAATATAGCAAAAGCGGATTCTCCAACGCACCAGGTTTCGCGTCTGAAGATCTTGGCTACGTCAAACCTTTCCTCCCCAGAGCTTTCAGAACGGGTCGTTTCCGTCCTCTCAATGGGATACAGAAGGGAAAGCTGCAGAAGATAGAAAACGGAAACGCATACGTAGAGGGCACTCCAAGATACTTGGGCAATGAATGATCCAAGTACGATTGCCACTCCCGTCGCGATTGATTGCGCGGCAAGCAGCCGAGCGTTGATGGTGAGGAAGCGCTCTCCTTGACCGGCATTTCGGGCAATTTCATATAAAAGTGCTTGTTCGGATCCCGATTGAAGGGAGTAGGCGAGTGCCTCAACAAGGGAAAGCGCGACGAGAAAGGGGCCTGAGAGCAACAGCACGCCAGCCGTATGGAAGAAAAGCAGCAGCACGCCCACTTGAATCGAGAACTTCTTTCCAAAGAAATCGCCTATCAGCCCTGTTGGCAGCTCGAGGACGACCGTCGCAATGTTAAACAGGGCTTGATAAAGCGCGATTTCCGTGACAGACATTCCTTTCTCCGCAAGGAAAAGTAGAAACACTCCCCGATTTAAAACAAATCCCGCGAGAACGAAAAAGGCGGAATAGATGTGCAGTTGCGTAGTGGCTTGCTTGTTCATTTGGCACTTCCAATGACATTTTTGGCCTAGCGGGCGGAATCAACCGAAGAAGAAGCGAGTTGGCACCGGGCGTCCAGATGCGTCATGCTGAAAATAGATGAAGCGCATGGTTGACAAAACCATAGAGCCCGTCACAAATTGACTACTCCCAATGCTAGTCGTGGAGTGCAGTGCCGAGGAAGTCGGTGTCGAAGGGCACGGCTTCGGCAAAGGCGTAGTCGCCGTCGCTGGCAATGAGCAGGTAGTTTTCCTCGCCGCCGAACTCCGCGTCGCCGCAGGGAATCACCCAAGCGTGGTCGAACACCTCGAGCGCCGTGGCAGCGCAATCGCGCAGAAACGTCACATCGCTCCCCTCGTTCGCGCTCACGATATTGGCCACATAGATGCCGTCCGGGTTCAAGCTGCCCCGCACCAGACGTAGCGCCTCAACGGTTGCCAGCTCGCGCACGGGCTCGGCACCGCCAAAGCAATCGCTCACGACCACGTCGTAGCGGCGATGCCCCACACTCGTCACGCCCAGATACGATCGCGCCTCGGCGGTAATCACCCGCAGGCGATCACCAACCGTGCGCTCCAGCTCGTCTAGGTAGAACCAGCGGCGCGCCAGGCGCGTAATCTCTCCGTCATACTCGATGACGTCCATGCGCAAGCCCTCGTGCGACATCAGAGCGAACTTAGGATAGGCAAACCCGCCGCCGCCCAGCATGAGCATACGGTCGATACCATGCCCGTAAGCATCACGCATTGCGTCTTCGGCCTCGAACACATCGTCAAATGCGCGATAGTACGCAAAGACGGGCTCCGCCCAACGCTCGCCAACGTAGCTTGCGCTTTGGTAGACGCCGCCTTGCACCAACACGCGAATCTCATCGCCGCCCTCATCGTGCACGCGTTTCACACGCGCCAGCCCATTGCGGGTTCGCGCGACCTGCAGACAGGCAGCACGAACAGCGACAGCGGCCGCACCAAGCGCCGCGGCTCCCAGAGCAACGCCGGCAACGACGCCGGCAGAAACACTCGGCTTGTTCATCTAGAGCTCCTTTTGCAGATAAAGGCCATGGTCATAAAATCCAAGATGGCGATAGTACTCGCGTGTGCCAATCGCGCTAATCACGTTGATACGCGCATAACCCGCATCCCGGGCAATCTCGCACGCACGCTCTACGAGCGAACGTCCCAATCCATGGTGCTGCGCCGCCTGCCCCTGATCACCCACGCGCGCCGCCATGCCGTATACGTGGACCTCGCGAATCATTGCCTCGTCCGGCGTCGTCGGCAACTCATTCGTATGTGCGGCAACAAACGCGTGGTCGGGCAGCGACAAGCGCAAAAACCCCGCGATCTTGCCCTCGGGCGTCACCCACTGCAAAAAGCGTTCACTCGTCACCGGCGTCTCATACGCTACGCTTTCGTCGAGGGTCAGCTCATCTAAGTTCGCGCCCGCGGTACTGATCTCGCGGAAGCGAATCTCGCGCACCGTCGCGCCTTCCCCACGAGCCGCCAAGCGGTTCTCAACGAGCTGGCGCAGGTTGGGTTTCTTGTTGCCCACCATGATGTCGTCGGAGCTAAAGTCACGGATCATACGGCTAATACGACAGAACGCCGGCGTCACCACGATGTCGTCGGCCAATACGTCGAGCAACTCCTCCTCGGTATAGGGACGCCACTCGCCACGCTCGTAGCAGCCCACCAAACGCGAGCCCTCGATGAGCGCACACGGATAGACCTTGGCCTCGTCGGGCATAAAGGCCCCCTCGGTCATAAAGCGCTCGTAGTCGAGCTTGTCCCCCTCGGGCGTGGCGCCCAGCAAGTTGAGCATAAAGTGCGCGTGGATCTTAAAGCCAAACAGGCGCGCAAGCGAAAACGCCCGCTCGATCTGAGCCACCGAAATGCGACGCTCGTTGATATCGAGCAGGTGCTGGTCGAGGCTCTGGATACCCATCTGAATCTTGGTGCAACCCAGGCGGCGGATGAGCGTGAGGGCCTGTGGCGTCACGGCATCGGGACGCGTCTCGATCACGAGGCCCACCACGCGATGCTTCGCCGTCTCGTTGATGCGTTGCTGGCGCTCAAGCTCCTCCATCGTTGTCGTCTGCCACTCGGCGACCTCGCCCCACGGCGTACCAGGGCCGTACAGACGACGCACCGCGCGGTTATAGCCGCCCACGGCAGCATCCACACGCTCCTGTTCGCCAGCAATACCTGCCGCAAGCTCACACTCGTCGGTCGCAATGCCGGCAGCCCGATAGCGCTCACGTCGCTCCGCCACCGCCGGCGGCAGCGCATCGGCAGGAGCATCGTCGAGCAGGCGCCCTGCCTCGACACGGCTGATGCCCGGACGGACCAGCATGGGGTTAGCCGCCACGCCGGCCACGGCATCGTCATTGAGCGCGCGGAAGAGCTCCGACATAAACCAGGTCTGATAGCCTTCCGGGTAGTCGCTCCAAGTACCGCCGAGCACGATGAGCTCAATCTTGTCGGTCGCATGCCCCATCTGCGAAAGCGCGGTCAGACGAGCGCTCACCTGCAGATACGGGTCAAAGCAATTTTGCTCCGCACGGGCGCACGCCGGCTCGGCGTGCAGATAGCTTTTGGGCATGCGCAGATCGTTGGGGCAAAACAGACAATCGCCCGAGCACGGCCACGGCTTGGTGATGACGGTAATGGTCGCCACGCCCGAAGCCGTTCGGCGCGGCTTCATACGCAGCACCTGCAGCAGTTGACGCTCCAACCCGGCATCGACATTCCACCCAGCCCAACGAGCCGGCTCCTCACGTTTAACCCGCTGGTAGAACGGCAGCAGACGGCGCTTGGCCAAATCGCGTTTGTCGGCACCCTCACGGCGCGCCTCGGCATGTATCAGTTTGACGAGCGCTTTGTCATCCACGGTCTCGCCGCGACGCAGAGCCTCGAGTATGTTCAAGATAATCTGTTCCATGCCCCCATTGTAAAGGCAAAGGCGCCGGAGCCGATCTCGGCTTCGGCGCCTTCATCAAACAGCGCGTCTATATCTTCGCCTAGGCTTTCGTCTGCCTCAATACTCCGAATCAAACGACATGTCGCCCGAACCGACCTCAAAACGATACGTGGCAGACTTGTCACCGTTATCGAATTCAAGATTCAAAATGGTCTCGCCGTCGTAGCCAAGCGGAAGGAAATCGCTCTCGAAGTCGCCGCTGCCCAAGGTGAGGCTCGCCTTAAAGCCCGTCGAGTTCGGAACCGTCATCTCCACATCGCCCGAGCCCACACTCACGTCCATCGACTTCGTGGGGGCCGGGTAAAGCTCGAACGTCACATCGCCCGAACCGACCTCGGCATTCAGGGTATCGGTCACGGTGCCCGTAAACTCAACGTCTCCCGAGTCCAGAGTCAGGTTGAGGTCATGACACGCAATGCCCGCGACCGTCAGATCACCCGATCCTACATTCGCTGTAATGCCCACCATGTTATCGGCAACTTTGCGCGGCAGTTCGACGGTAACCGTGCGGTCAATGGCGCGCTCGTCATCGCAATCGAACTGGCGAATCTTGAGTGTAGAGCCCTCGATCTTAACCAGATTCTGAGTGGCGGCATCGGAAGCAGACGCCCCCTTTGCAACGCGCCCGCTTTCGATGACACGTACCGGTCCGCCAGAGACACGTTTAACCTCGACCGTCCCCGACGTCACATCCAAGTCGAGCGATTGGAACGCGTCTTCGTCAAAAGTCGTGCTCGAAAGCTGCTGAGGCCGAGCGGAATAGTTACCGCCATCCAAAAGATCGTCCTCGTCAACCGCATCGTCCATACCAGAGAAGCCGGATACAACATCGTCGAGATCCCACGGACCATCAAAATGAATCAATGTCCGCGAAATGCCAAAGACAAGCCCGATGATGAGCACGAACGCTCCGATGCCAACGCCCAAGCGCACCTTGGATTCATGCGAAAGCTTCATCATTCATCACTCTCTTTGGCAATCGGCTCAGCGGTAGTCGCGGTAGCCACGTCAGCATCAGATTCCGCAGAAGTATCCTTCCCCTGGGCCTTGACCGCCACCGACGCCGAACCAACCTGAATATCCCCGCGCGCCCAATCGCCATCGAGCGCACGCGCCACCCAGTGATAGATGGGAATCGTAAAGAAGATCAGTGCGGCAAAGGGGCCGGCACCAAACAGGAACATCAGCAAAAAGAACAGCAGCCAGCACACGGCCCAATACGGGAACGACTGGAACGGGCCCTTCACCGGAGTCGAGCCAACTGCGCTGCCACTCGTCGCCTGCGCCGTAGCGGCATTGGCGGCCTGCGCACTCCAGCTTGCCGCTTGCGCCGCCTTGGCGGCGGCGTCACTCGCCTGTGTTGCCGCCTCGGTTGCACGTGCCGCCGCCTCATGGGTACGGGCGCGATCTGCCGCCTCGGCCTCGCGCTGACGGGCACGGTCCTCGTTCTCAAACTCGATATCGTCCTCAATCTCATCGCTCGGATTGAGCAGCTCGTCCAAGCTCACACCATAGAGCTTGGCGAGCGAGATCAGGTTCTCGGTATCGGGCGAGCTCTCCGCGCGCTCCCATTTACTGACTGCTTGGCGCGACAGTCCCAGCTTTCGTGCCAGCCCTTCTTGGCTAAAGCCTTTGCTTCGGCGAAGGTCGGCGAGCCGCTGCGCAGTTTCTACATTCATGGTTCCTCCTATGTGATGCCAGCCGTGCCGCCGGACCGTTTTTGTTCTTAAGGCGCCTTGCACAGTTAAAAATCTATCCGCCACCGCCAAAAGCATGCCACCTATTCTAGTGAGATTTTTGACAACCGTCGGTTGCGGGTGCATATGAGCTGCGGAAATGTGTCCAAACAACGCAATGACCCGCAGCTTGGTTGTCCCCGTTGCGGCGTTAACGGTAGTATGGTCGTACTGTTAATTCCGCACCGCCAACGGAGGGAGTCCCGCGCCGTGAACCGCGATTTCGCCTCATCGCTCATCCAGCTCAACAACACGTTCTATCGCGAGCACTCCGCCTCCTTTTCCGATACGCGCCAGGCCCCGTGGCCCGGTTGGGTGCGCACCATGGACATCGCGCTCGGGCAGCTCAACGCCGCCACGATCGAGCATCCCGTCCGCGTCTTCGATCTTGCCTGCGGCAATATGCGATTCGAGAACTTTGCCGCCGGCGGCGCGCTTGCCGCCAAGGGCGTCGATGGCGCAAACCCCTCGGCAGATGCCAGCTGCCCGTTTGAGTTCTATGGTGTCGACTCGTGCCAAGACCTGGCCATCGATGCACATGGCCACGCGCTGCGCATTCCCAACCTGCACTTCCAGGAACTCGACGTACTCGACGCCCTGATGAAGCTCAACCCCGCCGAGACGCCCGACGTGCTTTTCGACGCCCCGCTCGCCGACATCTCGGTCTGCTTTGGCTTTATGCACCACGTGCCGTCGTGCGAGTACCGCGTACGCGTGCTCGACGCCCTGGTGCGGCAGACGCGCCCAGGCGGTATCATCGCCATCAGCTTTTGGGAGTTTATGAACGACGAGCGCATGGCGCGCAAGGCCGTTCGAGCCGAGGCCCGCGCCGAGCTCACCCCGCCGTTTGAGGGTTACGATTCCGCGCAGTTTGAAGCCGGCGACCACCTCATTGGCTGGCAAAACGACCGCCACGCCTACCGCTATTGCCATCACTTTGACGATCAGCAAATCACCGACCTAGTGCGCGGCGTCCGTACGTTCTACAAGAGCGGCGAGGTCCCCGTGCGCGAGCTTGAGCGCTTCCATGCCGACGGTCGCAGCGGCGAACTCAACCGCTATGTGATTCTCAAGCGCCTGTAGGCATCGACGACTCGCCGCCGAGCCGCACCGCATCTTTCGGGCAAGCTATGCCCACCCTCTTTTTAACCCATTGACGGAACGCGCAGCCATGCGTTCCGTACTTATGACCAAGGAGCCTCATGGGAGCCGTCCACGTTCGCACGCCTAAGAACTTTGTGCTCGAGGAGCGCCTGGAGCGCTACGCCGATGCGATTGAGACGAACCCCGAGGCCTATGCCGGAGATTGGCGCGAGGCCTGTGCGCCCGCAGGCGGCAAGCCCTTCGAACACCTTCACCTGGATCTTGGCTGTGGCAAGGGAACGTACCTTGTAGAGCGCGCGGCCCACGAGCCAAACACGCTCTTTATCGGTATGGACCAGGAGCCCATCTGCATCGCCTATGCCGCACAGAAAATCTGCGAGCAGGAGCTGTCCAACGCACTCGTCCTGCCCCGAGGCGCCAAATCGCTGCCGCAGCTGTTTGCCGCAGGCGAGCTCGATGCCATCACCATTAACTTTCCCACGCCACAGCCCAAGGCCAAGTACGCCAAAAAACGACTCGTCCATGTCGACCATCTGATGCTCTACCGCCCGCTCTTTTCAGCCGGCGCTACCGTCACGCTGCGCACCGACAGCAAGCCATTGCGCGACTACGCCCTGGGGCAGTTTGCCGCGGCCGGCTACGATACGCTTTGGGTAAGTGACGACGTACGCCGCGACCATCCCGAGCACCCCGAGACCGAATATGAATGCCGCACGCGCGAGATGGGTGCCGCTGTATATGGTATTTGCGCCACACCCTGCGCGCAGCCCAGCGATGAACAGCTCGCGGCGGGCCGCGCGCAGGAGCAAAGCCTTGCCTGCTACCTGCCCGAAAACCTCGATGAGCTCGCCTATGTGCCTCTGGGCATGGAAGAGGCCGTCGAGAACTTTAGAAACCGTGCCCGCAAGGGCAAGAAGCGTCTACCGCAAGAGTCCTAGGGGCTTCTGATGATCGCGGCGTTGGCAAACAAGCGCAAATAGGCTCCAGCGAACGGCCCTCAAACCTAAGTGAGTAGACTATTTTGCAATAGCCAAGCACAGCCCGCATAGCGAAACATAAAACCGCAGGTAGAACCCTTGCGCAAAAGCCATGTGCTCGCAATATCGCAAAAAGTCTACTCACTTAGCTAGCGACTACACTAAACGGCTGGGCAGAACGCCCATTTCCTGCATTTTCTCGCGCGCTGGCACCCCACGCCGCCGCTACGCCATAATAGTTGGCGGACAATCGCGAGAGAAAGCAACCACATGGCACAGACCACGACAGATACCGCCGCCAGCACCGTCTCCGGCGCCGGCGCTGCCAGCTCATTCTCGGGCGGCACGGGAACCGAGGCAGAGTTCGGTTCGCTCGGTGCGCTCTCCCCCACCTGGTGGGAGCCCGAGGACGGCAGTGAGCCCGAACCGTGGCTCACGCCCGACCAAGCCTTCGAACGCTTCTTTGAATGGACGAGCGACCGCGGCATTGAGCTGTGGGATCACCAAGAAGAGGCCCTCATGGATCTGGCTGCCGGTGATCACGTCATTTTGGGAACACCGACCGGATCGGGCAAGTCGCTTGTCGCGCTGGGCATGCTCTTTATGGGCATGGCACAGGGCAAGCGCTGCTACTACACGGCCCCTATCAAGGCTCTGGTCAGCGAGAAGTTTTTCGACCTGGTACAGGTGCTTGGCCGCGATAACGTCGGCATGATCACCGGCGATACGCATATCAACACCAAGGCGCCCGTCATCTGCTGCACGGCCGAAATCCTTGCCAACGATGCACTGCGCGAGGGCGAGGGCGCTGACGTGGGCTGCGTGGCCATGGACGAGTTCCACTACTTTGCCGACCCCGACCGCGGCTGGGCCTGGCAGGTGCCGCTGCTCACCCTACCCCACGCGCAGTTTATGCTCATGAGCGCCACGCTCGGCGATGTCACCGCCATCGCCGCCTCACTCGAGGAACACACCGGCACTGCTTGCGACTTGGTTGTCGATGCCCCACGTCCCGTTCCGCTGAGCTACGACTATGTGACGACCTCCCTCGAGGGCACGGTCGAGCTCGCCATGCGCCGTGGCGAGGCCCCGCTTTATATCGTGCACTTTAGCCAGGATGCCGCCCTTGCGACGGCGCAGTCGCTCGCCAATTTTGGCATTGCCAGCAAGGAGCAGCGCGAGGCCATCAAAGAAGCAGCAAAGGGAACGAGCTTCTCGACGGCCTTTGGCAAGATTCTCAAACGCCTGCTTGGATGCGGCGTCGGCGTGCACCATGCTGGCATGTTGCCGCGCTATCGTCTGCTGGTCGAGCGCTTGGCGCAGCAGGGCCTACTGCCCGTCATTTGCGGCACCGATACACTCGGCGTCGGCATCAACGTGCCCATCCATACCGTGGTGCTCACCGCGCTCACCAAGTTTGACGGCTACAAGATGCGTCGCCTGCGCGCCCGCGAGTTCCATCAGATCGCCGGTCGCGCCGGTCGCTCTGGCTTTGATACCGAGGGCATGGTCATCGCCGAGGCCCCGGAGCACGAGATCGAGAACGCCAAGCTCATGGCCAAGGCGGGCGACGACCCCAAGAAGCTCCGCAAGATTAAAAAGAAGAAGGCCCCCGAGGGCTTTGTCACCTGGAACAAGCAGACCTTTGAGCGCCTGATCGAGACGCAGCCCGAAACGCTCAAGCCACGCCTTCGCATCACACACTCCATGGTGATTAGCGTGGTCGAGCAGGGCGGCGACGCTCGCGCCCGCGTGCACGACCTCATCGAGACGAGCTTGCAGGCCCCCGAGGAAAAGGCCAAGCTCGAAGTTCGCGCCGACGAGATCTTCGCAACGCTCATCGACTCCGGCGTCGTCGTTCGCACCGAGGTGCCGCCCGCACCTGACGCCCCGGCTGACGCCGCACCAGACATCGACTACGCGCTGACGGTCGATCTGCCCGAGGACTTCGCACTCGATCAGCCGCTCTCGCCGTTTTTGCTTGCCGCGTTGGAGCTGCTCGACCCCGAGAGTGAGACCTATACCATGGATCTGATCTCGATGGTCGAGGCTACGCTCGAGGATCCCAAGCAGGTGCTGCGCGCACAGGAGCGCGCAGCACGTGATCGTGCTATGGCCGAGATGAAGGCCGACGGCGTCGACTATGAGGAGCGTCTGGAGCGCATTCAGGACGTCACCTACGAAAAGCCGCTCGAGGATTTGCTCGACGCCGCCTTTGACAAGTACTGCCAGGAAGTGCCTTGGGCAAACGACTACCAGCTCTCTCCCAAGAGTGTCCTGCGCGATATGCTGGAAAGCGCGAGCGATTTTAAGGGTTACATTCAAAAGCTCGGCATCGCCCGCTCCGAGGGCATTTTACTGCGCTACCTGGCAGAGGCCTACCGTTCACTCGACCGTACCGTGCCCATCGAGAAGCGCGACGAGCGCCTGCGCGACATTATCTCGTGGCTGGGCTTTGTGGTGCGCTCGGTGGACTCGAGCCTGGTGGACGAGTGGGAGAACGCCGGCAACCCGGCAGCCCTCGATGCTGCGCCGCCGCAGGGCATCGACGAGGTCGTGGCGGACCGTCGCGGCTGCACGCTGTTGGTGCGCAACGCGCTCTTCCGCCGCGTGACCCTTGCCGCCCGCGAACACGTTCGCGACCTGGGCGAGCTCGACGACGACTGGGGCATGAGCGAGATCCGCTGGCAAAAAGCGCTCGACGCTTACCACGAGCAGCATGAGGAGATCCTCACCGACGGAGATGCCCGCAGCGCAGCAATGTTTTCCATCGATGAGTCCGATGAGAAGACCGCACACGTATGGCATGTGCACCAGATCTTTGCTGACGAGGATGGCGACCACGACTTTGGCATCATGGGCGATGTCGACCTGGACGCCACGCAAGACGGCGGCGAGGTCATCTTCAAAAACTACCGTGTCGGCTTTATCGAGGACCTGCTCGAGAACTAGCCGAACTTACTGGAACGAAATAAGCGGGGCCGTTGGCAATATCGCCAGCGGCCCCGCTTTTGCACTATACGCTATGCCTTACTCGGCATCCTCGACCTCATACGAATCCGCCTCGGCGGGCTCATCGTTTGTCTCTGGCGCAGCCCCGCGTGCCTCGTCAAACGCCGCCTTCATGGTCTTGTTGCCCCACGTGAGCTTGCGAATGGTAAGATCGTCGGCCTTCTTGTTGGCTAGGCGCAGATTGTTCTCGGAGGACAGCAACGCCTCCTTGGTTTTCTGCAGATGGCTAATCGTCTTGTCGATCTCATCGATTGCCGTTTGGAACTTGCGACTCGCGATCTCGTAGTTGCGGCCAAAATCGTTCTTGAACTTCTCCATCTTGGCTTCGAAGTTCGTGACATCGATATTCTGCTGCTTGTACTCCGACAGCTCCTGCTTATAGCGCAGCGAACCCATGGCGGCGTTGCGAAGAAGTGTAATCATGGGAATGAAAAACTGTGGGCGAATCACGTACATCTTCTCGTAGCGATAGCTCACGTCGACTATCCCTGCGTTATAGAGCTCGCTCTCGGGCTCGAGCAGCGTGCAGAGCACCGCGTACTCACAGCCTTTCTGGCGACGATCGTGATCGAGTTTCTTAAAGAAGTCCTCGTTTTTATGCTTGGTCGCGGTCTCGTCGTTCTCGTTTTTCATCTCGAACATAATCGAAATGACCTCGTTACCGCTCGCGTCGCGCTCGCGGAAGATAAAGTCGCCCTTGGTACCCTCGGACGCATCGTTATCTTTCTCGAAGTACGCGTTGGGAAACGCCGTCATGCGCAGACGGTTGAACTCGGTCTCGCAGTGCTGCTCGAGCGACTCGCCCACCATCTTGGTGGACAGACGGACCTTCATGTCCTTAAGGCGCTCGATCTCTTCATCCTTATAGCGAATCAGGTCATCGCTCGCACGCTTGGCCTGCGCAAGCTCGAGCTCGTGTGCCGCTTTGACCTGTTCCTCGCGAGAATCGCGCACCGCCAGCTCGCTCGTCAGTTTGGCACGCGCCTCATCGCGCTCTCGCTCCGCCGCGGCGACCGCCTCTGACAGGTTCATTTTTGCCATCAGCTCCTGCTCGCGCAGCTGGGCACGCAGCCCCTCGGCCTCTTGCTCGGACTGTGCCTTAGCGGCAGAAAACTTCTCCTGCACCTTCGCGCGATAGTCAGTAAGCGCGCGCTCGGCCTCACTGCGAGCGGCATCGAGTTCGCGTTTCGACTCAGCCGCAGCGGCGGCAAGCGCCATCTCCTGGGCTTTATCCGCCGCGGAGAGCTTTGCCTGCAATTCGGCAATCTGCGCATCGCGTGCGGCTAAATCGTTTTGAGCAGCGTTACGCGCCGCCGACTCGACGAGCTTGGCTTCGTCATCCTTGCGTCCCAGCTGCGCGCGCAAATTGTCGATCTCGCGCTGAAGCTCAGCATTCTCTTTTTGAGCATTGGCTCGTGCCTCAACCGCCGCGCGCTGGCTTGCACTCTCGCGCTCTGCGGCAGCGCCTTCGAGCTTAGCGCGCAGCTCGGCAAGCTCAGCATCGCGCTTGGCAACCTCTTGCGCCAGTTTCTGATCCGCAGTGTTCTTCTGCTCGACAAGCTGGGCATTGCGCTGAGACTCTGCCTGTTGCAAGGCAGCCGTCGAACGCGAGCGCTCAAGCTCCAGCGCCTGCTCGCCCTCGCGCTGGACTGCCTTCACACGCTCGTCCAGGTCGCGCGAAAACTCGGCATCGCGTACTTGCTTGACGATATCCGCATAGCCGGATGCATCGACCTTAAAAACTTCGCCGCAATGCGGGCACTTGATCTCGTTCATAGCAGCTCCTCGATGGACGCAAATTTCGACCGCCTACACTCTACCGCGCCGCACGGACAAAAAAGGCGCCGCTGCCATAATGGCAACGGCGCCAGAGCCACCACAAAGGTGCCTGTCCCCTTTGTGGTGGCTCTGGCGCCCTATAACCCAAAGAAGCTAAGAATCTGATCGCGGCTTACGGGCTTGTACTCGTTGGCATCGAGACCGACATCGTAGCGAAAGATAGGGCGCTCGCGATCGCGGTTGCGCACGTTGGTGCGGTCTCCCCTGCTGTGGATATGCCCATGCAGCATAATGGCGCCACGTGCCTTGCCGTTCCAGCTGAGCATGGGGTAGTGGCTCATAACCAGACGATGGCCCTTGGCATAGCCGGGAGCAATCTCCAGGTAATCGCGCACGTCTTCCCAAATCTGCGGTACGTCGGGATCTTCCCAGTCGCCGTCATGGTTACCACGGATGAGCGTCACGTTCTGACATTCGATACGCTCGCGCAGACGCACCGCCTCCGCCAGGGGCAAACGATAGGTAAAGTCTCCCAAGATATAGAGACGGTCGTCCGCCGCCACGCACTCATTGACGGCATCGATGACCTTGCGGTTCATCTCCTCGACCGAATCAAACGGCCGATCCATATCGTGCAAGATATTCGTATCGCCCAGGTGCAGGTCGGCGGTAAACCACATCATCGTCTATGTCCTCATTTCGCAACGCGTCAAACTCGTGCTAAGTATACAGACACAGCGATACGGCAGTTAGCCAAAGAGCCCGCCGAACAGGCCGCGGCGGCGTTTGTCTTGCTTTTTCGAAGCGTCACCCTAAGTTTTCTTGTCCCGCCGTTTCTTACGGTCCTGTTCCAGATCATCGTCGTCGAGCAGCAGATCCCACTCAAACGGATCATCCGTCAAATCGAACAGGTCATCGTCGTCAAACATGGCAGCTTCCCTTACCGACTAGCGAGCATCCACCACATAGAGCCCAACGCGCACCTGATGCCACGGGCTGCGCTCGGGGGCAACCTGTTGCACACGGGCCTCAAATACGTCCTCGTGGCCGTAATACA
The DNA here is from genome assembly GCA_048184855.1 of Collinsella aerofaciens. GTDB lineage: Bacteria > Actinomycetota > Coriobacteriia > Coriobacteriales > Coriobacteriaceae > Collinsella > Collinsella aerofaciens_CA. The sequence goes on from DBEYYU010000039.1 coordinate 32,224, forward strand.
TCATCAAGGACAGTGGGCCGACCTCGTTTCCCGGAACGTAGCCAAGTTTGGTCTTGCCATAGTAGATCGCAACTGCCTCGGGGTCATGGGGATTATCGCGCTCGGCACACAGCGTCAGTTTATCGCCCGCTTTAAGATCGCCTAGGACCAAAGCGCCATCGGCATACTGAAATCCTGCAATGTGAAATGACAGAAGAACACGTGAAGGCTCGTACATAGCAACTCCCCTAACGGCCAGATAAACCGGCGCTTAACCTTATTGAGAAGTCTACGAACTCGTGCGGACACAAATTCATCCTGCCTGCGCCTTTCGACCGTTTGTCGCTACGCCATCTGATTCTAATGCACAAACATGCGCACGAATTTGTGCTTCCAGCTTGCGTAGGGCGCATACCGAAACGGCACGTCCAGCCAGGTTGCCTTGTTCACGATGCTCTTCTTGTGGCTAAACGTATCGAAGCTCTCGCGTCCATGGTACTGCCCCATACCGCTCGCTCCCATGCCGCCAAAGCCCATATGGCTCGTAGCCAAGTGCATGATGGTGTCGTTGACGCAGCCGCCGCCAAAGGGCACGTAGCGCACAAAGCGTTGCTGAACCGAACGGTCCTGGCTAAAGATATACAGGGCCAGCGGCGTCGGACGATCCGTAATAAACGCTTCGGCCTCGTCAAGGCTCTCAAACGTCAGCACTGGCAAAATGGGGCCGAAGATCTCCTCCTGCATCACGGCGTCATCGGGGGACACGCCGTCCAAAATCGTCGGCTCGATCTTGAGCGAGGCCTCGCGCGCGGTACCTCCAAGCACGACCTTATCGGGATCGATCAGCCCGCGCACGCGCGCAAAATGCTTGGCGTTGACAATATGACCGTAGTCCTCGTTATCGAGCGGATACTCGCCAAACATACGGCGGACCTCCTCCTTGATGAGGCCCAGCAGCTCGTCGTGCACGCGCGTATCGACCAGCAGGTAGTCGGGCGCCACGCAGGTCTGCCCCACGTTGAGCCATTTACCAAAGGCGATACGCCGTGCCGCAACCTTCAAGTTTGCCGTCGCATCCACGATGCAGGGACTCTTTCCGCCCAGCTCAAGCGTCACAGGCGTAAGGTTTTTACTTGCGCGCTCCATAACGAGTTTGCCGACCGGAACGCTACCGGTAAAGAAGATCTTGTCCCAGTGCTCATCGAGCAGCGCTTCGTTCTCGGCGCGCCCGCCCTCGACAACCGTCACCAGGCGCGGATCAAATGCCTCTTCACAGATTTGCCTGAGCACCGCGCTCGATGCCGGAGCATAGGCGCTCGGCTTGATGACCACGGTATTGCCCGCGGCAAGGGCGCCAGCGAGCGGCTCGAGCGTCAGCAAAAACGGATAGTTCCAGGGCGCCATGATGAGCGTGACGCCATAGGGCACGGTTTGCGTTTTGCACACGCTCACGGCGTTAGCGAGGTCGCACGGACGCAGGCGCGGACGACTCCATCGGGCCACATGCGCAATCTGATGACGAATCTCGGAAAGCGACGTGCCGATCTCGCACATATAGGCCTCGTCATGCGACTTTCCCAAATCGGTCTTGAGCGCATGGGCGATATCGGCCTCGTGGGCCCGCACCGCATCGCGTAAACTCACGAGCGCGCGACGTCGAACATCGACATCAAACGTGGCGTGCGTCTTAAAGTAGGCGCGCTGATCGCCGACGATGCGCGCAATTTCCTCGGTGTTCATGGCACCCTCCTAGTTCTCGTCCTCAAACATACCACCCGCGACGACCTCGTACATATGCTCGAGCTCCGAGCGGTCCATCAAAAGTGGAACGGGGTACAGGGGATTGGCCTCGGCATCGGCATGGGCCGCCATTTGCGGAATATCGGAGCGGCGAATACCCGAGACATATTTGGGGATTCCCAGGGCCTCGTTCATGCGGTCGACCCAATCGATAAAGGCCTCGGCCGCAAGACTGTCCTGCGCGGTAGCCGGCGCAATGCCCGCCATGCGAGCAAGATCGGCAAGCTTGGGGGCGGCGGCGTCACCATAAGCGCGAAGCATGTGCGGCAGGATGATCGCGTTGGCCAAACCGTGCGGAATTCCGTATCGGCCGCCTAGACTGTGCGCGATGGCATGAACGTATCCAACATAGGAGCGCGTAAAGGCAACTCCCGCCTTATACGCCGCCGAAAGCATATTGCGACGCGCACGCATGTCGTCGCCATGCTCATAGGCCTCGAGCAAATTGTCGTGGATGAGCTGCACCGCCTGTCGTGCCATCTTGCGCGTATAGGGCGTGGTGCTTCGCCCGATAAAGGCCTCGACGGCATGCGTCAGGGCGTCCATACCCGTCTGCCCCGTAATGGAGGCGGGCAGACCGCGCGTAAACTCGGGGTCGTGCACCGCAAAGCGCGGAATAAGCACAAAGTCGTTAATGGGGTACTTGTAGTGCGTCTCGTCATCGGTAATTACCGCCGCAAGTGTGACCTCGCTTCCCGTGCCTGCCGTGGTGGGGACGGCGATGAGCAGCGGCAGGCGACGATGAATCCGCAGCAGGCCGCGCATCTTGTTGATGGGCTTGTTTGGCTGCGCAATGCGTGCGCCTACGCCCTTGGCGCAGTCCATGGCTGATCCTCCGCCAAAGCCGATAATGGCCTGGCAGGCGCTCTCTCGATACAGGGACGCCGCTTCCTCCACGTTTGAGACCGTGGGGTTCGCACGCGTTTCGGCATAGACCGTAATGCCAATCCCCCTGGATGCGAGCGCCGTCTCGAGCGGTGCCGTGAGCCCCAGACGGGTAATGCCGGGATCCGTCACGATAAGGACCTTCTGGATCGAGCGCTTTTGAAGCACCGCGGGCACATCCTCGGCATGCTCTAAAATGCGCGGCTCGGTATAGGGCAGGATCGGCAATGCAATGCGAAAAACCGTCTGATATGTTCGGCACCAGGCACGACGGGCTAGATGCATAAAGGAAACTCCTTCATTTGTTGATAGGTCAACATTTGCTCGCCCGATTGTACTCAGCAAAGATCGCAGACGGCCTGCCAATCGTTAATCAATCAACATCTTCATATCTCAAAATTGTTTTATTAAAAATCATTCCTAATAGGCTTCACATTTGGTTGCATTTATGGATAATAGAACTCGTCAAGACGCACGTCCGGAGAGGGCCCTTACGGGACCGGACGAGCGCGCAATCGCCATCGATCGAAAGGATCGAATCATGAAGTTTGTTTGCCCCGTTTGCGGTTATGTGGAAGAGTTCGACGGCGACCAGCTGCCCGAGGATTTTAAGTGCCCCCAGTGCGGCGTTCCCGGTTCTCGTTTCCTGAAGCAGGAGGAGGGCCAGCTCGAGTGGGCCGCCGAGCACGTCGTGGGCGTCGCCAAGATGGAGGGTGTCTCTGAGGACATCGTTGCCGACCTGCGCGCCAACTTTGAGGGCGAGTGCTCCGAGGTCGGTATGTACCTGGCCATGGCTCGCGTCGCTCATCGCGAGGGCTATCCCGAGATCGGCCTGTACTGGGAAAAGGCTGCCCACGAGGAGGCCGAGCATGCCGCCAAGTTCGCCGAGCTCCTGGGCGAGGTCGTGACCGACTCCACCAAGAAGAACCTCGAGATGCGCGTTGAGGCCGAGAACGGCGCCACCGCCGGCAAGACCGATCTTGCCAAGCGTGCCAAGGCCGCCGGCCTCGATGCCATCCACGACACCGTGCACGAGATGGCTCGCGACGAGGCCCGCCACGGCAAGGCTTTCGCCGGCCTGCTCAAGCGCTACTTTGGCTAAGCCAACTGCCTGAGACATAACCTCTAGCTTGATGAGGCCCGGACCATATTGGTTCGGGCCTTTTTATGTCTCGAGGACTCGTTAACGCCCTGAAATAGAACCACCTTCAGCATCGGCTTCTCATCAAAAACTAAGTGAGTAGACTTTTTGGAACTTGCCGAGCACGCCATCCATATTGCTTTATAAAGCCGCAGGTAAATGACTTGTTGCAAAACGGCTTGGTCGCCAAAGTGCCAAAAGTCTACTCACTTAGAACCGCAGCCGTCCACGATCGAGCCATTTTGTGTCTAGCGGGCATCTTTCCGTCGATTACTCCCAATTTTGTCCAGTCAATGAATAGTTCAGACCGGAGTAATGCCTCAGCCCTTTGCTCATCCGAGCTTTTATCACGATATTCAGCATCGAGCATCCTGCATATGGCCTTAACGATCGCGCGGAATCTATCCTCATCCGATATCTGTCTGTGTGTCAGGAGAAGTACATCGTAGCCCATGGCCTGAAGGGCCGTCATGCGGTCAGCGTCACGCAAGCCATCCCCTGCGCGTCCGTGCGAGGCCTTTCCCTGACATTCAATGGCCACCTGTCGCCTGCCGTCCGGCGAAGAAAGAAGTAGGTCGATATATACACGGGACTTTTCCACAATCGCTCGAGCACTTGTGCTTAGCATCACTTCAACATTAAGCTCTATGCCGCAAAAACCTTCGCCTCCCAGGGCTCGCGGCAGTCCAAGCAACAAATACGCCTCGACCTCAAAAGGCGACGCGGCACCCAATGGAACGAGTTGCGATACCGCCATAAATCTATTGCCGCAACGCATCCCGCAAACATCTGAACAAAAACGGTCAAGGTCTCCGCCCAAAACCAAAGCGTCTCGACGCCATAAATTTGAGGCGATGCCGTCCTCGGACGGGCAGCGCACCCAACCGAACGTTGTCGAAATCGCGCCCGAATCAATTACACGCGAAAGCTCCGCCTCAAGTGCCGCTGGCAGGGCACACACCGCAAACAAGCCACACATCTCCGCCAATACCAAAAGAAGCTGAAGATCCGTCAGATGCCGCGACATGATGAATGTCGTCAGTAGAGGAGACGTAACCAAAAACCCATGCTCCGTTTCCAGCACGGATTCCCTGGGGAGCTCACCAAGAAACAGCCGCTGCCTAATGCTGGCAGGACAAGTCCGTTTGTTTCTCGTCCGAACCAATGTATACAACGGAAAACCGAGCGCGACCGCAGCCGTCGGGTTGCGGACGAGATCATATCGCTGCCGGTCTTCTTCCGGCCGTGGAAGCGGCGGACACAAAGCGCGGACTTGAGGAGGCAAACGCCAGTACCTAAAAGCCGATATGTCACAAAGTAGATCCTTCATAGGCACAGGAAAACACGAATTTCAACCCAGTCAGTCTCGCATTGGCGCGAACGCACCAAAAATGGCGCCGAACGGACTGCCAAGTTTTCAACAGCCCTCCCCAACTGGCCAAAAGCTTGCCGAGAGCTGGACGAAGCCCTGTTGAAAACCCCATTTTTTCTCATGCAGAAGCTTTGCGCGGCAAGTGAGTAGACTTCTTTGAACATCCCGAGCAGGCCGGTCATCCTGCTTTTCAAAACCGCAGGTAGATAGCTTGTTACAAAACTGCCTGGTCGCCAAAGTGCTAAAAGTCTACTCACTTAGGTTGCAGAGTGCCCCCATTAGCTGCAATTCCAAGGTAGTTAGTACTTTTGGACTCAGATCGTCATACTGAACAAGAATTTGAGTTGAGTTTTCAGGGACAGATGCGCCATCGGCACACCAAAAACAGTCACCGATATCGATAAAAGGGATGCTCGAGCGCGTGAGGGCCCATGCAAAAGTGCTTCCGCCCGTTCCACGCTCCGCAACCACGATACAGTAAAGGCCCGCGTCTGCATGCTCGATCGAGACCTCTCCTGCCGGAAATACCTTCCGCACAAGCGCCATCAGGCCATCACGCGCCTCGCGAGCACGAACGCGCACGCGGTTCACATGTCGCTCGTAATCACCCGATTCCAGCAAACGCGCCAAAGCGACCTGGTCAACAGAGCTCACCGACGAGGCGTAGAAACCAAGGTTGCGCCTAAACCGCTCCATTAACTCATCGGGCAACACCATGTACGCCAAACGCAACGCCGATGAAAGGCTCTTCGAAAACGTGTTGGTGTAGATAACCGACTGGGCGGCATCGATCGACGCGAGCGCGGGAATCGGCTTCCCGGCAAGGCGAAACTCACAATCAAAGTCATCTTCGATGAGATACCGACCTGGTCGCTCGGCGGCCCAGCTCAGAAGCGCATAGCGACGCGCAATGCTCGTCACAAGGCCGGTTGGATATTGGTGAGACGGCATCAGGTGAAGTACATCGGTCCCGGTTTTCTGCAGAGCGCTCAAGTCCACCCCCTCATCATCCAACGGGATATGTCGAACTTTGCAGCCCATAGCCTGATAAATGCGCGTCAGACGTAAATAGCCCGGGTCCTCAACGGCATACACCTTGTCAGCGCCAAGCAACTGAACCAACATGGTATCGAGCAGCTGGGCGCCCGCGCCGATAACAATGTTATTGGGGTCGACATTCATGCCCCTCGTCCCACGCAGATGGTGAGCGATAGCGCGTCGTAGCCGCGCGGTGCCCTGTGCCGGCGCGGTCGAAAAGATTTCGCGTTCGTCTTCGGATGCCAGCGTCGCCCGCAGTGCGCTTTGCCAAAGCCGCGCCGCCTCCAAAGCGGAAGGAGAGAGCGGGGCGAATTGCTCGGTCCGTCCGTTGACATCATGCGCGCTGGGGCCCACAGAGACGGTATCTCGGTCGATGCCCCCCGCAGCCAAAGGCAAAACCGGTGCATCCGAAAGCTCGCAAGCGTAGTAGCCACGCCGCGGCTTTGAGCAAATATAGCCCTCGGCAAGTAACTGGCTATATGCATTCTCGATGGTAATGACACTGATTCCCAGATGACTGGCAAAGGCGCGCTTAGACGGCAAATGCTCCCCCGCCGCAATGCGTCCAGCTACGATATCATCTCGAATTTGCTGGTAAACATACTCGTAGAGCGATGCCTCGCCGCGTTTTTCCAAATTGTAGTCAAGCATGAATTTGTCACCTGGCCTTATTAAGTCATTCAATCTGGTATTAGTCTGACCTTGTTATTATCTCGAAAACTGAGTATTTCGCCATACCCAGCTCCCCGATAGGATGTTCCGTCAAGCAATGCACATGCCAACCAAGGGAGCAACCATGGCAGAACAGACCAGCAAGGCCGATCGCGTCAAACTCAACCGCGAACTCGCGCAGATGCTCAAGGGCGGCGTCATCATGGACGTCACCACGCCCGAGCAGGCGCGCATCGCCGAGGAGGCAGGCGCCTGCGCCGTCATGGCTCTCGAGCGCATCCCGGCCGACATCCGCGCCGCAGGCGGTGTGTCGCGTATGAGCGACCCCAAGATGATCAAGGGCATCCAAGAGGCCGTCTCCATCCCCGTCATGGCCAAGTGCCGCATCGGTCACATCGTCGAGGCGCAGGTCCTTCAAGCCATCGAGATCGACTACATCGATGAGTCCGAGGTTCTCTCCCCCGCCGACGACGTCTACCACATCGACAAGACCCAGTTTGACGTCCCGTTTGTCTGCGGTGCCCGCGACCTGGGCGAGGCGCTGCGCCGCGTCGCCGAGGGCGCCACGATGATCCGCACCAAGGGCGAGCCGGGCACGGGCGACGTGGTCCAAGCCGTGCGCCACATGCGCAAGATCCAAAAGCAGATCCGCGACATAGTTGCCCTGCGTGACGACGAGCTCTTTGAGGCAGCCAAGCAGCTGCAGGTTCCGGTCGAGCTCGTGCGCGAGGTCCATGCCACGGGCAAGCTTCCCGTCGTGAACTTTGCCGCCGGCGGCGTAGCGACTCCCGCCGACGCCGCGCTGATGATGCAGCTGGGCGCCGAAGGCGTCTTTGTCGGCTCGGGCATCTTTAAGAGCGGCGACCCCGCCAAGCGCGCAGCCGCCATCGTCAAGGCCGTGGCCAACTTCACCGACGCCAAGCTCATCGCCGAGCTTTCGGAGGACCTAGGCGAGGCCATGGTGGGCATCAACGCCGACGAGATCGAGATCATCATGGAGGAGCGCGGACGCTAGTCCAGCAGAAAGGATCGCACATGAGCGATTACGCAGACCAGACGGTCGCCGTGCTGGCGGTCCAAGGTGCTTTTGCCGAGCACGAGGCGAGGCTATCCGAGCTGGGCGCACACTGTATTGAGCTGAGGCAGGCGGCTGATTTGAAGCAGGACTTTGACCGTCTGGTACTTCCCGGCGGCGAGTCTACCGTTCAAGGGAAGCTGCTTGATGAGTTGGGCATGCTCGAGGAGCTTCGCGCCCGTATCGCTGAAGGCATGCCCGTCCTGGGCACCTGCGCCGGCCTGATTCTGCTGGCTCACGACCTTGCCGCCCATGACGATAAGGGCACGCCGCGTTTGGCAACCATGGATGTACTTGTCGAGCGCAATGCCTACGGCAGGCAGCTCGGCAGTTTTCGAACCAAGGGGCAGGTAGCCGGCATCGACGGTGAAGTGCCGCTGACGTTTATCCGCGCGCCCCGCATCGTCGAGGTCCACGGCGACGCCAAGGCCTTAGCGAAAGTCGACGGGCGCATCGTCGCCGCCCGCCAGGGCAACCAGCTCGGTGTCACCTTCCATCCCGAACTCGACGACGACACCCGCCTCCACGAACTGTTCCTACAAATGTAGGCATCGAAATCAACAAACGAAACGAGAGTGGATAATCTCCCACCTTGAGCATGAATATGGGCTCATACCGGGAGATTATCCACTCTCGTTCTATGTAGTCGTTGGGGACGTTCTTAAACGACTAGTCAAACAACAACGACCCCAACGACTACATTGCGATAGACGACCACGTTTGCCCAGATAAAACCGACCAAAATAAACCTGCCCCTTTTTGGCATCCCTTTTTTGCAGATTTGAACTATGGGAACGCCGATGCTTTGGCAACGCCAGCGAGCGACGTCCAGAGCGAACAAATTGGCATGAAAAAGGCAAGGCATAGAC
>DBEYYU010000040.1:0-51380 GCA_048184855.1 Collinsella aerofaciens
GGTCTGGTGACCGAAGTGGCAGCCGGCCTCGAGCAGGGTGCGGATATTAATCTTGGTAGCCATGTTAAACCTCCTGTGGTTTGCCTCCGCGCGGGGTCATCCTCCAAAACCAACCCGGACATGTGCTACCAAAGCCCGGGCACCACGGTACGAAGTAGCCGCGCGTGCGTGATAAAAACATGTTGCCGTGAAGCAACCCGATGAATGATAGCAGGAATGCATCTTCCTGCCAACCCGCAATCAAAACCACACACCTGAGCGCGGCGTGGGACGTCCCAGCCACTATTCGCCGCGGGGATGGGCTTGAGCCACGGCACGTTTGAGCCGATCGGGTGTGAGATGCGTGTAGATCTGCGTCGTGGACAGGCTCGCATGGCCCAACAGCTCTTGAACCGAGCGCAGGTCCGCACCGCCCTCGAGCAAGACGGTCGCAAAGGTATGGCGCATCGCATGCGGGGCGATGTCGGCCGGAATGCCGGCGAGCGTCGCCAGCGTATGGAACCGCCGCCTGAGCATGGCGGCGCTCATGCGATTGCCGCGCGCCGATATAAGCAGCGGATGCGGCCCGGTAGCGAGGTCGCGGCGCTTTGCCCGAGCGAGCAACTCCGGCCTCCCCTCTTCTATATAGAGACGCGTCACCTCGAGCGCACGACGATACAGGGGGACGATACGCTCCTTGCTCCCCTTGCCCCACAGGCGCAGCGTGCGTTCGGACCAAGCGATGGACTCCACATTGAGTGCTGCGAGCTCAGAGATACGAGCACCCGAGGCATAGAGCAGCTCGAGCATCGCTGCATCGCGCAGTCCCGCGGGCGTCGAGGTATCAGGCGTCTTGAGCAGCGCCTCGACCTGCTGGGTCGTAAGGACGCCCGGCAGGTCACGCGGCAGCTTGGGCGATGCGATCGCCGAGACCGCATCGCCCTCGACAATCCCCTCGGCAGCCATCCAGCGATAGAGAGATCGAATAGCCGACAGGTGCGCCGCAAGCGTTCGGGGAGCCACCTGCTCACGCGAAAGCTCGGCAAGATAGCGACGAATGGTGCGCACGTCGGCGACACGAGCATCGGTACCCGTCCGCTCGCACCAGGCAGCAAAGCGCTCCAGTCGCGAGGCATAGGCCGTCACCGTATTGGGAGACAGCCCCTCGACACGCGCGATATAAGCGATAAACGAGTCGACGGTATCGTAAAGGTCAAAGGCTATGACCGTTCGCCCCCAAACAGGTCGGAGCGCGTCACCAGGTAAGCGTCAAGGGCTTCGATCGCGCGGTCGGCGTAGGCCTGGTAGCGATCACGCTTGCTGCGGCGCTTGCCGTCCTCGAGCGGCGGCACCAAGCCAAAGTTGACGTGCATGGGCTGATAGCCCACGGTGGCAGGATCGGTCGCATAGCCCACGAGCGCACCCAGGGCGCCCACACGCGGCAACTCGACGCCCGCGGCACCGATAGCCTCGGCATAGGTGTTGAGCGCCGCGAGCAGACCTGTCGCCACGGCTTCCATGTACCCCTCGGTGCCGGTGATCTGACCGGCCAGGCGCACGCCGGTACCGGGCACGGCAAAGGTGCCATCGAGCACGTGCGGGGCGTCGACAAAGGTATTGCGGTGCATGACACCGTAGCGGAAGAACTCAGCGTTCTCCAGGCCCGGCACCATATGGAAGACGCGCTTCTGCTCGCCAAAGGTCAGGTTGGTCTGGAAGCCCACCAGGTTATAGGCGGTCTTCTCCTTGTTCTCGGCACGCAGCTGAATCGCCGCCCAAGGGCGACGTCCGGTACGCGGGTCGGTGAGGCCGACGGGCTTCATGGCGCCAAAGCGAATGGCGTCCTTGCCGGTGCGCGCAACCTCCTCGGCAGGCTGGCAGGCCTGGAACAGATCGCCGCCCTCAAAGTCCTTGAGCACCACGCGGTCGGCCGTGGTGAGCGCCTCGATAAAGGCCTCGTACTCCTCCTTGTTGAGCGGAGCGTTGAGATAGTCGCCGCTCCCCTGCTCCTCGTAGCGCGACTGCGAAAACAGCACGTCCATATCGAGCGTGGAGGCATCGACGATCGGCGCCGCGGCATCGAAGAACGCAAGGGCGTCGCCACCGACGAGCTTCATGACCTCTTCGCTCAGCGCCGGTGAACACAGCGGGCCCGCGGCAATGACCACGTGGCCCTCGGGGATCTGGGTGACCTCGCCGTGAACGACCTCGATATTGGGGCGGGCGGCAACCTCAGCCTCGACGAGCTCGGAGAATGTAACACGGTCGACTGCCAGGGCGCCACCAGCGGGAACAGCAGCGCGATGAGCGCAGTCGAGCAGCACCGAGCCCATACGCTCAAGCTCGGCCTTTAGCAGACCAGCCGCGGAATCCGGACGGGTCGACTTAAACGAATTGGAGCAGACGAGCTCTGCCAGGTGATCGGTATGGTGAGCCGGGGAGCTCACCTGGGGGCGCATCTCGCACAGCTTTACGGCAAACCCGCGGTCTGCCAGCTGGATCGCGCATTCCGAACCCGCCAGACCGCCACCGATAACCGTCACCTGATCGAACTGCATCTGCAAACACCTTTCTAATTGACACGTTTTCCATTGTGACCGAAGGGCGTCTGGGCGTGAAGGGCAAACTTGGAGGGCGCATACCTTCCATCCATCATGCGCTCGATAAGGCCCTCGAGTTCAAGCGAACCCAAGAGTTTGAGTACGCCGACAGCATCGAGTGAGACGAGCGCCGCGATGTCGTCGACCTTGAGCGGAGAGACGATGAGCGCATGCATCACGGTCTGCTGTGTTGGATTCAGGTCGGCAATGCCGGGAGCATCGGGGCGCGAGTAGCGCAGGGTGCCGTATATGCGAGAGATAGCCATCTCGATGGACTCCTCGTCGACAATGCAGCAGGCACCGTTCGCAATGAGGTAATTCGTGCCACGCGACTCGGGCGATAGGATCGACCCCGGCACGGCAAGAAGTTCGCGCCCCAAATCCATAGCAGCCTCGGCTGTAGAAAACGTCCCAGAAGGCATACCCGCCTCGGATACAAAGAGGGCTTGCGACAGGGCCGCGATCACGCGATTGCGGCGCGGGAAGGCGAACTTGCGCGGACCCATGCCCCACGGAGAGATCGACACGACCGCGCCACCCGTATCGAGCGTGCGAGTAATAAGCCCCGCGCTCGAACGCGGGTAGACCACGTCGGCGCCCGTCCCCAGCACCACGACGTGTTTGCCGCCGGCGTTGACCGCAGCCCAACCCGAGGCCTGGTCACAACCGACCGCGCCGCCCGAAACTACCGTCACTCCCGCATCAACCGCCACCTTCGCCGCAAGCTCTGCCACGGCAAGGCCATACGGCGAGGCCTTGCGCGCGCCGATGATGGAGAGCGCGGGCGTCGAAAGCACCTCGGGGTTGCCGCGCACATAGAGCGTCTGGGGTACATCAGATAGCTCCAAAACGCTCTCGGGATACAACGCATCACCTGGATGCAGCTCGAAGGTCCCCTCAGCTATCATTGGTCCCTCCTTCCCTGGTACATCGCCGCCTCGAGCACGTGGTCCTGCGTCACTTGCTCGCTCTCGGCGACATCTGCGATCGTGCGCGCAATGCGAACAAGGCGCACGATGCCACGCCCTGTGAGATGCGTGCGCTTCGACAGGCCGAGCACACACTTCTCCGCCGCATCATCGAGCTCAAAGGTCGAAACGACGCCGTCAATGGACCGTGTCTCGTCATCCTCGGCCTCGGCATCCGCATCGTCCATGCGGGATTCGCGCCAAGCGCGAAAGGCGCGACCGCGCACAACGTAGTCACGTAACTCGGCCGACGACATGCCCTCCGCACCCTCGATAATCACTTGAGGGTCGGGACGGGTCACATCAATCATCATGTCGATACGGTCGGCCAAAGGACCGCGCAGTTTAGACCGATAGCGCTCGACCATCGCCGCCGAGCAGCGGCATGGCACCTCACGGTCGCCCAAAAAGCCGCAGGGGCAGGGATTGCTCGCAGCGAGCAGCTGAAAGCGCGACGGGAAGGTAAAGGCCCCGTCGACGCGTACGATCCTCACATAACCGCGTTCGATGGGCTGACGCAGCGTCTGCAGTACGCCCGTGGGAAACTCGGCAAGCTCGTCCAAAAATAGCACGCCGCCATGAGCAAGGCTGATCTCACCCGGGTGCACCGGGCGCCCACCGCCGATAAGGCCTGCGGTCGAAATACTGTGATGGGGACTGCGGAAGGGGCGGTGCCCCGCCAACAAGCCATCAATGTTCTCACCCAAAACCGAATGGATGCACAGTGCCTCCTGCTGATCCTCAACGGAAAGCTCGGGCAGGATGCCGGTCATACGGCGTGCGAGCATCGTCTTGCCCGATCCCGGAGACCCGATCATGAGCAAGCCGAGTTCTCCTGCCGCCGCAAGCGCCATGCCGCGTTTAGCGACTTCCTGCCCCAGCACGTCTGCATAGTCGAGCTCGGGCTCAAAGGTCGCCTCGACACCCTCGGAATCCAAGTAGTGCCGTGCGGCATCGCCCATGCCGTGAGCAAGCTGAGACAGATGGTCGATAAAGCCGCAATCCACGCCCGCGAGTGGCACATGCTGGTCGGACCTGCCGGCGATAAAAGACAGCCCCATGTCGCGAGCCAATAGCTGAAACGCCACCTCGCCTTTGACAGGAAGCACCGTGCCGTCCAAGCCGAGCTCGCCGGCGATAAGACAACGATCGAGGTTGTCGCGGGGAATCTGACCATCGGCCGCTAGAACCGCGATGGCGATGGGCAGATCAAAGCCGCTACCGGTCTTGCGAATATCGCCGGGCGCCAGATTGACCGTAATGCCCGAACGCGGGATCTCAAAGCCGGCCGAGCGCATCGCACAGCGAATACGACCACGTGACTCCATCACCTCCATACTCGGAATACCGAGCATCTGAATGCCCGGAACGCCACCGGCAAGCGAGACCTCGACCGTGACGGGAATCGCCTCGACGCCGCGGATGCAGGCCGCGTGAACGGCAAACGTCTCGAACGCCATCACGACACCTGCCAATCGAACGCGTTGTACTGATGCTCGATCTCGGCGATATGCCCGCCGCGAATGGTGACACCCACTGCATCGAAGCGGATCGCCTTGAGCGGATAGTGCTCCATGAGATAGCAACTTGCGATACGGCGATACCGACGCTGCTTTTGGGCATCCACGGCCTCCTCGGGAAAGACCCGCGTGGTGCAATCCAGGGCGACGCGCCTGGTCTTGACCTCAGCCATCACCACGACATCGTCAAGCTCATCGAGCAACACCAGGTCGGCCTCGCCCTCAGTGCAACGATAGCCCTGCTCCAGCAAGGTGTAGCCGCGCTCGTTAAAGTAGTCGATGGTGATCAGCTCGCCCAGCATGCCCAGCTCGCGAGGACTGAGCCCCTTGATAAACTCGGGCGTCATCGCCCCGCAGTCGAGCTCGCCGTTTTCCCAACGCTCCTTGAGCTGCTGCGTCTTGCTCTTTTTGCTTGCGGCACTCATGGGGTCTCCTTTCCAGCACACTGCATTGCCCCGATGATGAGGGCACCTTTCATGCGGGTAAGTACCGGAAGCAAACCAAAAGCTGACCAAATGCCGTCAAAAAACGGGCCGTACGCAGCAATGTTGTTGCATACGGCCCGCTACCAGCAGGTTTATAGAATCCCAAAGGTCCCTGTCTCCACAATTGACCTAGAAAAGGCGCTCAGTCTGCAGAAAGTTTCCGCAAAAGCTCACGCGGTGCAGCGGACAAAGTCCATGTTTGCGAATGGCCTCGATGTGCTCGGGACTCGCATAGCCCTTCGACTCGGCCAGATGGTACTCGGGATACTCGGCATCGTACTCGACCATCATCTCGTCACGCGTGACCTTGGCCATGATGGACGCCGCGGCGATGCAGGCGATTTTGGCATCGCCCTTCACCACATCGCGCTCGTTAGGAACGGCGCCCAGGGGGTTGCCGTCCATGAGGACGCAATCAGGCTCGAGCCCCGTATCGGCCACCGCACCCGCGACGGCGGTACGGATAGCGCGGGCCATACCCATCTCATCGATATCCGCAGGCGCGATATGGCAAAAACCAATCGCCGTCGCGACCTCGGCAATCTTCACCGAGAGCAGCTCGCGACGCGCCGGCGTAAGCTTTTTGGAATCGTTGATACCCCAGACGCGCGGCTCCATGGGAAGGCACACGGCACACACCGTCAGGGGACCGGCCACCGATCCGCGACCCACCTCGTCGACACCAACGACCACCCCATCGCCGCCAAGCTCATGCATAAGCTCGTACATGCCATTGACGCGCTCGCGCTCGGCAAGTTCCTTGGCATGGCGCTTAAGAGCACGCTCGCGAGCCTTGATCACCTGCTGGCGCGGGTCCTCGCGATAATGCTCCACGAGGGCGGGGATCTCCTCAAACGTTGCGCTCGCCAGCTCTCCGGCAACCTGCGATGCCGAAACCGAGCTCGTCATATTGGCCATACCAGGCCCTCCTTGCATGCAAATCAGATAAAAAGAAGGGCCACCCGAAGGTGGCCCTTGTGTCCAAACGAGTGGACAGACGCTGCGATCTTCTTAGCGCTTCTCGGGGATGCGAGCAGCCTTGCCCACCTTGTCGCGGAGGTAGTACAGCTTGGCGCGACGGACGCGACCATGACGAACGACCTCGAGCTTGGCGATCTTGGGGCTGTGAAGCGGGAAGGTACGCTCAACACCGACACCGAAGGACATCTTGCGGACGGTGAAGGTCTCGCGGGCACCGGCGCCGGCCATGCGGATGACGTCGCCCTGGAAGACCTGGATGCGCTCGCGGTCGCCTTCCTTAATGCGGTAGTGAACCTTGACGTTGTCGGCGACGCGAACCTGAGGAATGTCCTCGCGGATCTGCTGACGCTCGATTGCGCGGATGTAATCCATGTGCAATTCCTTACTCTTCTAGAGGTGCCGTACCACTCTGGCCGGCACGTAGTTGAACAAACGTATTCGAGTATACACGCGCGGGTTTCTGCTGCAAGAACAATTTTTTACGCAGACAAAAAGACAAAACCCGCACATGATAACCGCCCGTCTCACGAATGAGACGGGCGGCATGAAGGGGGCTACGCTAGGCGTCTAAACCCAAAACGTTAGGCGGAACGCTTGGCCTCGAGCTTGGCCTGAGCGGCAGCCAGGCGTGCGAGGGGCACGCGGTAGGGCGAGCAAGACACGTAGTCCACGTCGGCCACGTTAAACAGGCCCTTGATGGACTTGGGGTCGCCACCGTGCTCACCGCACACGCCAAAGTGCATGTCGGGGTTGGTGGCGCGGCCCTTCTCGACGGCCAAGCGCACCAGTTCGAGTACCGCCGTGTCGATGGTCTCGAAGGGATTGTCCTCCAAGATCTTCTTATGCATGTACAGCGGGATGAACTTAGCCTCGGCGTCGTCACGCGAGAAACCGAAGGTCGTCTGGGTGAGGTCGTTGGTGCCAAAGCAGAAGAAGTCTGCGTAATGGGCGATCTCGTCGGCGACCATGCAGGCGCGCGGCAGCTCGAGCATCGTGCCCACGGGAATATTGAGCTCGACGCCCTCTTCGTCGGAAACCTCTGCGATCACGCGCTCGATAACCTCGCGGGTCTGGACATGCTCCGCCGTGATGGAAACGAGCGGAACCATGATCTCGGGGCGCGGGTCGACGCCTTCCTTGATGAGGCGGGCAGCAGCCGTGGCGACGGCGCGAACCTGCATGAGCGGCAAATCGCTAAAGACGACGGACAGGCGCACACCACGCAGGCCGAGCATCGGGTTGGACTCGACCATGCCGTCGATACGACGCAGGCGGGCACGCAGGACGGCAAGCTCTTCCTCGCTGGCGCCAGCGGCTTCCTTCTTGGTGATGGCGACCTCAAGCTCGCGAGGATTATCCAGGAACTCATGAAGCGGCGGATCGAGCAGGCGAACGACCACATCGCGACCGGACATGGTCTTAAACATCGCCAGGAAGTCCTCGGTCTGAACCTTGAGCAGGTCGGCCAGGGCCTGCCGCTTCACGGCCTCATCGTCAGACAGGATAAAGCTCTGGATGATGTTCTTGCGATCGCCCAAGAACATGTGCTCGGTGCGGCACAGGCCAATAGCCTCGGCGCCAAACTCGAGGGCGAGCTCGGCATCCTCGGGATTGTCGGCGTTGACGCGCACATGGTTGGCATGGCCACAGGTCTCGTCCAGGCGAATCTCGTCGGCCCAGGACAGGATGGTGTCCAGGTCGCCGGTAAGCTCGGCGGAGACCAGGTCGACGGGACCGTCGACGACGATGCCCTGGGTACCGTCGATGGAGATAACGTCGCCCTCGTGCAGCACGCGGTCGCTGCCCTCGATGCGCACGACCTTCTCGGCGGCGTCGATATGGAAGCGCTCAACGCCACAGACGCAGGGCGTACCCATGCCGCGGGCGATAACGGCGGCATGGCTTGTCTTGCCACCGTGGCTGGTCAGGATGCCCTCGGCGGCGACCATGCCCTTCAAGTCATCGGGGTTGGTCTCCCAGCGAACCAAAATGACCTTGCGGCCCTCGGCGGAACGCGTGACGGCGTCGTCGCTCGAGAACACGACCTCGCCCACGGCGGCACCGGGGCTGGCATTAAGACCGCTGGCCAGCGCCTCGTACTTCTTGGAGGCGTCAAACTGCGGGTGCAGGAGCTGGTCGAGTTGCGCGGGGTCGATGCGGCTCACGGCCTCTTCGCGAGTAATCAGGCCTTCCTCGACCATTTCGATAGCGATGCGCAGGGCGGCGGTGGCGGTGCGCTTGCCCACGCGGGTCTGGAGCATCCAGAGCTTGCCCTGCTCGATGGTGAACTCGATATCGCACATATCGCGGTAATGATCCTCGAGCGTCAGGAACACGCGCTCGAGCTCCTCACCTGCGGACTCGAGCCCCGGGGTGGTCTTGAGGTCGGCGATGGGCTCGGTGTTGCGGATACCGGCGACGACGTCCTCGCCCTGGGCATTAACCAAAAAGTCACCGTAGAACTCCTTGGTGCCGTCGGCCGGATTACGCGTAAAGGCGACGCCCGTCGCAGAGGTCTCGCCCTTGTTGCCAAAGGCCATGGCCTGCACGTTGACGGCGGTGCCGAGGTCGTCGGAAATGCCATGCTGTTTGCGGTAGATGCAGGCACGCTCGTTCATCCAGCTGCCAAAGACGGCCTGGATGGCAAGACGCAGCTGAAGCTCCGGATCGTGCGGGAAGACGGGCTTGCCGTCAGCGATCTCGAGCTCGGGATACAGGGAGGCATCGACGTTCTCGGAGAAGATCCCCTTGAAGGTCTCGACGAGCTCCTGCAGATCCTCGGCCGAAAGCTCGGAGTCGACGCGGACGCCAGCGACCAGGCGTGCCTGGGTCAGCGCGTTCTCGAACAGGTCAGCGTCGACGCCCATAACGACGTTGGAGAACATCTGGATAAAGCGGCGGTAGCTATCCCAGGCAAAACGCGGGTTTTGAGTCTGGGCGATGAGGCCCTGAACGGAGTCGTCGTTGAGGCCCAGGTTGAGGACCGTGTCCATCATGCCGGGCATGGAAAACGGAGCGCCCGAGCGAACCGACACGAGCAGCGGATCGGAGGCATCGCCGAGCTTCTTGCCGCAGCGGGCCTCGAGGTCGGCCTCGGCAGCAACGATCTCATCGAGTGCGCCTTCGGGCCAGACGTTGCCGGCACTGGAGTACTCGACACAGGTCTGGCAGGTAATGGTAAAGCCACCGGGAACCGGCAGGCCGATGCGGCTCATCTCGGCAAGGTTTGCGCCCTTGCCGCCAAGCACGAAGTTCATGGACTTGTCGCCCTCAGTGACACAGGTGCCCTGGGCGTCGGTTCCAAAACGGAAAACCCTCTTGCAATCGCTCACGATACTTCCCCTTCCATGCACTTTCGCGCACGACCGTGGTGACGAATCGACCCGCCGGATGCGAGCCGTGAGGGTACTATACGGCGGGCATTGAGCGGGCTTGCGCAGAGGGCGCGGGGGTTGGTAAACGTGGTAAATTTGGCGGTAAACGGTAGGTAAAGGTGGTCACCTTATGAAGATACCACTACAAGAAAATACAGGTCAGATGCAATGTATTTGCTAAATCGCTTTACCATAAGTAGCTAATTTGGGACGGGGCTTTTTTAGCTGCCCCCGTCGGCAATCGGCCAAAAAGCTCGCGGCCTCAGTCGGGGTAGCTAAAAAAGCCCCGTCCCAAATTAGCTACTTTTGTTGGGCTCGACGGGCGGCGCGGCGGGCACGGGCTTCTTGGATTTCCTCCAAGTGGCTGATGATCTCGGAGGCGCTTTCCTCGATGGCCTTGCCGTCGGTACGCACCACAAAGCAGCCTAGGCGCTTCATGAGGGCACGAGCTTCCTCGAGCTCGCTGCGCACGCTCTCGGGCTCGGCATAGGAGCCGGCGACGGCACGGGCGTAGTCGTCGCCCAAACGGCTATCGCGAATCTCGGAAATAACGTCGACGGTCGAAATCAGGCCGAACAGGCGCATCGGGTCGACCTCGTAAATCGACTTCGGCGGCTCCGTGCCATGGGCCAACGGAACATTGGCAACCTTGTAACCTTGATAGGCCAGATACATCGACAGCGGCGTCTTGGACGTGCGCGATACGCCCAGCAGCACGATATCGGCACCCGACAGATCGTCGCAACCGCGCCCGTCATCGTGCTCAACGAAATACTCCATGGCCTCGATACGATGGAAATAGCGGTCATCGGTTCTGTGAATCACGCCCGCAACGCCCTTGGGCGGTACACCGATGAGCGACGACAGCACGGCGAGCGTGGGGCCGATCAAGTCGACCGAACGGATATGCAACATACCCAAGTAATCGAGCACGCGGGCACGTAGCGCCGGGTCGACGATGGTATGGAACACGGCGATATCGCGATGGTCGGCATCGACGCGCGGCCCCACAAATGACTTGACCTGCTCCACAGAAGTCACCTTAGGCAGGCGCAAAACACGAAAAGCCCCTTCATCAAATTGCCCGGACGCCGCAAGCACCACCTCACAAGCGGTATCACCGAGCGAGTCGGAGATAACGATAACGGTGGGACGAGCGGTGACCGGGCAATCCATGCGGGGCTCCTTTTGCGCTTATGCGCAGGCTGGCTTACTTTTTGCGGGCAAGCTCACCGATGTTGGCAATGCCGGAGAAAACGGCCTCGAAGCGGTTGAGCAGCTTAAGGCGATTATCGCGAAGCTGCTCGTCCTTGTCCATGACCATAACCTCATCGAAGAAACGGTCGATGGGCGCGCGCAGGGCGGCGAGGGCGGCAAATGCAGCCGGGTAATCCTCGGCAACAAGGGCGGCATCGACGGCGGTCTGAGCGGCCTCGGAGGCATCGGCAAGCGCGAGCTCGGCCTCGCCCATCAGGCTGCGGTCGTACTCCACGCCCAGCTCGGGCTTGGAGATATGCGCGGCGCGAGCATAGGCGGTCGCAAGGTTGTCGAACGTCTCGGCGTCGTTCTTGCGGGCCTCGTCGAGGGCGGCGCAGCGGGCGAAGAAGACGGACGGAGCGATGATGTGCACCGCGGAGACGGCGGCAACGGTATCGGCCGGGACCTTTTCGTCGCGGGCCATGCTCACCAGGCGGCCATGGAAGAAGTCGCGAACCTGCTGGGCGACCTCGGCGGCGTCGAACTCAATGCCCTGCTCACTGTAGAGCTCGAGAGCGAAGTCGATGAGCGACGTGGGGTCGATCGGCAGGCGGTCGCGCAGGATGTTGATGATGCCGATAGCGGCACGACGCAGCGCATAGGGGTCCGAAGAGCCGGTCGGGGGCTCGCCGATGGCAAAGATACCGGCGATGGTATCGAGCTTGTCGGCACAGGCCACGATGCAGCCAGCAGTGCCCTCGGGCAGCTCATCGCCGGCGAAGCGGGGACGATAATGATCGCGAATGGCGTGGGCGACCTCGTCGTTCTCCCCCATCGCGAAGGCATAATAACCGCCCATCACGCCCTGCTGGCTCGTGAACTCGACGACGGCGTTGGACACCAGGTCGGCCTTGCACAGGTGCGCGGCGCGAGCAGCGTCGGCGGCAAGATGGGCGCCCAGGTGAGCCTCGCGGGCGATAGCGAGCGCGAGCTGCTCGATGCGCTCGGACTTGGCGAGCACGCTACCGAGCTTCTCCTGGAAGGCAACCTTGGCCAGACGCTCACGGAACTCGTCGAGGGAGATCTTCAGGTCCTCCTCGTAGAAGAACTTTGCGTCGTCCAGACGGGCGCGCACGACGCGCTCGTTGCCGTCGATCACGCGCTCGGCGTTCTCAGGCTTGCTGTTGGAGACGACCACGAACTCACGCGTGAGCTTGCCCTCGCCGTCATAGATCGGGAAGTAACGCTGGTTGGTGAGCATGGACTCGCAGATGATCTCGTGCGGGACCTTGAGGAACTCCTCATCGAAGGTACCGACGAGCACCGTCGGCCACTCGCAGAGGTTAATGACCTCCTCAAAGACCTTCTTGGGCGTGTCGACATGGCAACCGGGGCGAGCGGCCTCGACCTCGGCGATACCGGCAAGGATGGCCTCGCGACGACGCTCGGCAGAAAGCACGCCGGCGTCCTCGAGCACCTGCTCGTAGACGGCGGGGCTGGCAACCACATGGTCGCCAGGGCCAAGTACACGATGACCGCGCGTGGTGTTGCCGCTCGTCACGTCGGCAAACGACACGGGCACAACATCCTCGCCCAAAAGGCAGCAGATCCAGCGGACCGGACGAACAAAAGTCGCATGCTCGTGACCCCAGCGCTGGCTGCGGTAGTTGGGCCACTGCAGGCCGGCAATGGTCTTCTCGCACAGAGCGGTCAGAATCGGCGTAGCCGGTGCGGAGGGAATGTTCTTCTCGGCGAACACATACTCGCGACCGTCAGTGTCCTCGCGACGGACCAGGTCCTCGGCAGCCACAACGCACTTGCGGGCAAAACCCTGGGCGGCCTTGGTGGCGTTACCGTCAGCGTCGAAGGCAATGTTGGCCGCGGGGCCACGCTTGACCTCGTGAACCTCATCGGTCGCGGTGGCGACGTCGGCAACGAGTGCAGCCAGGCGACGCGGACTCGAAATCACGCGGACCTCGCCGTGGGCCAGACCGGCCTCGTCGAGACCCTTGGCGATCATGGTGCCAAGCTGCTTGACGGCATTGTTCAGCGGTGCAGAGGGCATTTCCTCCGTACCGATCTCAAACAGGAAATCCTTAGCGTCTGCCATGGCTTACGCCACCTCGCCTTCCTGGTCGGCATTCTCGTTGACTCCGGCGACCTCGGCCATGTAGGCCTCGCAGCACGCCTTGGCGACGGCGCGGACGCGCAGGATGTAGTTGGCACGCTCGACCGCGGACAGCGCGCCACGGGCATCGAGCAGGTTGAAGGCGTGGCTGCACTTCATGACGCAGTCGTACGCCGGCAGCGGCAGCTTGCGCTCCAGACAGGAGTGGCACTCGGCCTCGTAGTCGTCAAACTTCTGACGCATCATCTCGACGTTGGCAACCTCAAAGTTGTAGGCGCTGAACTCGCGCTCGTTCTCGAGGAACACGTCGCCATAGGTCATGGGAGTGCCGTCGGGCAGGTAGCTCCACACCAGGTCGTAAACCGAGTTGACGCCCTGGGCGTACATGGCGATACGCTCCAGGCCATAGGTGATCTCGACGGGCACGGGGTCGACCTCGATGCCGCCCACCTGCTGGAAGTACGTAAACTGCGTGACCTCCATGCCGTTGAGCCAGACCTCCCAGCCAAGGCCCCAGGCGCCAAGGGTCGGGCTCTCCCAGTCGTCCTCGACAAAGCGGACGTCATGGTCGTTGGGGTCCAGGCCAATGGCGGCAAGAGACCCCAGGTAGAGCTCCTGGGCGTTGACCGGCGAGGGCTTGATGAGCACCTGGAACTGATAGTAGTGCTGCATGCGGTTGGGGTTCTCGCCGTAGCGGCCGTCGGCGGGACGGCGGCAGGGCTGTGCATAGCAGGTGCGCCACTCGGCGGGACCGAGCGAGCGCAGCGTGGTCGCGGTATGGAAGGTACCGGCACCGACCTCGGAGTCATAGGGCTGCATGATGACGCAGCCCTGCTCGCCCCAGTACTGCTGGAGGCGCAGGATGATGTCTTGGAAGGAAAGCGATGAAGCGTTCATGCCTCTAATATCCCCTCGTCGAAACGATTACACGGTTAGGTACTGTACTATAGCGGTTTTTAGTCGATAGCGCCGATGCGGTTGAGCGGCCAGTAGCGCACAAGCGCCACTGCGATCAAATCAGAGCGATCGACCGGGCCAAAGTAGCGGGAGTCAGCAGAGTTCTCGCGGTTGTCGCCCATCACCCACACACAATCGTCAGGGACGGTGTAGGGATAGCTCACCTGGGCAGCGGGCGCCTGGACGGAAAGTGGCCAGCTCATGCCAGTCGTATAGTCCTCGTCGAGCGCCTGGCCGTCGACGACGACCTTGCCGTCCTGCAGGTCGACCGTCTGGCCGGCCGTGGCGATGACGCGCTTGACGAGAACATCGTGCTCAGAGGTGGCATCGGGGTTGTGGAACACCACGATATCGCCCTGCTTGACGGGCTGGCCGAGTTCGAGCGTCACCTTCTGCGCCAGAATCTGATCGCCGATCTCGATCGTGGACTCCATGGAGCCGGTGGGCACCACAAAGGGCTCGATCACAAACGAGCGAATCACGAAGGTGGCGACCAGTGCGATCGCAACGATTACGATCCACTCAAAGGCGCCCCTCAGGGCAGAATGCTGCGATGGAACCATTCTCACTCCTCGCTCTGCGAATACGAAGCGTCCAGGATCTCCTGCGCGTACGCGCGCTCCTTGGGCGTAAGGTGTGCCGTCTCGATAAGATCGGGACGCCAACGACAGGTACGCTCGATGGCATTCTTACGGCGCCAGGCATCGACCTTGGCGTGATCGCCGCTCACAAGCACCGGCGGCACGCCCTCGCCGTTGAACTCGGCGGGGCGGGTGTACTGCGCGTACTCGAGCAGGCCTCCGTCCTCGGCGGTCGAGAACGACTCGTCCACGTTGCTCATCTCGTCACCAAGGGCGCCGGGAATAAGGCGTACGACGGCATCGGCAACGACCATTGCGGGAAGTTCGCCACCCGTAAGCACATAGTCGCCGATCGATAGACGCTCATCGGCATACGCATACGCGCGCTCGTCGACGCCCTCGTAGCGACTGCACACAAACAGCAGGCGCTCACTTTTGAGCAGGCGCTCGGCCACATGCTGAGTAAAAGGCTCGCCACAGGGGGTAAAGAACACCACAGTGGGCTTGGGACCCTCTGCGCTAATGGCCTCGATGGCCTCTGCGATAGGCTCGACCTTCATGAGCATGCCCTGCCCGCCGCCGTACGGCTCGTCATCGACGGTACGATGGCGGTCGTGCGTCCAGTCGCGCAGGT
Organism: Collinsella aerofaciens; assembly: GCA_048184855.1. GTDB lineage: Bacteria > Actinomycetota > Coriobacteriia > Coriobacteriales > Coriobacteriaceae > Collinsella > Collinsella aerofaciens_CA. Next base: position 15,405 of record DBEYYU010000040.1, read on the forward strand.
TATACGCCTTGAAATCAAAAAGGCCGGCCTTGCGGGCGCGGCCCAAGATCGATGTGGACATGACGGGCTCAAACATCTCGGGAAAGACCGAAAGGGTCTCGATCAGCATGTTGTCCTCCCTACTTGTCCATATCGATCAGGCCGTCCATAACGTGGACGGAAATTGTTCCTGTGTCGGGAAGATCGAGCACGACCTGCTCGATCACGGGAATCAGTACCTCGCCGTACCGATCGCCCTCGACAACCCAAACATCGTTAGCGAGCGTCGACATGATCTCGACGATCGTGCCGAGCGAACCGAAGCGCTCGTCGACCACCTCGCGACCCATCAGGTCGGTATAGGCAGCGTCGAGCGAATCGAGCTCAAAGTCGTCACGATTTGCCAGCACGTAGCATCCCGTGATGCCCTCGGCGGCCGTCAAGTCGTCAATGCCCTCAAACGAGACCAGATCGCCATCGCCCGTATCGGTGACGGACACGACCGTGCAAAAGCGGTCGCGCTTGAGCGCCGGCGGCGTCAGGGCGACGCGCATACCAGGCTCTAATACAGAAGGAAGCCCCCGCAGCGGCTGCGCGAGGACCTCCCCCTTCCTTCCGTGCGGCTTGACCACACGGGCGATGTTTTTGTACTGGGACCTCAAGGTCCTAGCCCAGAACCTCTACCTCGACAGCAGTGTCGAGGCGAGCGGCCAGTGCACGGGCGAGCGTGCGAATGGCCTTGATGGTACGGCCACGACGGCCGATGACCTTAGCGACGTCATCCTCGGCGACCGAAACCTCAATCGTAGAGGCGTCGTCACCATCGATGACCTCAAGGCTCACGGAATCCGGGTCGTCGACGATCTGAACAACGAGATATTCGACGAGATCGGCGATGCGATCTGAGAGCATTGCCTCACCCTCGAGCTGTGCAGCGTCAACCTCAGGCACGATTTACTCCTCGGCGCCCTCAGCGGCCTCAGCGGCAGCCTTAGCGGCCTCGGCCTCTTTGGCGAGCTGCTTCTTGGACTTCTTGACGACGGTCTCGGTCTTCTCGCCCTCGTTGGCGGCCTTGACCAGAGCAGCGACGGCGTCGGTGAGCTGAGCGCCCTTGGACTGCCAGTCGGCGATCTTCTCGAGGTCGAGGTTGATGGTCTTGGGGGCGGTCATCGGGTTGTAGCGGCCAACCTCCTCGATGATACGACCGTCACGCGGGGCGCGGGAATCGGCGACGACGACACGGTAGTACGGACGCTTCTTAGCGCCGTGACGAGCAAGGCGAATCTTGACTGCCAAAGGAAACTCCTCCAACCAAGCAGCTTTAGGCTGCAACTACAAACAAACAGCTGAACATAATACGCCATCGACGCGGGCAGGTGAAGTCCGTGAGACCAACTTCTTCGGTGTAGTCGAGGGCAAATCCATATCTTAGACAAGAATTCGGGATTTGCAAGCACATACACGCACCCCACATGAGCTGCGCGGTATACTCATGACATGGAAAGACGCGAACATACATACGGTTATGAGGATGCCATGGGCGTCACACCGCCTCCCTGGACGGGTCCGGCGGTGGGCCTGATGGACCTTGATGCGTTTTTTGCGAGCGTGGAAATGCTCGATCATCCCGAATGGCGAGGAAAGCCGCTCATCGTGGGCGGAGACGCCGATTCGCGTGGCGTCGTGTCCACGTGTTCGTATGAGGCGCGTCGCTTTGGCGTGCACTCTGCCATGGCCTCGGCCGAGGCACGGCGCTTGTGCCCGCAAGCCATTTGGACACACGGGCACTTTGACCGCTACCGCGAGGTGAGCGCGCAGGTCATGGCGATTCTCGCCGACGAGACCCCGCGTGTTGAGCGCGTATCCATCGACGAAGCCTTTATCGATATCACACCGGGTCGCTTTGCGCCCGAAGACCCGCTGCTGGTTGCGCGGCGTATAAGCGACCGCGTGGCAGGGCTGGGAGTGACCTGTTCCATTGGCGTGGGCTGCAACAAGACGGTCGCAAAGATCGCAAGCGAGCGGGATAAGCCGTTTGGGCTGACCATCGTGCGCCCCGGAACCGAGCAGCGCTTTTTGGCCGCGCTGCCGGTATCTGCCATGAGCGGCATCGGGCGCTCGGCCGAGGAGCGACTGCGCCGCATGCGCATCTACACCCTCGGCGAGCTTTCGCGCGCGCCTGAGTCCACACTGGCCTCTATTTTTGGCGTCAACGGCGAACGCATGCGCCAGCGTGCGCTGGGACTCGAAATCTCTGAAGTCACGAGTCTCGATGAAGAGCGCGAGGTCAAGTCGGTCAGCAATGAACGCACCTTTGCGAAAGATTTAACTGAGCGTGGGGATATTGAGGCGGCGATTGCGCTGTTGGGAGAGTCAGTGGGACGCCGCCTGCGCCGTCAGGGGCTGACGGGTGCCACGGTAACGCTCAAGCTTAAGTATTCGTATGGCAGCGGGCGTACGGCACAGCGCCGGCTGCCTCATCCGACCGACGATGAGAACATCTTCGTGGCGGTTGCACTCGAACTGCTCGACAACATCTGGCAGGAAGGCATGCATGTGCGCCTGGCGGGCATCGGCATGAGCGACTTCGACCATCAGGGCGGCATCCAGACCGACCTGTTCTGCGAAGTCGACGACCGCGGAGCCCAATCCAGCGACCGTCGCGACCTCTCGGTCGCCATCGACGCCGTCCGAGACAAATTCGGCGACACCGCCCTATCCTTCGGCCGCCAATCCCGCTTCAACGATTAACCGCCTTTGGGCAAAAAGAAAGCCGGGCAGGTGCGGAAAACCGCAACTGCCCGGCGATATGCGTGAGGGTAGCTAAACCCCGTCTCAAATGAGCTACTAGAGGAGGTTGAGGGGGAGCTGGGGGGCGTCTCCCCAGAGTTTCTCGAGACGGTAGAAGTCGCGGGCTTCGGGAGTGAAGACGTGGACGACAACCGAACCGTAGTCCATGAGCATCCAGGTCTTCTGCTCGCGACCCTCGATGGAGAACGGGTGCTCGCCGCAAGCCTCGGCGACCTTCTCCTCGATCTCGTCGACGATAGAATCGACCTGGCGGTTGTTGGTACCGGTGGCAAGCACAAAGTAGTCGCATACGTCGGAAAGCTCGGTCAGGTCGAGCACCTGAACGTCCTCGCCCTTCTTGTCGTAGGCGGCCTGCGCGGCGGCGCGGGCGACATCCTCGGCAGCGACACCGCTCGCGGACAGCGAGGCGGCAGTGCGGTCGGACGTGGCGGCGAAGCTCTTGTGCTCCACGCCTTCAAGAATCTGCTCGTCGGTCATGGTCTCGTCGGCCATGGAATACCTCTTTCTAGACAGCCCGAGCTAGCGCAGCTGGGCGTAATGGTTGTAAATCGTAATAGCCGTGGGATAAAGATAACGCCCGGACTGGATCACATAGACCAGACCCTGCGCAAAACAGGAGAAGAACAACTCATCGAGCGTCGACTCCCCCACCATCTTGCGCAGCGCATGGGCATAATCGCCGTGGCGGTTGGGTTCGATGGCATCAGCCACAAAGACCACCATATCGAGCGGCGTCATGTCGCAGGCACCCACGGTATGACGGTCGACAGCCTGGAAAACGGCCGGCGACAACTCGGGTAAAAGCTGCGGAAGCTCATAGGCGGCAACAGGACCATGCAAAAGCGGCGTCGCGGCGGAAGGAGAGCCGGCAATCTTAATGCCGTAATGCAGAGCGCGCGTAACCAGCTCGTCGTCGGAGAGCACTTTGTCCCAGTCGTGGATCAGACCGGCAGCAGCGGCATCAAAGCGGTCAACGCCGTAGACCTCGGCCAGATGAAGTGCGGTCTCGGCAACACCCAGCGAATGCACATAGCGCTTGCGCTTATCCTTCATGCGAACATCGAGCAGCTCTTGAATGCGCTTGAGCAGCGCGTGCTCATCGCCCTCAAACTGATCCTCTACCGACAACGTAGACCCCCATCACTCAAAATCTTCTTGGCCCAAATCGGCATATAGCCTGCGTTTGCGAATGTAGCCGAGCACGGACTCGCTCGTAAGATAGCGCACGCTCATGCCGCGGGCAACTCGCTTACGAATGTTCGTCGAGCTGATCGCCAGCGCCGGAATCTGAATATAGCGCACGTCGAACGGCAGCCCCGACTCTTTGATTCGGGCACGCGCCGTATCGATATCAAAACCCGGTCGCGTCGCCGCAATAAAGGTAGCAAGCTCAGCGATTCGTTCGGCATCATGCCAGGTCACAATATCGATAATCGCGTCGGCGCCCGTAATAAAGTAGAGCTTTACCTGCGGCGGGTAAAAGTCGCGAAGGGCATGAAGCGTATCGGCCGTATAGGTTACGCCCGGACGGTCGATCTCGAACCGGCTCGCCAAAAAGGCCGGGTTCGCGGCGGTGGCGAGGACCGTCATGGCATAACGGTCCTCGGCAGGCGTCACCGGCTTGTCAAGCTTAAAGGCAGGAGAGCCCGCCGGCATAAAGAGCACAGCGTCCAAGTCGAGCGACTCGCGCGCCTGCTCGGCGGTCACCAGGTGCCCGTAATGGATGGGATCAAAGGTGCCACCCATAATGCCGAGCCTAAACTCCTGCCCGTCCTCTAGAGGAAGCTCGGGCAGACCGATTCCACCGCGCAGCGACATGGCTTACTCGCCCTCCGGTGTCTCGGTATCGCCCGCGGCATCCGCTGCATCCGTCGCATCGACAACCTCGACGCCCTCATCCGCAGCATCGGTCACGTCAATGGCCTCAACGGCAACGTCCTCGCCAGCATCCTCGAGCTCCTCGTACTCCGAGAAGTCCTCAGCGCCCTCAAAGTCAAAGGCGCGCTGGCAAATGCGAACCTCGTCGCCCGCACGGCAACCGGCCTTCTCGAGCGCATCGTCAACACCCATACGCGCAAACTTATGCTGCAGGTAAATGACGGCTTCCTCGTTTTCCCAGTCGGTCTGAATGACCATGCGCTCAATGGCACGACCGACCACGCGGAAGGCACCGGGCTCTTCCTGGACAATGCGGAAACGCTTCTCGCGCTGCAGGCGGCGGCGCTCCCATTCATCGTCGCGCAGAACGACCGGCTCATCGGAGACAACCAACTCGGCGCGCAGCTTAGCCACCTGCTCGCCCACGGCAAGCATCAGCGTGTTGAGGCCGGCGCCCGTCACGGCAGACACGGCAAAGAACATATGTCCATCGTCGAGCGCTGCGCGCTTGAGGTCGGCAATCTTATCGGCCGTGCCCGGCGCGTCGCACTTGTTGGCAACAACGATCTGCGGACGCTCCGAAAGCTCGGCGCCATACTGCTCGAGCTCGCGGTTGATGATGCGATAATCCTCGACCGGATCGCGATCCTCAAAACCACCCGTCATGTCGACGACATGCATGATCAGAGCCGTACGCTCAATGTGGCGCAGAAACTGGTGACCCAGGCCCTTGCCCTCGCTCGCGCCCTCGATCAAACCGGGAACGTCGGCAACGACGTAAGAATATTCGCCGGCACGCACCATGCCGAGATTCGGCACGAGCGTGGTAAACGGGTAGTCGGCGATCTTGGGGCGGGCGGCACTCATGCGCGCGATGAGCGATGACTTACCCACCGAGGGAAAGCCCACGAGCGCGGCATCGGCCATGAGCTTCATCTCGAGCTCAATCCAGTGCTCCTCGGCCGGCTCGCCCAGCTGGGCGAACGCGGGCGCGCGGCGCACCGACGTCACAAAGTGCGTATTGCCGAGACCACCGGCGCCACCAGGGGCCACGACAACGCGCTCGCCATCATGCACCAGATCGGCAATCTCGAACATCGGGGTCTGCGTCTCGGGGTCGAGCTCGCGCACCACGGTACCCATAGGGACCTTGAGAATCAGGTCCTCGCCGCTCTTGCCGTTACGACGGGCACCTTGCCCGTGCGTGCCGCGCTCGGCGCGAAAGTGATGCTTAAAGCGGTAATCGATCAGCGAAGACAGCTGAGCATCGGCCTGGATGACGACATTGCCGCCACGACCGCCGTCGCCGCCATCGGGGCCGCCCTTGGGGACAAATGCCTCGCGCCTAAACGACATGCATCCGGCTCCGCCGTCGCCGCCGCACACGTTAATGCGGCTGATATCGGTGAACTGTGACAACAGAATCGCCTCCTACAAAAAAGAGGGAGACCCTTGAATCCTAAAACTCAAGTGCCTCCCACATATGTGCTCTATGAAGGGTGAATTACGCGTTCGCGAGCGGGCGTACGCTGACCCTGTGCTTGATACCCTTGTGGAACTCAACGGTACCGTCGACCAGCGCGAACAGCGTGTCGTCCTTACCACGGCCAACGTTCTCACCCGGGTGGATGTGCGTGCCGTGCTGACGGACGAGAATCGTGCCCGTGGTTACCGTCTGGCCGGCATAGCGCTTCGTGCCAAGGCGCTGACCGCGGGAGTCACGGCCATTACGGGAGGAACCGAGTCCTTTTTTGTGTGCCATTGTGTATACCTACTCTTTCGTTACGAGTGTAATCTACTCGGCGACGGGAGCCTCGGCAACAGCCTCAGCCTCTGCCTTGACAGCCTTCTTGGCGCGGGAGGTAGCCTGAACCTTCACGATCTTCAGCTTGGTGAGCTGCTGACGGTGACCCTTCAGACGACGATAGCGCTTGCGCTTGTGGAACTTGAAGACCAGCTGCTTCTCGCCCTTGAACTGCTCAACGATCTGAGCGGTAACCTTGGCCTTGGCCAGCTTGTCGGGATCGGTGACGATCTTCTTACCATCGTTGAGGAAGATAACCGGCAGGGTGACCTTGTCGCCCTCATTGCCCTCGATCTTCTCGACGGTGATGACATCGTCGGTGGCGACCTTGTACTGCTTGCCGCCCGTGTTAACGATTGCGTACATGTTTACTTGCCCTTCATGCATCAGTTAGTGCAACAGCCGAATATAGTAGCAGGCGAAAATACCCCCGTCAACGAGTATGTGGAGCAAATCCACAAGTTCGCACAGGTATGGGGCTGACGAGTCGGCCCTCGTCGTCCTCGCATGCTTGATTCTGACGCTCGACATCGTAGGAGCAGATGGTCACGAGGTCTTGCATACCGGTGGAAACAATAGGTGCATCCACGCCCGGGGTCAAGCCCTGCAACAAAACATCAGCAGCGGAAAGCAAAATTTCCGGACGCATGGAGCCCTCGTTGTCGGCATGGGTGTCGAGCATGAGGACCAAATGGTCCGGGCGCTCCCCCGCCGTGAGCTCATAGCCCACGAGCGTGTGATCCAAATCCAAGCGCTTGCTCTTTTTTCCGCGCGCGTAGTCGATGCCATGGTCCGCGCGCAGCGTGTCGAGCGCACGACGCACCTCGTCGGCGCTTACGGGCGCCTCGGGATCCAAGTGCAGGTCGATGCGATACGACAGGCGCGTGAGCTGCGCCGTCAACGCCGGCGTGCGCACGTCGATGTACGCCGCCTCGATGGGCGCCAGATCGGCCGGAGACGCCGCAGCCAGGCGCCCAAACGCCTCGTCGAGCGCCACGAACTCGGTCATAAACAGGTCATACCACTCGCAGGTCGACGACGTACCCACCGGTAGCGCCGAAGAGAAGCCCACGCGCATGTGCGGAGAAAAGCCCTGCGTGACGGCATAGGGAAGTCCCGCACGGCGCACGATGCGCTCAATGGTATGGATCACTTCGAGATGGCCCAGGTACTTAAGGCGATCGCGCTTGCCATAGCGAACACGAAGTCTAAAGAGCGAGGGGTTGTCGGTCAGGCGCTCACTCATGCGCGATCACCCATCAATACATTCTTGGCGTGGAGCGTGGGGCAGATCCCGCAGCCGGTGCACGACGTGCGGGTGCAGTCGGGAGTCGTGACGCCCTCGAGCGAGCGACGGTACTCGCGCTCGAGGAAGCCGCGCGTGCAGCCGGGGCTCACGTGCTCCCACGGCAGGCGCCAGTCCAACTCGTAGGGCAGGTGCACGAGCTCATTGAGGTCGATGCCGTTTTTGGCAGCAGCTTCCTTCCAGTTATCGAGCGAGAAATGCTCTACCCAGGCGTCAAAGCGAGAGCCCGAGCGCCAGGCGTCGATGATGACGGGCGTCATGTCACGACCGGCGCGGGAAAGCGCGGCCTCGATGAGCGAGGTCTCGGCATCGTGGTAATGCACGCGGACGGCACGGTTGCGAACGCTCGTGATAAGCAGCTTCTGGCGACGCTTGACGTCGTCGTAGTCGAGCTGCGGGCACCACTGGAACGGCGTGGCAGCCTTGGGGATAAAGACCGAAACCGAGATCGACACCGAAATCGAGCCGCGACGAGCCTTGGGCACCACGGAACGACCGAGCTCCAGCACGTGATCGGCCAGATTGGCGATGGCCACGATGTCCTCATCGCGCTCGCCGGGAAGGCCCATCATAAAGTAGAGCTTCATGCGGTTCCAACCGGCCTCGAAGGCCGCCTTGGCCGCACGGTCCAGGTCCTCCTCGGTCACGTTCTTGTTAATGATGTCGCGCATGCGCTGGCTGCCGGCCTCGGGCGCGAACGTCAGTCCGCCCTTCTTTTCGCCGGCGACCGACTCGGCCATATCCACGCCAAACGAATCCAGGCGCTGCGACGGAATAGACACGCGAATACCCGTATCCTCCAGGCGACGGTTGAGCCTGCCGAGCACGTCGCGAATGCAGGAGTGGTCGGTCGTGGAGAGCGAGGTCAGCGACACCTCGTCATAGCCGGTCTTTTCCAGACCCTGAATCACCGACGAGACGATCTGGTCGGCCGAGCGCTCGCGCACCGGGCGATACGTCATGCCGGCCTGGCAAAAACGACAGCCGCGGGCGCAGCCGCGCAGGATCTCGATAGACAGGCGGTCGTGGACCAGCTGCGCATAGGGCACACACGACTGCGACAACGGATTCGTGGCGCCGAAATCCTCGACGACGCGCTTGTAGACCACGGTCGGCGCATCCTTGCCTTCACGCGGCACGGTGTAGCCATGCGGCGAGCAGGGCTCGTCGTGACGAACCTCATAGAGCGACGGCACGTAGTTGCCGGCAATGGATGCAAGCTGCTCAACAATCTGCGCGCGCGGGACCCCTTCGTCACGCAGGCGGCGATGCAGCCGGCAGGTCTCGAGCAGCGATTCCTCGCCCTCACCGATGAGGATGGCATCGAAGAAGGCCGCGTACGGCTCGGGGTTGTACACCGAGGGGCCGCCGGCGATGATAATGGGGTCGTCCTCGGTACGGTCGGCCGCTAACAGCGGAATGCCAGCGAGGTCGAGTGCCTCGAGGAAGTTCGTCACCGCCATCTCGTGCGGCACATGCAGACCGACGATATCAAACGAAGCGACCGGCGCTGCACCCTCAAGCGAGAGCAGCGGAATGCCCGCCTCGCGCATAGCGTCACCCATATCGGGCCACGGCACATAGCCACGCTCGCAGGAGATGCCCTCGGCCTGGTTAAGGATGTTGTAGAGGATGGCGATACCCTGGTTGGGCAGACCGACCTCGTACACATCCGGATAGATCAGGCAGCAACGGTAGTCGGCATCGGCCTTGGAAAGCGTGCCCCACTCGTGATCGATATAGCGACTCGGCTTCTCGACCTTGGCGAGCAACGGCTCAATTAAATGAAAACAGTCTTGGTATGCAACGCGCAACGGAAAACCCCTAAGCAGCGAGATCTGATGCGTCCTGATAGGACGCCATAGGACGGGTAGCGCCCGCGACCGTGGTCACCAGATCGCGAACGCGGGAGAACGTGGCAGTGACCACCTCGTTGGCACGGCTGTAGTCGACATCGCGCTCGTAGAGCGAAACGAGCGCACGGCCCATGCCATAGGTGCCCGCGGCAGCAGTGAGCGCCTTGACGGCAAACCCAATATGCGGCGCCTGCTTGACAAGTGCGCGGGTGACCGCTCGGATCACAAGACCGCCGGCAAGCACGCCCGCGACCTCGTAGCCGCGCTCAGGCTTAATGCCGCGTCCAAAGACGGCAGCGAGCTCAAAGAGCATGCCCACCTGCGCCAGCGCCATAACGGGATAATCGGCGCCCGGCAAAAACACCAGCGCACCGGTCGCCATATTGGTGAGCGCGCACGAGGTGATGATACGATTGGCCGCCGCGATGCGCATGAAGGCAAAGTTCGCCGCAAAGGCCGTTTCCTTGTCGGTGCGATCGAGAATCCAGCGGGCAAGCGTCTCGAGCAGATACGTCTTATCGGTTGCCGCTACCACGCCGAGCATGGGCGTGGACTCCTCGATAAACGGCACCTCCACAGCAGACTCGGCAAGCACGCACACGGGCGCACCGGCGATCACGAGCTCCTGCACGGCACTCTCCAAGCGGTCGGAACCACACGAGAGCACCAGTACCACATCGGTATCGGTCTTTGGAGCAATTCGCTCCTCCCCCAGACGCTCGACGCGCACAATGCCCGAGGTCGTCTGCGGCACAAAGGCGTCACGCACCGTCTCGGCCAGAAAGCGCGAGGCGGACGAATCCAGATAGACCGAGACGCGCACCGGCGTATCGGAATCCTTCTTAACGGACGCGCCCATCTTAAAAGCGCGGGTCAGCTTATCTACGGGAATTTTCATAGCAAACCCCTCCAGCGGTTACGCGGCGCCCGAACGATGCCGCCATATGGATTGTACGATACCCACCGTCAGCAGTTGGATCATCATCGAAGACGAACCAAAGCTAATAAACGGTAGCGGAATACCGGTAATCGGCATCATGCCGATGCACATGCCGATGTTCTCGAAGGTCTGGAATGCCCACATGCCGACGATACCTACGCACGACAGACGCAGGAACAGCGACTCACACTTAAAGGCGACGCGAATCGTCGAAAAGATCAGCAGCATGTAGAGGCACAGGAGAAAAAAGGAACCGCAAAAACCAAAGGTCTCGGACAGGAAGGCGAAGACGAAGTCGGTGTGGAACTCAGGCAGAAAGCCGCCGGCCGACTGCGTCGCATGGCCCAAACCCTTACCAAAGAAGCCGCCCGAGCCAACGGCGATAAGCGACTGCTGCAGGTTGTAGGCATCGTCCGAATCGGCATTATCGGGGTCGATAAAGACCGTCAGACGGTTCATCTGATACTGCTTGATGAGCACATCGTGGCCGAGCAACGAATCAAAGACCGAATCGAGCGCCAGAACGAGGGCCACCAAGCCCACGAGCAGGGCCAGGGTCGACAGCACCCATTCGCGGCGTGCACCGCTCATACAAATGACGATGGCGCCCGAAACCAGCACGACCAGGCCCGAGCCCAGGTCGCCCATGGCAACGACGGCCAAAAACGGAATGGACAGCATGCCGCAGAGCTTGACGTAGTCGCGAACGGTATCGATGCGACCGTTATACTGCGAGCCAAGCGTAGCAATAAAGAAGATGGTGATGAGCTTGGCAAGCTCAACCGGCTGGAATGTCAAGCCGATACCGGGAATCTTGATCCAGCCCGTCATGCCCAGACCGCCCGTATAGGACAGACCCGGAATCTTGGGCGAGAGGATCACGATCAAGTCGATGACGAGCAACGCCGTCGAGAAATTGGAAATACCGCGCAGATCGGTACGCCAGACCAGCACCGCCAGCACCGCTCCGATGCCAATTCCCAGCAGATGGCGTGAGAACGAGGCATCGGCCTTAAACTGCGAAGCCGACCAGATAATGATGGCACCGTAGGCGACGAGCGCCACAGTAGCCACGAGCACTCCGATGTGCACCTTTTGGCGAAACGTGCCGCGCGAGGCCGAAAGTTGCTTGTTGACGCGGTCCAGGCTGCTGCGAGAGCCGGTCTTGGTTGAACGGAACAGATCCGCCGGAGAAAAATCCATCGCAACCTCCTATCGAACCGAAGAATCGCCCGAGGCCGAAGAGGTATCGGGCTCGTCATAAATCACGCCGAGCACGTCACGCACGACATGCATCGCGGTATCTGAGCCACCGCCGCCCTGCTCCAGGACAGTAGCGATGACATACTTGGGATCATCGGCCGGTGCATAGGCGCAGAACCACGCGTATTCGTCCTCGCCGCTTTTCTCGCCCGTGCCCGACTTGCCGTATACCTGCGGCGTCAGGGTGCCAAAATGAGCCACCAGGGACGTCGATGCCGTGTAAATCACGTCGTGCATGCCGTTGCGAACAAGAGCCAAATCCGAATCGCTGTTGATCTTGGCCTCCAGGCGCTTCTTCTTGCCCTTGCCGTTGTACTTATAGGCATCGCCGTCGCCATCGCGCGACACGGCAGACAAAAACACGTGAGGCACGTACTGTTTGCCGCCGTTGGCAAGACCCATATAGGCGCACGCCATCTGCAGGGGCGTCACCAGGATATCGCCCTGGCCGATGGCGATGTTGGTCATATCGCCGGCATTCCACTTGCGGTCCTCGGCAGAGGCGTCGGTGAAGTACGACTCTTTCCACTCGGCATCGGGAATACGGCCCGCGCCCTCACTCGGCAGATCGATACCGCAGGTCTTGCCTAGGCCCCAGCGACGAAAGACCTCCTGCAAGCCCTCGGGATGTTGCTCGTCATAAAAGAACGCCTTGCCCATGTCGTAGAAGACAGGGTCGCACGAGTTGGCGATACCCGACTGCAGCGTCATGGTGCCGTGGCCGGAATGCAACCAGCAGTACTTGCCCCAAGCCTTGCCCAGACCCGTCCAATAACCCGTGCAGTTGGTTGTCTGCGTTGAAGTGTAGGTTCCAAACTCAAGACCGGCCAGTGCCGAGAGCGGCTTGATGGTCGAGGCTGACATGTACTGTCCGCTAATGGCGCGGTTGAGCAGCGGGTGCGAACCCTTGTCATCATTGAGCTCGGTCCACACGTCATTTGAGACGCCGCCGATAAAGACGGACGGATCGAACTTGGGCTGGCTCGCCATGCCCAGGATCTCGCCATTGTTGGGATCGAGACACACCACAGCGCCGTTGCCGGCATTGCTGTAGCCAGTGGTCTTGGCAAGCTCGATAGCGCTCGCCAGCGCCGTCTCACAGGCCTGTTGGATCTTAAGGTCGAGCGTGAGCTTAATGTCGGAGCCGGCCTTCGCGGGCACGGCGCCGGCCTGACCGGTCACATTGCCCGAGGCATCGACCTTGACGGTCTGCTCGCCACGAATACCCTGCAGCAGGTTTTCGTAGTAGCTCTCAACGCCCGCCTGGCCCACGATATCGCCCGACTGGTACGTAATCTTGCCAGCAGAAGCATCATCATCGCCAGAGGTTTTCTTATTCTGGGCCTCGAGCTGCTCGGAGGTAATGGTGCCGGTATAGCCCAAGATATGGCATGCCGTCTCGCCGTATGGATACTGGCGCTCGGTACGCTCGGCAATCTTGACGCCCGGGAACTCGCCGGCGTGTTCCTTGATATAGGCAACCGTGGAGCGACGGACGTCCGTCGCGATGGTATGCAGGCTCTGAGCGCCCTCTGTATTGTCCTGAATATTGCGAAGGACCGCCACATAAGGCATTCCAAGCACGTTGGCAAGATGGCGAACCAGAACCTCATCCTCGGCAAGGTCGCGGTAGGCCACGACAGCAAGTGAGGGACGGTTCTGGACAAGCGCCACGCCATTGCGGTCGAGGATGCGGCCGCGCACAGCGGGTGTGGTAACGGTGCGAGTCTGATTACTATTGGCCTGCTTCTCGTAATAGTCCGACGAGACCATCTGCATGCCCCACAGCTTGACGGCAAGTGCCGCAAACATCGCGCCCACACCCGTGGTGAGGATGGAAAAGCGGCCCTTAAAGGCGGTCGCCGCGGTATTGCCCTCGCCCTCGGTGGCGCGCGGGGCCGTTCCATGCTGTGTATCGTAGGTAAAACGGGAATCGCCTCGACGCATGATGACCAGCGCGACCACGATGGCCACAACCAGCACGATACCGGCGATAATAACCGTCATCTGGGAAGACATCTACGGGCCTCCCCTATTTGAGCTTGCGGGTCTTGGGCTTAAAGCGCATACCCGTCTGGCGTCCGCCACGTGCGGAGAATCCATAGCCGGACTGCGACACGACGCCGGACATCAAAAACGGAATGGCAACCAGACCCGTCAGGATCGAGGACGGCAGCGCATGGCCGAAGATCGCCACGACAAAGCTCGTCTCCAAACCCATAAACAGCAAGATGATGCTGTAGATCACATTAATGACGAGCGCAAAGGCGCCCACGGTGACACCGCGCGCACTCGGGGTACCGCCCGTCTGACCGACGGCGCTGTGCACCAGGGCAAAAGAACCCACGGTCAGCAGGAGCGACATAACGCCCACCGGCACGGCAGCGGACAGGTCATAGAACAAGCCGCTGCAAAAACCGCACACGACGGCACGGGTCGGGTCGCCCGAGAACACGCTTAGGCACACCAGGATAATCATGAAGTTGACGCGACCTCCCGCAATGGAGATCTGCGGTGCCAGGCCTGCCTGCAGCAGCACACACACAATGGCGGCGATTACAAACGTGCGGGAGCTCATCCCCTGCTCGTGTAGATCCATGGACATGCCCCCTATTCGCTCGAGCCAGAATCGGTCGTCTCGGACGTGTCGGAACTGTCATCCGAGCTCTCGTCCTTCGTCTTGGTCGCAGCATCGCGCGACGTTCCCTGCGGCGTGCTGTTGGCCGTGCTCACGTCCTCATCCGAGGCCGACTGTTCGTCGGTCAGCGAGGTGATGACCAGCACTTCCTCGTTGTTCTCGGCCGTGGTCTGAGCGCGCACCACAATGGTGTAGTACACGTCGTTTGCCGATTTCTCAACCGACGAGACGGTGCCAAGCGGAAGGCCCTTGGGGAACACGCCACCGATGCCAGAGGTCACGATGATATCGCCAACCTTAACATCGGAGTCGACGCTCACGTACTCAAGACGCAGCGTGCCGTCAGCCTGACCCTGCAGCATACCCTGGGCGCGCGTGTCCTGCACCATGGCGGACACGCCCGAGTTCTCGTCGCCAATCAGGCGCACGGTAGAGGTCTTGGCCGATACCTCGATAATCTGGCCGATAACACCGGCAGAACTCGTCACGGGCATGTTGATGGTAAGGCCGTCGGCAGAGCCCTTGTCGATGGTAACGGTCGAGGTCCAGGCATCGCCCGAGGCACCAACGATACGAGCAGCGGTCGATTTGAGGTTGTAGGTCGATTGCAGCCCGACCAGGCCCTCCAGGCGCTCGGCAGTCTTTTGAGCCTCAGAAAGCTCGGCGACCTTAGAGGTCAGCTCCTCATTTTGCTTCTTGAGCTCGTCGAGCGTGTCCTGCGACGCCGTTAGGTTAGAGAACACGTTGCCGATCGCATTGAAGGGAGCCGCCACAGCCGAGCCCACAAAGCGCACCGGAGAGGTAATCGTCGTTACGCCCGAACGCACGGCATGAATCGGCCCTGCCTCGCCCTCGCGGATGTAAAACGTGAGCAGCAACACCGAAATCAGGCTGAAAACAATCAACGGGCGCATACCCGTTGATTGTCGCTTGGTATTCAGATTTGTGGAGAAACCCGAAGATCGTGCCAAATGGAATCCACCTTTTGGAAATTAAGCATTGGTCTGGACGAAGCCGCCATCAAACGCATTGGCCTCGAGCACGCGGGCACAGCCGTTAACGACGTTATCGAGCGCCGTGGGGCTGACGTTGACCGAAACACCGGTCTCATCGCGCAGGCGCACGTCGAGACCGCGCAGCAGCGCGCCGCCACCAGTCAGCAAAATGCCGTAGTACATAAGGTCCGAGGCAAGATCGGGAGGCGTAGCGTCGAGTGCGTCCTTGACGGCCTTGGCCATCTCGTCGAGCGGCTTGTTGAGCGCGCGACGAATCTCCTCGCTCTCGATGCGCACGGTCTTGGGCAGACCGGTGATCACGTCGCGGCCGTTGACCTCGACGTCGAGCTCGTCCTTGAGCGGCACGGCGGAACCGACCTTGATCTTGATGTCCTCTGCCGTACGCTCGCCGATGGCAAGGTTGTAGGCATCGCGAACGTGCGTGAGGATGGACTGATCGAACTCGTCGCCGGCAATACGGATGGACTGCGAGACGACGATGCCGCCCATAGCGATAACGGCAACCTCGGTGGTACCGCCACCGATGTCGATGACCATGGAGCCGGTGGGCTCCTCGACAGGCAGGTCGGCGCCGATAGCAGCAGCCATGGGTTCCTCGATCAGGTAGGCCTGGCGAGCGCCGGCCTGGATCGTAGCCTCAAAGACGGCACGCTTCTCGACCGACGTGACGCCGGAGGGAACGCAAACGACAACGCGCGGACGCGGGGTCCACGGATAGCGCTTCTCGGAAGCCTTGTCGATAAAGTAGCGAAGCATGGCCTCGGTAACATCGAAGTCGGCGATGACGCCGTCCTTCAGGGGACGAACGGCCACGATGTTGCCGGGCGTACGGCCGAGCATGCGCTTTGCCTCGATACCGACCGCGAGGATGCGCTCGTCGTTCTTGTCGATGGCGACGACAGAGGGCTCGCGAATGACGATGCCCTTGCCACGCACGGAGACAAGCGTATTTGCGGTGCCGAGGTCGATGGCAAGATCGCCCGCATAGCTACCGAAGAACATATCCATCAAAGAAAACAACGCAACTCCTGATGTGTTGGATGATTGCTGGAAAACTACTAGCTCATCATACTAGCGCAAGCCCGGCACCTCACTTGCGGTGAAGCGCCGGGCAAAGCTAAATCCCATAAGGTCACTACTGGTTGTCAGCAGCCGAGAAATCCATATCGAGCGAGGAAACGGCCCAGCCGATATGGTTGTCAGAGCGCACGAATTTGACGGTGTACTCCTGCTCGCCGCCCTTGGACAGCGATACCTTCACCTTAGCGGTCGTCTCGGTCATGGACTGATCCATGCCCTCGACGGACACGGTGGCACCCTGCGGAATCGAGGAGATGATCATCGACTTAGCGTCCTCGGACAGGCTCGAGGCCAGGCAAGACTCGGCCTTTGCCGTGTCACCGTCGCCGGCAGCCTGGAACAGATCGGTAACGACAGACTCCTGAGACGGGAAGCCAAAGCCGCGCGTGTAGGCAAAGCCCAGACCGCCCGCGGCGATCAAGATGAGCAGAAGCAGCACGATGAAGACTTTGAGACCCGTGTGGCGATGGCGACGACGGACCTTGGCCTGCTTGCGGTCCTGACGGTCCTGCTGGACCATCTCGGACTCGGACAGCGTAAAGAAGCCGGTGTCCGAGGGATCGGGCATAAACTGACCGGTCGCGCCCGTAGGATCGAGCGGATCGACGGCAGAGGCGTCCATCGCGGGCGCCGGTGCCGTGGCCATAGCCGTCTGGGCAGACAGCGCGGCAAGCGAATCGTGCACGCGGGCAAGCTCATCGGCCTGCTCGGAGGTGAGCTGGTAGATGCCATCGGCAGTAGCGGCGTTAAAGGCGTCGAGTGCGTCGGAGGGGCGGCCGGCGGCAGAAAGTGCCTGACCCATGCCGGCGTTGAGCGCACGCGTGTCGTCGCGGGGACCGGCAAAGTCGATAGCCGTGCGGTAGGTCTCCACGGCATCCGCCGGACGGCCGAGCTTAATGAAGCAACGACCGAGCTCGCCGAGAGCGGCGGCAGGAGCCGGATTGGCGCCGTCGATGGCAGCCTGACGGAAGGCAGTACCCGCGTTGGCATAGTCGCCCGACTGGAACAGCGCGTTACCCAGGCCCAGATAGGCCTTAAACGGCGTGGCATAGGAAGCATCCTGCGTAGCAGCAGAGAACGCCTGAGCGGCCGTCGTGTAGTCGCCCACGGCGGCGAGCGCCTTGCCGCGGTTGGTGAGCAGCGCGCCGCGCTTGCCGTAGGTGCCGTCGTTGAGGGCGGCGGCGTAGGCTTCGGCGGCCTCGGCATACATACCCAGGTGCATCAAGGCGTTGCCACGAAGGTGATCGGCCTCGCCCATAATCTCATCGGGAGTTTTTGCCGCCCCAAGCATCTGGGCTGCAGCGGAAAAATCACCCGCGCGGTAAGCGGCGCGGCCCTGTTGGATCAGCTGGCTATTCAAGGAAGTCCCCTTTACTCGTGAACGATCTCGACATGGACGATCTCGTCGCCGGCACGCAGCTGCGAAATCACATCGAGACCCTCGACCGTGGTACCAAAGACGGTGTAACCGGAATCGAGGTTATGCTGGGCACCCAAGCAGAAGTAGAACTGCGAACCCGCGGAATCGGGGTCCATGGAGCGTGCCATGGCAAGGGCACCATCGACATGGCTGTTGCGCGGATTGGTGGCAAACTCGCCCTTGATGCAGTAGCCGGGGCCACCGGTACCGGGCATGCCGTCGGGGCCCTCAAGACCGGCAGCGACGTCGGCGCCGGACATATCGCGGGTATTGGGGTCGCCACCCTGAATGACAAAGCCGGGCACATAGCGATGGAACTTAAGGCCATCATAGAAACCCATCGTGGAAAGCTCGCAGAAGTTCGCGACATGAATGGGAGCGCCCTCGCCGTCAAACTTGACCTTGATGGTACCCTTCGACGTCTCGATAACGGCGCACTCATCGCCGGCAAGCTGATACTCGGGCGTGTAGAGCTCTTTCTTAAAACCAAACATGTGGTTCCTTCCTCGTGCGTTTAAAGCATATTTGTACGAATTGTAGCAATAAGCATGCGCTTACATCAATTGCGCACGTAGGTTATGCCGACTATGGCGAACTAATTTTAGGAACGCTGCTGCGGCTTCCAGGAGCCCACGTTGGCGTCGTACTGGTTCAGCGCGCTGTTGCCGCCCTGTGCGATGGGCGCCAGGATCTCGCTTTGGTGGGAACTCATCGACTCACCATCGGGAATGGCCAGCGAGATATCCCAGCTCTGGCAGATCACGTCGACGCGCTCATACATCCACTCGGCAAGCTGCTTTAAGTGGGCGATGTCGTCCGCATAGACCGTATCGTCTTGGTACTTAAGGTTGTTGAGCTCATCTTGCGTCTTTTTGATCTGGTCGCGCAGGGCGTAGGCACTCTGCGACAGCTCCTGGCGGGTGGACAGCGGCGTTCGGAGATAGCCGTTGTTAAAGGAATCGATGACCTCGCCAATCTGGTCCTCGTCACCGTAGGACACGATGGTCTGATACAGACCGTCGAGCCTGGTATAGAGCTGATCATCGGTAAGCACGGTTTCTTCCTGGACCACCTCGGCAGAATCGTCCTGCTTGGTATCGTCCTCAGTCGCCTCGCCCTTTTGGCGCGTGGGGAAGGTCGTCTGCGCGGCCTGGCCAAACTGGTCATAGAAGCCAGGCATGACACCCATGGGATCGGTCGTCACGAACCAATAGGCACCGCCGCAAACGACGGCAAGGACCGCGATGACGATAAGCGGCTTGGGGATATGACGCTTGTGCTTGTGATAGGCGTCCTCGTCGGGATGCACCTTGCGCTTGGTTTTTTGAGCATCGTCATGCAGGGAAACCGGCGTGGGAATATCGACCTTGGGGATACCGAAATCCTTATCGAAAGCCGGCAGCACGCAGGTCTCGTTGGGATCGGCGGCGTCCGAAAGAACCGCAGCAGCCGAGGCCGGCGCATGAGGCACCTCGGTATCGATCTGCTCTTGCGTTAGGCGCGGAAAGCCCGCCGTGCGGCCCGCTGCCAGGTCGGATGCGGCCGCGTCCTTGGAGAGGATGCCCGGAGCGGGGCGTCCGCATTTGGGGCACGTACGATCATGCGGAGAAAGACGGGCACCGCAGCCCTCACAGAACACGAACTCGGTGTGCTCGGGACCATCGCCCGGACCCACATAGGCGTTGCAGTAGGGGCAGAACGAGGCGCCGTCCTCGATAGTCTTAAGGCAATGCGGGCAGATCACGGCATCCTCTTTTCGAAGCAATTCAAACAATCGAGGTTAGAGCATAACATCGCCACGGCCCCACAGGAGCAAGGCACCAATTCAACATCGCCAGGGCGCGTAGTTACTTCTTCTTTTTGCTTGGCATCGAGACTTTGATGCCTTGGGCGGACTTGGTCACGCGAGAGCGCTTGGCTCCGGTACCCTTCTTTTTCTTGGGCTGGGCCTGAGCCACGCCCTCGAGTGCACGGGCCTCGGCCTCGCGAGCGGTGCGATCTTCGCGGCGCTGCGCCATGTCGGCGGCGACGCGCTTGGCAAAACGTTCGGCCGTCGAGCCCGTCGAGCTCACCTTGCCGCCACCGCGACCCAGGCGGACGCGCACACCGCGGCCAAAACCAGTTGCGGCACGACGACGACGCGGCTTGAGCGAATCCATCATCGTGGCGAGCTTAAAGAACACCGAGCAGGTAAAGACCACGATGACAGCCAAGATAACCATCTGGCCCATCGACAGGTTGGCAATAGACAGCAGCTCCGGGAATCCGATAACGCCCACCAGGATGCCGGCTACTACAAACACAAAAAGCACCACACGTAGGGGCGTGAGAGGCTGCGAGATGCGCCAGATCAGGCTGACGCTCGCCGCGCACGACGTAAGCAGGCACATCGTAGACAGCGTGAGCTGGCTAAAGCCAAACACGCGCGCCACAAAGATATCGAGCGCCGCAGCCAAAATGACCGCAATCGACGCCGGCAGTGCACGCTTGAGTACGTTCGTCAAAAACGCACCCTTCACGCGAGCATTGTTGGGCTCAAGGCCCAACACAAAGCCCGGCGCGCCGATGCAGAAAAAGTTGATGAGTGTCATCTGGATTGGCTCGAAGGGGTACGGCGGCAGCGCGATGCACAGCGCCGCCAGGCCCATCGAGAACAGCGTCTTGGTCAGGAACAGCGAGGCCGAACGCTGCAGGTTGTTGATGGAGCGACGGCCCTCGGCCACCACGGCGGGCATCGAGGCAAAGTCGTTGTCGACGAGTACGATCTCGGCCACGTTACGTGCGGCATCGGAGCCGGCCGCCATGGCCACGGAGCAGTCGGCCTCCTTGAGCGCCAGCACGTCGTTGACGCCGTCGCCAGTCATGGCCACGGTGTGCTCGCGGCGCTTGAGCGCCTGCACGAGCTCGCGCTTCTGCTGCGGGGTCACACGACCAAAGACATGGTAGCGGTCCACTGCGGCATCGAGCTTGGCCGGCGTATCGAGCGTCGTGGCGTCCACATAAGCGTCCGCCCCCGGCACGCCCACCACGCGCGCGATCGACGACACCGTACGCGGGTCGTCGCCACTGATCACGTTGAGGGTCACGCCCTGCTCGTTAAAGTAGCCAATAGTCTCGGCCGCCGAGGTACGAATCTCGTCGCGGATGGTCACAAAGCCCACGGGCTCGGCCTCGCCCACCATATCGCCATCGGGTGTAAAGCCGTCCACGCGCGCCACCACGAGCACGCGGCAGGTATCGGCAAGCTCGGCGACACGGTTCTCGACCTGGACGAACGCACGATCAGAGAGCACAAACTGCGCCGCACCCATCACATAGGAGCCCTGCGCAAACGACGCGCCGCTCCACTTTTTGGAGGACGAGAACGGAATGACCGACAGCGGCTCAGACACCTCGACCGGGCGATCGGCGTAATAGTTGAGCAGCGCCTGGCAGGTCTCGTTGGCATCGGCCGAAGTCGCACGCGCGACGTTAGCCAGCGCAAAATCGAGCACCGTGGTATCGACGGGAACGGCCGCCTCGTCCGAGCCGGCGTCTAGGCTCACGCCCTCAACCGGCAGCGGATACGTGCCCTCGACCTCCATACGGCCCGACGTGATGGTGCCCGTCTTGTCCAGGCACAGCACGTCGACGCGAGCGAGCGTCTCGATGCAGTAGAGCTGCTGTGCCAGCACCTTGCGGCGGGCCAGGCGCACCGTGGCGATGGCGAGCACCGACGAGGTCAGCAGCACCAGGCCTTGCGGGATCATGCCCAGCAGGGCACCCACCGTGGACAGCAGCGCCGACGAAGGCACATGACCAGCCAACAGCTCGGAGAAGCACCACGAAAGCGCGCTATCGCCCGGGGTTCCCGCGGCATCCCACAGCTCGCTCACACTCGAGGCAAACAACGCCAAACCGAGCGGGATCATGATGATGCTCGCAAAGCGTACGATGGCGTTAAGCGCGTTCATGATCTCGGAATTGACCTTTTTGACGTACTTGGCCTCGTTATTAATTTTGGCCACGTAGTTGTCGGCGCCGACATGGATCACGCGGGCGCGCAGCAGGCCCGAGTCGATAAAGCTGCCGCTCATGAGCTCGGAACCGGGCTGTTTCTTAATAAGGTCGCTCTCGCCCGTCAGCAGGCTCTCGTTCACGAGCGCCTCGCCCGAAACCACCACGGCGTCAGCGGGAATCTGATCGCCGCGCCCCAGGCGGATGATGTCGTCGAGCACGATCTGGTCCAAGTCGAGCTCCACCTCGGCACCGTCGCGCACCGCGATGGCCTTCTTAGAGGTCAGAAGCGTGAGCTTATCGACCATCTTCTTGGAACGCATGGACTGAATGACGCCGATAGCGGTGTTCAAGAACACCACGAACAGGAACGTCAGATTCTTAAACGAACCGGTCAAAATGACCAGGAACGCCAAGATCACGTTGATCAAATTGAACAGCGTGCAGAGGTTCTCGATGATGAGCTCTTTGACCGACTTGGTCTTGAGCTCCATGT
This sequence comes from Collinsella aerofaciens, assembly GCA_048184855.1. GTDB lineage: Bacteria > Actinomycetota > Coriobacteriia > Coriobacteriales > Coriobacteriaceae > Collinsella > Collinsella aerofaciens_CA. The sequence goes on from DBEYYU010000040.1 coordinate 37,888, forward strand.
TGCGGTTGATCTTACCGGCGGCGATGCGCTCCTCGACCTCGGCGGTCGAGAGTCCGCGCTCGATATCCGTTGCTGCCATACCACGTCCCATCACGTCGCGTCAGTATAAGAAAAACCGCCCGGACCATGCGAGGTTCGGACGGTCTTACGTTCGATGGTGCCCCATGTTGGATTCGAACCAACGGCCTTCTGCTCCGGAGGCAGACGCTCTAATCCCCTGAGCTAATAGGGCCAACGTTTGGCATTATACCCAAGTGCACCACGGGCTATCAAAATAAAAGAAAAAGCTTTGCAATTCCGAGGAAGACGCGGCGCAACGGCCCACTTTAGAAGGCAAAAGCGAGTCGGATAGTATAAACTCTCATGCACCATATATACACGGCTCGCAATGCGGGCCGTTTTTGCAAAAGTTATCCATCGAGGTGAGAGGCACACCATGATTGCAATTCTAAAGCAGAGCGCCAGCGACGAGGCCGTCAGCCATATTGTCAGCTGGATTGAGAAAAAAGGCCTGAAGACCGACGTCTCGCGCGGCGAGAACGAGACGATTATCGGCCTGGTGGGCGATACGACCAAGATCGACCCGTTCCTGCTCGAGTCCATGGATGTCGTCGAGCGCGTGCAGCGCGTCTCCGAGCCGTTCAAGCGCGCCAACCGCAAGTTCCACCCCGAGGACTCCGTCATCGACTGCGGTCACGGCGTCAAGATCGGCGGCGACCAGTTCCAGGTCATCGCCGGTCCCTGCTCCGTCGAGGGCGAGAACCTCATCCGCATCGCACGCCGCGTGAAGGCCGCCGGCGCCACGATGCTGCGCGGTGGCGCCTACAAGCCCCGCACCTCCCCCTACGCCTACCAGGGCATGGGCCCCGCCGGCCTCGACCTGCTGTGCGAGGCGTCTGCCGAGCTCGACATGCCGATCGTCACCGAGATCATGGACCCGCGCGACGTGCAGGTCTTCTTGGACAAGAAGATTGACGTCATGCAGATCGGCGCCCGCAACGCCCAGAACTTCCCCCTGCTCAAGGAGGTCGGCAAGACCCAGACCCCGATTCTGCTCAAGCGCGGCATGTCCGGCACGATCGATGAGCTGCTTATGGCCGCCGAGTACATCATGAGCGAGGGCAACGACAACGTTATCCTGTGCGAGCGCGGCATCCGCACCTTCGAGACCCGCACCCGCAATACCTTCGACCTCAACGCCGTGCCGGTGCTGCACCACCTGTCGCACCTGCCCGTCGTCGCCGACCCCAGCCACGCCACCGGCTACACCCGCTACGTTGAGCCCATGGCGCTCGCCGCGACCGCCTGCGGTGCCAACGGCCTGGAGATCGAGGTCCACGACGAGCCGAGCCGCGCCTGGTCCGACGGCGCCCAGGCCCTCACCCCCGATCAGTTCGACGACACCATGCGCCGCATCCGAGCCATCCGCGAGGTCGTCTGCCAAGAGACCATGGAGTAGCTCATGGGTACGGTGAGAAACGCGCGTGTTAACCAGGGCGGCCCCAAGTGCGCCGGTATCGTCGGCCTGGGCCTCATCGGCGGTAGCTTTGCCCGCGGCTATGCACAGGCGGGCGTTCGCGTGCTGGCCTGGGACCCCGATGACGATGTCATGACGGCCGCCAGCATGGGCACTGTCGCCGGAGAGCTCAACGACAAGACACTCGGCGAATGCGACATCATCGTCCTCGCCTGCTATCCCGAGGCATGCATCGAGTGGCTCGAGGCGCACGCCCAGGCGCTCGCCGACGCCACCGACACCGACGCCATCATGGGTCCCGTGGTGATCGACACGGTGGGTGTCAAGGGCATCGTGTGCGAGCGCGCCTTTGAGCTTGCCCGCGAGCACGGCTTTTACTTTGTGGGTGCGCACCCCATGGCGGGCACGCAGTACTCGGGCTATGCGCACTCCCGCGCCGACCTGTTCCAGGGCGCCCCGCTCGTGCTCGTGCCACCCGCGGTGGACGATGCACTTAAGCTGGAGCTTTTGGGCCAGGTGCGCGAGATGGTGCGCCCCCTGGGCTTTGGCAAGTTCAGCGTGACCAGCGCCGCCGAGCACGACCGCGTCATCGCCTTCACGAGCCAGCTTGCGCACGTGGTATCCAACGCCTACGTCAAAAGCCCCACTGCCCAGGTCCACCACGGCTTTTCGGCCGGTAGCTATCGCGATCTCACCCGTGTGGCGCACCTCAACCCGCAAATGTGGTCCGAGCTCATGATCGACGACGCCGACGCGCTCGCCTTCGAGATCGACCATCTTATCGAATCGCTCGGCGCCTACAGCCGCGCCCTTAAGGACCGCGACCAGCGCTATCTGGAGAATCTCCTTGCCGAGGGCGACCGTATCAAGCGCGCGCTCGACGACGAGGCCTCCCACTAAACCACCTATCACGCCAGGTCGAAAGGACCGAAGCTTATGGCGATTACCATCGATATCGACACTGCACGCCCCTACCAGGTGCATGTTGGCACGTTTTTGCTGGAGCAGGCGGGACCGCTCGTGCGCGCCACTGCTGGCGGCACCAAGGCCGTCATCGTGACGGACACCAACGTGGGCCCGCTCTACCAGATGCCCGTTAAGCAGAGCCTGGAGGCGTCAGGCTACGAGGTGAGCATCTGCACCTTCGAGGCCGGCGAGGCCCATAAGCGCGCCGAAACCTATGTTGCAATTTTGGAGTTTGTGGCCGAGCACGAGCTTTCGCGCTCCGACGTGATCGTGGCACTCGGCGGCGGCGTCGTGGGCGACGTGGCGGGCTTTGTGGCCGCTACCTACATGCGCGGCTGCAAGTTTGTGCAGATCCCGACGAGCCTGCTCGCCATGGTGGATTCGTCGGTGGGCGGCAAGACCGCCATCGACTTGGCTGCAGGCAAGAACTTGGCCGGCGCCTTTTGGCAGCCGAGCGTGGTTATCGCCGACGTGGGGTGCCTGGCCACCCTCACGCCCGAGCAGTTCGCCGACGGCTGCGGCGAGGTTGTCAAACACGCCGTGATCGCCGACCCGGAGCTTTTCGCCGAGCTGGAGAAGACCCCGCTCACGCTGGAGCTGCTCAACCGCGATGTGGCCCGCGTAGCGCTCATCATCGCCCGTAATATCGACATCAAGCGCGCCGTGGTCGTCGCCGACGAGCGCGAAACCAACCAGCGCAAGCTCCTCAACTTTGGACACAGCGCCGGACACGCCGTCGAGGCCTGCGAGCACTTTGAGCTCGGACACGGCAACTGCGTGTCGATCGGCATGGGCATCATCACGCGCGCCGCGGCCCTGCACGGCGTCTGCGATGCTGCACTGCCCGGTCGTATTGAGGAACTCTGCGCCCGCCATGGCCTCAAGACCCGCTGCGACCTCGATGTCGATGCCGTCTTTGCCGAGGCGCTCCACGACAAGAAGCGCGCGGGCGACACCATCGATCTGGTGATTCCGCACGGCATTGGCCGCTGCAGCATCGACCGCACGCCGCTTTCCACTTTCCACGAACTCATTGCCGAAGGCCTCGGCCAGAAGGGAGACGCATCCGCATGCTAGCCCGCATCACCCCGTCCCCGCTCAAGGGCACCGTTCCTGCCATCGCGTCCAAGTCGATGGCGCACCGCCTGATCATCTGCGCCGCGCTTGCCAACGGCGAGACACACGTCACCTGCAACACCACCTGCGCCGACATCGAGGCTACGGTGCGTTGCCTTACGGCCCTGGGCGCTCGCATCGAGACCGTCGAGGACGGCTTCCAGGTCCACCCCACCATGAAGAGTGTTGAGTTTGGCCTGCTCAAGGCCCTTGCCGGCGGCACGCTCGACTGCGGCGAGAGCGGCTCCACGCTGCGCTTTATGCTGCCCGTCGCCTGCGCGCTGGGTGCGGATGCCACCTTCGTGGGCCAGGGCCGCCTGGGCGCCCGCCCGCTCTCGCCGCTCTCGGACGAGATCATTGCCGCCGGCTGCGACCTACAGGGTCTGGGCGGTTTTCCGCTCAAGACGAACGGACGCATGCGCCCGGGCACCTTTGTGCTGCCGGGCAACGTGAGCTCGCAGTACATCTCGGGCCTGCTGCTGGCAGCCCCGCTGCTGGCCCAGCCCTCCTGCGTGCAGGTGACCGGCCTCATTGAGAGCCGTCCCTACATCAACCTGACGATTCAGGCCATGAAGGCCTTTGGCGTCGAGGTCAACGTCGAGCGTATTCCCGCCCGGGACGGCCAGCCCGAGGTCACAAACTTCCGCGTGAGCAGTGGCTCGTATCGCACGCCCGGCAGCGTGGCCGTCGAGGGTGACTGGTCCAACGCTGCCTTTTGGCTGTGCGCCGGCGCTATCGGAACCGACCCCATCACCGTCGAGGGTGTGTCCCTGAGCTCCGCACAGGGCGACCGCAACGTGCTTGCCGCGCTTTCGCGCTTTGGTGCCCGCATCGTGCGTTCCACCAACGCCGCCACCGTGCAGTCCGACAAGCTCGCCGGCTTTGAGATGAGCGCCCACGACATTCCCGACCTGGTGCCCGTCATCTCGGCCGTGGCCTCGCTGGCTCAGGGCCGCACGTTCATCCGTGACTGTGCGCGCCTGCGCATCAAGGAATCTGACCGTCTGGTCACCACCACCCGCGAGCTCACCGCGCTGGGCTCACAGGTGCGCATCGCCGGTGACGACCTCATCATCAAGGGCGTCGATGCCCTTACCGGCGGCGAGGTCGATTCGCACAACGACCACCGCATCGCCATGATGGCAGCCATCGCCGCAAGTCGCGCCACCGGCGAGGTCGTGATCCACGGCGCCGAGGCCGTCAACAAGTCCTATCCCGATTTCTTCGACCACTACCGCCTGTTGGGCGGCAAGGTCACGCTCGAGGAGGAATAGCATGTCCTCGACCTTTGGCAACGTTTTGCACTTAAGCATCTTCGGTCAGTCGCACTCCCCCGCCATCGGCTGCTCGCTCGATGGCATCCCGGCGGGCATCGCCGTGGACCAGGAGAAGCTGCAGGCCTTCCTCGACCGTCGCGCCCCTGGCCGCGACGAGACCGCAACCAAACGCCGCGAGGCCGACGCCGCGCATATCATCGCCGGTGTTGTCGATGGACATACCACCGGCGCGCCCATCGCCGCGATTATCGAGAACACCAACACGCGCTCCAAGGATTACTCCGAGCTGCGCCGCAAGCCCCGTCCGGGACATGCGGACTTCCCTGCGCGCTTGAAGTACCACAACATGCACGACGTCGCTGGTGGCGGGCATTTCTCCGGCCGCCTAACGGCACCCTTATGCATCGCCGGCGGCATTGCGCTGCAGGCACTCGAGGCCCGCGGCATTCAGGTCATGGCGCACGTCGCGCAGATCGGCGGCATCTCCGACCTGCCGATGGACGATATGGTCTATCGCGAGGCCGACCGCAAGGCGATCCTTACGAACGATCTGCCGTGCATTGACGCCGCCGCAGCCGGCCGCATGCGCGAGGAGATTCTGGCCGCGCGCGACGAGCTCGACAGCATCGGCGGCATCGTGGAGTGCGGCATTTACGGGCTTCCCACGGGCATAGGCGACCCCATGTTCGACGGCATCGAGAACCGCATCGCGCAAATCGCGTTTGGCATTCCCGCCGTAAAGGGCGTGGAGTTTGGCATGGGCTTTGCCGTGGCCGCCATGCGCGGCAGCGAGAACAACGATCCATATCGCATCGATGCCGAGACCGGCGAAATCGAGGTCGAGTCCAATAACGCCGGCGGCATCCTGGGCGGTATTTCGACCGGCGCGCCCGTCATGTGGCGCATGGCCGTAAAGCCGACGCCCTCAATTGGCCGCGAGCAGCAGACCGTAGACATGGACGCTATGGAAAATGCCGAGCTCTCGGTGCACGGCCGTCACGATCCCTGCATCGTCCCACGAGCCGTCCCCGTTGCCGAAGCAGCTGCGGCGCTCGCCGTCTGGGACGCCCTCCTCGAGGACGCCGCCCAGCGCTAACCCGCCCACCCCGGGCAATGATTCACGAAAGGGGTCCCTATGGACCTTGCTGACATCCGCCAGACCATCGATGGCATCGACACCACGCTCCTCAACAGCTTTGTCGAGCGTATGGACATTGCCACCGAGGTCGCCAAATCAAAGATCGAGATGGGCAAGGCTGTCTTTGACCCCGCCCGCGAGCGCTCCAAACTCAACAACCTCGCCAGCCGCGCGCCCGAGCGCTACGAGGCGCAGACCATCACCCTGTTCCGTCTCCTCATGAGCATGAGCAAGGCCGAGCAGCAGCGCTACATCAACGAACTCAAGGGCATCACTGTCTCGCAAAAGGCCCACGCCACGGCTGCAGCCTCCGACACGCCCTTCCCTCAAACTGCCACCGTCGCTTGCCAGGGCGTTGAGGGCGCTTACAGTCAAATCGCCGCGTGCAAACTCTTCGACGTGCCCGACATCGCGTTTTTCGAGACCTTCGAAGGCGTCATGCGCGCTGTGCGCGACGGCTTCTGCGAGTTTGGCGTGCTGCCCATCGAGAACTCCACCGCCGGATCGGTCAACGCCGTCTACGACCTGCTCGCCCAGTTCGATTTCCACATCGTGCGTTCGCTGCGACTCAAGATCGACCACAACCTGCTCGTCAAGCCCGGCACCAAGCTCGCCGACGTGCGCGAGGTCTACAGCCACGGCCAAGCCATTGCCCAGTGTGCCGGCTTTATCGAGTCCCACGACCTGCACGCCACCAAGTACCCCAACACGGCCATGTCGGCCGAGATGGTCGCCAACTCCGAGCGCACCGACGTCGCCGCCATCGCCTCGCGCAGCTGTGCCACGCTGTATGGCCTGGAGGTGCTGGAGCCCAACATTCAGGACTCGGACAACAACTACACGCGCTTTGTCGTCATCAGCCGCGAGCCGCGCGTCTACCCCGGCGCTAATCGCACCTCGCTCATGATCACCACGGCCAACGAGCCGGGCGCCCTCTATCGCGTGCTCGAGCGCTTCTACGCACTCAACATCAACCTGATCAAGCTCGAGAGCCGTCCCATCCCCGGCCGCGACTTTGAGTTTATGTTCTACTTTGATCTGGACTGCCCCTTTGGCAGCAAGGCCCTCGACGACCTGCTCGATTCCATCGACGACGTGTGCGAGAGCTTCACCTACTTTGGCAGCTACACGGAGGTGCTCTAGATGACCGATATCACTGCAACCCGTCCCTACGGCGTGCTGGGCCGTGTGCTGGGCCACAGCTACACCCCGACCATCTACAAGGAGCTCGCTGGGCTCGAGTACGTGCGCTTTGAGCGCGAGCCCGAGGACCTCGCGGCCTTTATGAGGGGCGACGAGTGGGAGGGCACCAACGTGACCATCCCCTACAAGCGCGCCGTCATGGAATACCTGGACGAGCTGAGCCCGCTGGCCGAGCGCATGGGCAACGTCAACACCATCACACGCCTGCCCGACGGCCGCCTGCGCGGCGACAACACCGACTACTTCGGTTTTCAGTGCCTGGTCGAGGAGCTGGGGGTTGAGGTTACCGGCAAGAAGGTCCTCGTGCTTGGCGCTACCGGTGGTGCCGGCACCACGGCAAGCATGGTGCTCGGCGACCTTGGCGCCACCGTGGTGCCCGTGGGCCGCACGAGCGAGGTCAACTACGGCAACATCGCGCAGCAGTTCGACGCCGCCCTACTCGTCAACTGCACGCCCGCCGGCATGTTCCCCCATTGCCCCGACGCGCCTTGCACGCTCGAAGGGCTCAATGCGCTCGAAGGCGTTATCGACATTGTCTACAACCCCGCCCGCACGGGACTCATGCTCGAGGCCGAGCGCCGCGGCATCCCCTGCATCGGCGGCCTGCTAATGCTCGTGGCCCAAGCGGCACAGGCCGTCGAGCGCTATACCGGCCAGGTCACCCCGCGCGAGCGCATCTTGGATGTAGCGGAGCGTTTGTCACGCCGCGAGCAGAACATCGCGCTGATCGGCATGCCGGGCTCGGGCAAGACCCGCGTGGGTGAGCAGATTGCCCTGCTCACGGGTCGCGAGCACATCGACCTGGACCGCGCCCTCGAGGAACGCCTCGGCATGCCCTGTGCCGACTTTATCGTCGAGCGCGGCGAGGCGGCCTTCCGCGAGCAGGAGACGGCGGCGCTAGCCGACATCTCCAAGCGCAGCGGCCTGGCGCTCTCCACCGGCGGCGGCGTGGTCACACGCGACGAAAACTATCCGCTGCTGCACCAGAACAGCCAGATCGTGATGCTCAACCGTAAGCTCGACGAGCTCGCCCACAAGGGACGCCCCATCACCGCCCGCGACGGCATCGACAAGCTGGCCGAGCAGCGTATGCCGCGCTACCGCGCCTGGGCCGACTACATCATCGACTCACGCGACTGCGCCGCCAACACCGCCCAAGCCCTCCTCGAGACCCTCCAACCCGCTCTCTAACCAAAACCACCACAAAGGGGACAGGCACCTTTGTGGTGGTTTCTCGACTGCAAAGGAAGCAACCATGAAAGCACTCGTCATCAACGGCCCCAACCTCAACATGCTCGGCATTCGCGAGCCGGGCATCTACGGCAACGACAACTACGACCGCTTAGTGCAGATCTGCCAGGAAGCGGGCGCCGCACAGGGCTTCGAAGAAGTCGAGGTCTTCCAGTCTAACCACGAGGGCACCATCGTCGACAAGATCCAGGAGGCCTACGGCAAGGTCGACGGCATCGTCATCAACCCGGCGGCCTACACGCACACAAGCGTCGCGATCCTCGACGCACTCAAGGCCGTCGCCATCCCGGCTGTGGAGGTCCACATCAGCGCCGTAGAGACGCGCGAGGACTTCCGCCAGGTAAGCTACGCCCGCCTGGCCTGCTTCGCCACCATCACCGGCGAGGGCCTGAAGGGCTACGCCCACGCGTTGGAGCTGCTGAAAGAGCATCTCGAAAAGTAAAATGCCAACCCCAACAAACAGCAGCGGCTTGCTCGCGCTCGGCTCCAGCAACACACAAGATGAAAAAAGCCCAGACCACCAAGCGGTCTGGGCTTAATAAACGATGGTGCTCCATGGCGGATTCGAACCGTCGACCTTGGGATTAGAAGTCCCCTGCTCTATCCAACTGAGCTAATGGAGCAAATAACCGCACGCCCAAGCAAGCACAAGCCTGTCAGGCGCAAGTAATTATAACCTAGTTGAACTGCTCGCGGTACGCCTTGCAGACCTCATCGACCGGGCCGTCCATGCGAAGGTCACCCTTCTCAATCCAAACGGCACGCTGGCAGATGCGCTCAACCTGCTCCATAGAGTGCGAAACGAACAGAACCGTCACGTCGCCGCTCTGGATAAAGTGCTGGATGCGGGCCTCACACTTTTGCTGGAAGAACACATCACCGACGGACAGCGTCTCGTCAACGATCAGAATATCGGGCTCGGTAATCGTCGCGATTGCAAAGGCGATACGCGCCACCATGCCCGAAGAGAAGTTCTTAAGCGGCATATCGACAAAGTTCTGCAGCTCAGCGAACTCGATAATGCCGTCAAAGTTGGCGTCGATGAACTCCTTGGTATAGCCGAGCAGGGCGCCGTTCAGATAGATGTTCTCGCGGGCGGTCAGCTCGGGGTCAAAGCCGGCGCCAAGCTCAATCAGCGGCGCGATGTTACCGTGCACCTTAACGCTGCCCTCGCTAGGCTCAAGAACGCCAGCGATAATCTTGAGCATCGTAGACTTGCCGGAGCCATTGGTGCCGACCAGACCCACAACCTCGCCGCGATGAATATCAAACGAGATGTGCTTAAGCGCCCTAAACTCCTCAAAGAACAGCTCGTGCTTGGCAAGCTTAATGAAGTACTCCTTGAGGTTGGTCAGCGACTCGGACGCCATGTTAAAGATCATGGTGACGTCGTCGACCTCGACAGCCAGAGGCTGCTCGCTGTAATCAACAACAGATTCAGTCATCACAGCACTCCTTAGATGTAGAGGATAAATTTGCGCTCGGACTTATGGAACACGGTATAGCCAATAATAAGCGCAAGAACCGCCCAAGCGACGCACATACCAAACGTCATAAGCGAGGGCGTAGTCTGGAACAGGAAGATATCGCGCATAAACTGCAGGTAGTTGAACATGGGGTTCGCATACATCAAGATACGCACGAGATGCGGCATTTGCGCAATATAGTCAGTCGTCCAGAAGATGGGCGTAATGTAAGTCCACGCCGTAATGACGACGCTCCACAGATGCATAACGTCGCGGAAGAAGACCGTAAGGGCAGAGAGCATCATGCCCAGGCCCATGCAGAAGCACATAAGCAGCAGCAGGCAAACCGGCAACAGAATCAGGTGCCAAGAAGGCATAACGCGGAACCACAGCATGACGATGGCGACGGCGACCAGCGAGAAGGCAAAGTTGACCAGCGAGAAGAGCACCTTCTGCACCGGGAAAACCCAGCGGTGCACCTTAACCTTCTTGAGCAGAGGGGCAGCGCCCACGATCGACGTCAGGGCCTGGTTAGTAGACTCAGACATGACGGCAAAGGTGATGTTACCCACGATCAAGTACAGCGGGTACATCTCGGGCGTCATTGAGCCATTGCGGCCCTGGCCAAAAATCGTCGAGAACACGATGGCCATGACGATCATCATCAGCAGCGGGTTGAGCACCGACCATGCGACGCCCAGAACGCTACGGCGATACTTGATCTTAAAATCCTTGGTAACCAGCTGACGAAGGATAAACGCGTCCTTCTCAAATTCGTTCTTAGCAAACGTCGCAGGCAGACTGCGAGTTTCTTGTTGCTTTGTCTGATCCGACACGGATGCAACTCCTTTACTCGTAATCGTTGACAAACGAACAGTATAGACCCGACGGCCATGCAAACGATTCGCGCAACAAAACTGGAGAACTAACCCACATCTTAGGATGCCAGGCCCAAACGGCTATACTTTCTAGGATTGAATGTATAAGGAGCATTAAGTGAATTCTGAATCCATCGCCGTCATCATCCCTTGCTACAACGAAGCGCTCACGATCGGCAAAGTCATCGACGACTTTCACCGCGAGCTTCCGCAGGCGACGGTCTATGTCTATGACAACAACTCGTCGGACGATACCTCACGCATTGCCACCGAGCACGGCGCCACAGTCCGCTTTGAGCCCCGTCAGGGAAAGGGCAACGTGTGCCGCCAGATGTTTCGCGATATCGACGCCGATTGCTACCTGATGGTCGACGGAGACGACACCTACCCCGCCGAGGCGGCCAAGGCCCTCTGCGAGCCCATCCTTAACGGCACGGCCGACATGACCGTAGGCGATCGCCTTTCCAACGGCACCTACGCCGAGGAGAACAAGCGTGCCTTCCACGGCTTTGGCAATAATCTGGTCCGCGCCATGATCAAGTGGATCTATGGCTACAGCTTCGATGACGTCATGACAGGCTACCGCGCCATGAGCCGCCCGTTCGTTAAAACCTTCCCAGTGCTTTCCGAGGGCTTTCAGATCGAAACCGAGCTCTAGATCCACGCCGTCGACCACCGCTGGCGCATCAAAGATGTGCCCATCGAGTACCGCGACCGTCCCGAGGGTTCCGAGTCCAAACTCAACACCGTGAGCGACGGCATTAAAGTCGTTGCGATGATCGGCACGCTGTTCAAGGACTACCGCCCGCTGAAGTTCTTCAGCCTCATTGCGCTTCTGTTCGCGGTATTCGGCCTCGCCCTGGGCATGCCCATCGTTGTCGAATATTTCCAGACCGGCCTCGTCCCGCGCTTCCCCACCGCTATGCTCGCCGCCTCGTTTATGTTCCTGTGCGGCCTGAGCCTTGCGACCGGCTTCATCCTAGATTCTGTAGCAAAGGTCGAAAAAAAGCAGTGGGAGGTCAACGTGTACAGCAAATACGCCTACGACGACCAGCCCGGTCACCCTACTTCCATGCCAAGCGAGAGGTAGATCTTCCGCAAAATACTATTGGCACCACTGCGCAGATAGCCACCAACAAGAAAAGCCGCCGTTAAAGAACGGCGGCTTTTACTCTCGAAAAGTTAATAGCGGCTAGAGCGTCTTGATGTACTCCCCCAGCTCTTCCTCCCAGTCGGGCATGTGGAAGCCGGCAGCCTCGAGCTTGGACAGGTCGAGCGCGGAGTGGACCGGGCGCGGGGCGACGGGGCCCTCGGCGCTCGCGTAGTAGTCGGCGGTGCTGACCGGGACCACCTTGTCCCCGTTGCCGTTGGCGGCCTCGAAGACGGCGCGGGCGATGTCGGCCCATGACCTGACCGCACCCGAGCCGGTGCAGTTATAGGTGCCGTAGGGGGCCTTCGCGTCCAGCACGTGGAAGATGGCCTCGGCCATGTCGCGCGTGAAGGTCAGGCGGCCCAGCTGGTCGTCCACGACCGTGACCTGCGTGAGCCCGTCCTCCGGGTCGGCGACGCGGTCGGAGAGCGCCTTCATCGTCTTCACGAAGTTGTGTCCCTCGCCGATGACCCAGGAGCTGCGCATGATGTAGTGGTGCGGGCAGCCGGCCACGGCGATGTCGCCGGCCGCCTTGGTCTGGCCGTAGACGGAAAGCGGGCTGAGGGGCTCCTCCTCGTCGTGCACCTCCGCGGTGCCGTCGAAGACGTAGTCGGAGGACACGTGGACCAGGGTGATCCCGTGCCCGGCGCAGGTGCGTGCGAGAAGCGCCGGCCCGGTGGCGTTGGCCTTCCAGGCGGTCACGCGGCCCTCGGGGGTCTCGGCCCTGTCGACCGCCGTGTAGGCGCCGCAGTTGATCACGGTGCCGTAGAGCGACCAGTCGTATTCGGAATAGGCCTCCGGGTCGGACATGTCGAAGGTGTCGATGTCGCAGAAGTCGAAGTCCTTGGCGACGCCGCGCTCCTCCGCCAGCGCGCGGACCGCATGGCCCAACTGGCCGTTGCAGCCGATAACGAGGGTGCGCTTCGGCGCCATGGGGACGACGTCCTTGAGGTACGGGTGGTTGAGGTCGGCCTCGGATACGGTGGCCTCGTCGAGGGGGATCGGCCACTCGATGGCGAGCTCGGGGTCGGCGAGGTTCACGAAGGTGTAGGTCCTCTTGAGCTCGAGCGACCAGTGGGCGTCCACCAGATAGGTGTAGGCGGTGCCGTCCTCCAGGGCCTGGAAGGAGTTGCCCACGCCGCGCGGGACGTAGATGGCCCTGGACGGGTCGAGCGTGCAGGTGAACACCTTGCCGAAGGTCTCGCTGCCCTCGCGCAGGTCCACCCAGGCGCCGAAGACGCTGCCGCGGGCCACGGAGATGAACTTGTCCCAGGGCTCGGCGTGGATGCCGCGGGTGACGCCGCGGCTGTCGTTGTAGGAGATGTTGTTCTGGACGACCCTGAGGTCCGGGATGCCCAGGGCGGTCATCTTGGCGCGCTGCCAGTTCTCCTTGAACCAGCCGCGCGAGTCGCCGTGGACGGCGAGGTCGACTACCTTGAGGCCCTCGATGCCGGTCTCGGCGACGGAGAGGTCCTTCTCGAATGCGATGTCAGCCATGTGGGAAAAGCTCCTATCGAAGAGGTTGGGAAACCGGGGCGCCCGCGCGGGGACGCAGGATCATCCCCATGCCC
>DBEYYU010000041.1:0-8361 GCA_048184855.1 Collinsella aerofaciens
GCTGGAGAAGGCGGCCAGGAAGATGATCGAATCAAGCCTGGAACTTGCCGACAGCGTGGAGGCGGCCTAGGATATCAACTGATTCCGGATATCGGACACAGGGGCCGCAAGGGCCCTTACACCAACTTTCTCGACACTACCCCCCGGTCCGTCGGCTGCCGATTCGGTGCGGTTCGAAAGGGTTATTCGGCCCCATGGTGACCGGTGGTACTCTTGTATCCGTTTGAAATCGAGCGAAGGAGTGCCGCTATGGAGCAATCGAGCCTGTTTGGTGACGGCGTGGACATCGATACCGAAACGCCCGCGAGCGCGGATGCCGCCGCACCGACCGACATCCATGCCCAGGCGGCAGCGCGCGCGGCCGAGCTGCGCCACGAGCTTGATTACCACGCCTATCGCTACTACATGCTCGACGCGCCCGAGATCACGGACGCCGCCTTTGACAAAATGCTCGTTGAGCTGCAGGAGATCGAGGCCACCTACCCCGATCTGGTAACGCCCGACAGCTATACCCAGCGCGTGGGCGGCTACGTGAGTGAGCAGTTTACGCCGGTCACGCACATGGCGCGCATGTATTCCATGGACGATGCCATGGATCTGGATGAGCTCGACGCATGGCTCCAGCGCACTGAGGATGCCCTCGGTGCCGGCAGCGTTACCTATACCTGCGAGCTTAAGATCGACGGCCTGGGCGTGGCGCTTACCTACCAAAACGGAACCTTCGTGCGCGCGGCCACGCGCGGCGACGGCACCACGGGCGAGGACGTGTCGCTCAACGTGCGAACCATCAAGGACGTGCCCATGCACCTGTCCGAGCCGGCGCTCGCTCACATGGGCGCCGACCGCGGGCGCACCATCGAGGTGCGCGGCGAGGTCTATATGCCCAAGGGCAGCTTTGTGCGCCTGAACGACGAGGCCGATGCCGAGGGTCGCGACCCCTTCGCCAACCCGCGCAACGCCGCCGCCGGCAGCCTGCGCCAAAAGGACCCCAAGGTCACGGCGCGCCGCGATCTCGCCACCTTTATCTACGCCATCGCCGATACCGACCCGCTGCACGTTCACAGCCAGCGCGAGTTTCTCGATTGGCTGCGCAGCGCCGGCTTTAGCGTCAACCCCAACGTGGCACGCTGCGCCACGCCGGCCGAGGTCCACGAGTTCTGCGCCCAGGCCCTCGAGCATCGCGGTGACCTGGACTACGACATCGATGGCGTGGTCGTAAAGGTCGACAGCTTCCAGCAGCAGCTCGACCTGGGCTTTACCGCCCGCGCACCACGCTGGGCCATTGCCTTTAAGTTCCCGCCCGAGGAAAAGCAGACCGTCCTGCGCGAAATTCGCATTCAGGTGGGCCGCACCGGTGTGCTCACGCCGGTCGCCGAGTTCGACCCGGTGACGGTTGCCGGCTCCACCATCGCGCGCGCCACGCTGCATAACATCGATGAGATCCGTCGCAAAAACGTGCGCGAGGGCGACACTATCATCGTGCACAAGGCAGGCGACGTGATTCCCGAGGTCGTGGGCCCGGTGCTCGACAAGCGCCCGGCCGATTCTGTCGACTGGCACATGCCCGAGGTCTGCCCCGTGTGCGGTAGCCCCGTGGTCCACGAGGATGGCGAGGTCGCTTACCGTTGCGTCTCCATCGATTGCCCCGCGCAGCTCAAGGAGCGCTTGCTCCACTGGGTGAGCCGTGGCTGCATGGACGTCGACGGCCTGGGCGACGAGATCGTCGACAAGATGATCGCTGCTGGCCTGATTCACGACGTCGCGGACTTCTACCAGCTCACGGTCGACGACATCGCCGGCCTGGACACGGGGCGCACCTATGCCAGCTCCAACAGCAAAAAGGGTGTCAAGAAGGGCGACCCCATCCCGGTGGGCCTCAAGACGGCCGAGAAAATCATCGCCGAGCTCAACAAGTCCAAGAGCCAGCCGCTCGGTCGCGTGCTGTTTGCCCTGGGCATCCGCCACGTGGGCAAGAGCGTGGGCGAGGTCATCGCCGAGCGATTCCTGTCGATTGACAAGCTCATCTTGGCGAGCGAAGAGGACATCGCCGAGTGCGAGGGCATCGGTCCCAAGATTGCGGCGAGCGTTAGGCAGTTCCTGGCCGTGCCCGAGAACCTTGCCGTGCTGGAGCGCCTGCGCCAAGCGGGCCTTTCGCTCGAGGTCGACTTGGGCGCCGCGCACGCGCAGGCCGCAGCCGACGCTGGCGTGGCAGGCGAGCTCGCCGACGCACAGCCACTCGCGGGTCTGACCTTCGTGCTCACCGGCACGCTCGTCAACCGCACGCGCGATGAGGCGGGCGCGGCGCTCAAGGTGCTCGGCGCCAAGGTTTCGGGCAGTGTTTCAAAGAAGACGAGCTATCTAGTCGCCGGCCCCAAAGCGGGCTCCAAGCTCACCAAGGCCGAGCAGCTGGGCGTACCCGTGCTGGACGAGGACGCACTCGAGCAGATCTTGGCTACCGGTGAGGTGCCCCAGGCTTAGGACATCGATAATCAAATTAGAAAACCTCCCGGAAAGGTTGATACTTTCCGGGAGGTTTTTATTTGGGCGTGGTGGCGGGCAGCATGATTTGCGTCATGTAGGTTGCTGAGGGTGACCCTGCGGAGCGGTGTCGTTCCGGAGCGATAGAAGATTCATACAAGGCAAAGGGGCCCCGCAGTGAGGTCTCACAACGGGGCTGCCCCATTGTGATGAGTTTTATACACGTTAACATTAATATTAACGTGTATACTTAGCAGTGAAGATATATGTTGAGAGGAGCCGCTATGGTTACCGTCGCGTTTTCGGAACTGCGCCAAAACCTTACACAGGTGGCCGAAAGGGTTGCCAATGAGGGCGAGGAGGTTGTGGTCTTCAAGCGGAGCAAGCCGTTGTTCAAGATCGTGCCGCTCGACTATGAAGGTCCAGTTACGGTGGAATATGATGCTGCCCAGGAGCGCGGGGGTGCAAAGCCGACGCGCGGCTCGGACAAGCCCAAGCGCGACGTGGGTACGATGTGGCATCCCAAGATCACCTGGAAGGAGATCCGTGAGATGCTCGCGGAGAATGAGGATTACCAGGAGTATCTCGATATCGTGGCTAGCATGCCAAAGGGAACGCCGCTCGATACGATGACGGTTGAAGATGAAAAGCGCGTCGCGAGGGAGCGCTACCTATGAGGGCATTTCTCGATACCAATTTTCTGCTCGATTGCGTGCTGCCGGGCCGGCCGGAGCATGGGGCGGCGCAAACGACCAAGGGGCTCGTTGACGTGGGACTTATAGAAGGTGTTGTTTCGGCCTGCTCTCTCAAGGACGCGTACTACATTCTCACTAAACAGGCAGGCGAGGCGCGCGCCCGCGAGGTAGTGCGCGACTGTCTTAAGAGCTACTCGGTAGAGCCTCTCGACCAAGAAGCTTGTTTTACCTCCGCCTATTCCGATGAGCCGGACTTTGAGGACGGCTGTATCCGTGCGATGGCCGAGCGTGCCGGCGTGGACTTTATCATCACGCGTGACCGCGCCGCTTTTGTGCGCTCGACCATCAAGACCTTCTCGCCTGCAGAGTTCATCCGTGCGTTTCCGATTCCGGAGGAGTAAAACCGCCATATCGGGGACTGTCCTCGACATGGTAGTTCTCCTGTAGCCGACGCTCGTTAGCTGAGCTATACTTCATAATTATGTACACAAGTATGTTAGGAGTGTGCCATGCCTGTTTGCGTTCCAATTAAAGATATGCGGGACACCGCGAAATTCTCGGAGCTCGTTGAAACTACTACTGGTCCAGTGACTGTTACAAAAAACGGCTATAGCAAATTTGTTGTACTTCGATCCGAGGACTACGACCTCATGGTTCAGGAACAGGCTAAGGCTCGCCTGATGGCTCGTATAGCTGTGGCCGAGCGGGAGCGTGCTGCCGGCACGGCGCGTGATGCCTTTGAGGCCCTCGATGACCTTGAGGCAAAATATGGCCTATAACGTCAAGATTCTGCCTACAGCTGAACAAGAAGTTGACGATATTGTTGATTATCTATTGGGGCATGGTATTTTTACCGCCCGGCACTTTCTTGATAAATACCGTAGTCAGCTCCAGCTTCTTCAAAGTGGTGTAGTTGACTACGGCTTATCGAAGTTACCCGAGCTTGCAGTGCTTGGTTACCATGCTTGCCTCGTTAATTCTTATGTAATGCTTTATTACTACGATAACGAGGACGTTGTGATTGCCCATGTTTTTCACCAAAGCCAAGATTATGCCGCATTGGTGATATCTAGAAATCGATTCGAGTTGCTGGATGATGATTAGTAAGAACCGCCTGGAAGCGCGATGCCTTCCGGGCGGTTCTTACTTTGCAGGGACAACCGGCACCGTGATCTGCGTCACGTAGGTTGTGGGGTCGTCGCTGATGATGTCATCGATCAGGGCGATTTCGCGTTGCCCCGCTACGCTGCCAACTTGTCAAAAGCCCCGCGCCGGTTGAGCACGGTAAACGCGACAACGCAAATGACCGCCGACAAAATCGACCCGCACGGCGAGGCGATGCCCATGGGAAACAGCGTGTCGGAATAGGCGTTCGACA
The DNA here is from genome assembly GCA_048184855.1 of Collinsella aerofaciens. Classification (GTDB taxonomy): domain Bacteria; phylum Actinomycetota; class Coriobacteriia; order Coriobacteriales; family Coriobacteriaceae; genus Collinsella; species Collinsella aerofaciens_CA. The sequence goes on from DBEYYU010000041.1 coordinate 4,552, forward strand.
GCAGCCACGCGCCCGGCACGCGAATGAGCGCCACGGCCAGCACGTTGTGCGCAAAGCCGATGTAACTCTTGCCGTATGCGGCGAAAAAGCCGCTAAAGCAAATGTGGATGCCGGCAAAGATTGCATCGAAAATATAACTGTGTATATAGCCGGTACCGGCCGCGACCACTGCGGCGTCCTTGGCAAAAAAGCCAATAAACGCCGGCGCCACCAGCCACATCAGCACCGTGATCAGGCAGCCGTACACTACCGAGATGGTCATGGCGTCCTTGAGCACCTGACGTGCGCGGTCGCCCTTGCCCGCGCCGGCATTTTGCGCCGTGAGCGCGCTGACGGTGGCGCCCATGGAGCTCGGCACAATGAACAAAAAGCTGATCATTTTCTCGACCAGGCCCACGGCAGCGGCGTCGACGAGCCCTCGGTGGTTGGCGATGACGGTGATAAACATAAACGCCACCTGGATGCAACCGTCCTGCACGGCCACGGGCACGCCGATCTTAAGAATGCTGCCGAGCACCTCGGGCTGGGGGCGCAGGTCGCTACGCTTAACGTGGATGTTCGTGCGACGGCTCTTGAGCCACACGAGCGCGAGGGCAACGCTTGCCGTCTGGGCGGTTACCGTGCCGAGCGCCGCACCCACGGGGCCGAGTCCCATGTGGCCGATAAACAGAAAATCGAGCGCGATGTTGATGACGCACGCCACGCCAATCACGTACATGGGCGAGCGCGAATCGCCCAGCCCGCGAAAGATGGCCGAGAGGATATTGTACGCGGCGATAAAGGGAATGCCGACAAAGCAGATACGCAGGTAGGCGGCGGTTCCTTCGACCGCCTCGGCCGGCGTGCCAATGAGTGCCACGATTTGCGGGCACAGTGCGAGCAGGACAGCGGCCAGTACCACCGAGACACCCATAAACAGCGTGATGGTATTGCCGATGGCGGTCTCGGCGCGGTCAAACCGGCGCGAACCCACGGCGTGGCCGACGATGACCGTCGTTCCCATGGCCAGACCCACGAGCGTCACGGTAATGATATAGAGCGTCTGCGCGCCATTACCCACGGCGGTGATGCCGGTGGCGCCGCTAAACTGCCCCATCATGTACAGATCGGCCATGCCGTAGAGCATCTGCAAAAAGTACGAGAGCATATAGGGCAGGGCAAAGACCGCGATGGTCTTAAGGACATTGCCGCGTGTGAGGTCGTGTTCCATGGGCGGGGCTTTCTGGCTGGGTTTGTTTACGTACCAGTGTAGTGAAAACCCTACAACGATTGTAGAGTCAAGGTTTGTGTTGACGCCGGAGCGAAAAAGTCTCGCGCACCATTATTCCGAGTGAATATGGACACACGTCACGAGAACTCGCCGCCGTCGCTAACCTTGCAGAAAACGATTTCGGAATACTTGACACCATTATTCGGCGCGCAATAATACGTGCGTTTGCGAACAACGGTTGATGGGGGTTGAACCTGCGTGCGCAATCTCAAAATACTGTTTTCCTATCTAGGGGCATACCGTCGCGATGCCATCCTCGGCGTGTTCTTTGTGTCGGTCGAGACGGTGCTCGAGCTGTTTATCCCGTTCATCATGGCCAACATCATCGATGTGGGCGTGCCTGCGGGTGATATCAACTACATGCTGCTGCAGGGCGCGTACATGTTGGTGTGCGCTGCGCTTTCGCTGGTACTGGGCTTGGGTTATGCCCGCACGTCCGCCCGCGTTGCCTCGGGCCTAGGCGCTAACCTGCGCGAGGCCGAGTACAAAAAGATTCAGACGCTCGCTTTTGGTAACCTGGACAACTACGACGCCAGCTCGCTCGTCACCCGCATGACCACGGACATCACCGTTATCCAAAATGCTGTGGGCAACGGCTTTCGCCCTATGGTGCGCGGCCCGGTGACGCTTATCGTCGGCCTTATCTACGCGCTGATGCTGTCGCGCCCGCTCGCCACCGTCTTTGCGATCATCTTGCCCGTGCTGGCAATCGTACTGGGCGTCATCACCTATCGCGTCAGTCCGCTCTACCGCCAACTCCAGACCTCGATGGACCACCTCAACGGCGTGGTACAGGAAGACCTCACCGCCGTGCGTGCCGTCAAGGCCTACGTTCGTACCGAGCACGAGGAGGCCAAGTTCGACACCGTCAATACCGAGCTCGCCGGCACGGCGACAAAGACCTTTGGCAGCGCGGTGCTCAACCTGCCGGTGTTTCAGCTGTCGATGTACGTGGCTGCGCTCTCCATCCTGTGGATTGGCGGCCGCATGATTCTCGCCGGCAAGCTGGGCGTGGGCTCGCTCACGGGCTTTATGAGCTACGTGCTGCTGATCATGAATTCGCTCATGATGATTTCCAACGTGTTTTTGCTGCTCACGCGCGCTCTTACGAGTGTGGGCCGTATCGCAGAGGTGCTCGATGAAGAGCCCTTTATCGCCAATCCTGCGGGGGACCTCGCGACTGCGGCGCCAACGGACGGCAGTATCGAGTTTCGCGACGTGTCGTTTAAATACCGCGCGGATGCTGCCGAGGATGTGCTCGAGCATATCGACCTTCGCATCGAGAGCGGCTCGACGGTGGGCATCCTCGGCGGCACGGGCTCGGGCAAGAGTTCGCTTGTACAGCTGATTGCGCGCCTGTACGACGCCACTGAGGGCACCGTGCTTGTGGGCGGACACGACGTGCGCGACTACGACCTCGCGACCTTACGCGATGCCGTGGGCATTGTGCTGCAAAAGAATGTGCTGTTCACGGGCACCGTGCGCGAGAACCTGCAGTGGGGTAATCCGCAGGCGTCGGACGATGAGCTCCTCGCGGCTTGCCGCGCGGCGTGCGTGGACGAGTTCCTTGATCGCATCGGCGGACTCGACGGCGAGTTGGGCCAAGGCGGCGCCGGTGTCTCGGGTGGCCAGAAGCAACGCCTGTGCATCGCGCGCACGCTGCTCAAGCATCCGCGCGTACTCATTTTTGATGACTCCACCAGCGCGGTCGATATGGCGACCGACGCTAAGATTCGCGAGCACATCGCCCGGATTTCCGATACGACCGTGCTCATCATCGCCCAGCGCATCGCGAGCGTCATGGATGCCGATCGCATTGTGGTATTGGACGACGGTCGTGTCCACGGCGTGGGCACGCACGAGGAACTGCTAGCGGGCGACAACATCTACCAGGAGGTTTACGCCTCGCAGATGGAGTTTGCGGGGAACGTGGACGCCGGCGCCGGCAGCGACGATGGCTGCGCGAATGATCCGTTTTCCTCCGTCCCTGGCGGATCGCCCTTGGAAGGGGGTGAGCGCCATGCCTAAGACCGCAGCCCAAGCACGCCCGGCCGACCTCAAGCGCACTGTGCGCCGCCTACTCTCCTACATGGGGCATGCCAAGTTCTCGTTGCTCGCGGTGGGCGTGCTCGCCTCCGTCGCCGCCATCGCGAGCCTCGCCGGCACCTACATGGTGCGCCCCATCGTTAACGGTTTGGCTACGGGCGGGGAGGAACTGCTCGCCAAGCAGGTCATCCTGACGGCGATCATCTACGCCGCGGGCGTGCTTTCGGCCCTGGGCTACTCGCAGATCATGGTGCGCGCGGCCCAACGCGTGGTGTCCGATATTCGCCGCGACCTGTTCGCGCACATCCAGACGCTGCCGCTCAGTTATTTTGACAGCACGCGCTCGGGCGACAGGGGGTGCGGACAGAAAGTTGGACCGCGGGGCGGTCCGGACTTGGAGTGGGAAGGATAAACTGGACTTTCTTTTAAGGATCCTCAAGCGTATTGCCGCTCGTATTCCACTGGAGACATGTAGCCCAGGGTGGAATGCATGC
>DBEYYU010000042.1:0-6341 GCA_048184855.1 Collinsella aerofaciens
CCCTTCGACTCGAATTCTTGACGGCCTGAACAATCGTCAATATCGGTCGGAGGGGTGGCTTTGTAAAGCCGTTTGTCTCCACCCGCGTAGCGGGTGGTTTAAAGCTGGCCGCTGCGCGGCCAGCGGACTAAAGTCTTGAAAAAAAGACCCGGGTGCCGTGGGGCATCCGGGCCTTTGCTAGCAACTTGATGTTGCGGGCAGCTTAGAACTTGTGGCCGCACTTCTTGCAGACGCGCAGCTTGTTCTTGCCGTCCTTCTCGTGACCGACGCGGGTAACCTTACCGCACTCGGGGCAAACGAGATTGACGTTGGAGGCGTCGATGGGAGCCTCCTGCGAAACGATGCCGCCCTGCTGGTTGGCAGCGTTGGGCTTGACGGCCTTCTTGACGACCGAAACGCCCTCGACAACGACCTTGTTCTCGGCGGGGAGAGCACGCAGGACAACGCCCTGCTTGCCGCGATCCTTACCAGAGAGAACCTGGACCTTATCGCCCTTCTTGATATACATATATCTCCCCTAACTACAGGGTCTCGGGAGCGAGCGAGACGATCTTCATGTACTTCTTGTCACGAAGCTCGCGAGCGACAGGCCCGAAGATACGGGTGCCGACGGGCGAACCATCGTTGTTGATGACAACGCAGGCGTTCTCATCAAAGCGAATGTAGGAGCCATCCTTGCGGCGGATCTCCTTAACGGTGCGAACGACGACGCAACGGACAACGTCCTTCTTCTTGACGTTGGCGCCAGGGGTAGCCTCCTGGACAGCACCGATGAACACATCGCCGATGCCTGCATAACGACGCTTGGAACCGCCAAGCACCTTGATGCAGCGAATCTTGCGAGCGCCGGAGTTGTCGGCGACGTTCAGCATGGTTTGCATCTGAATCATGGTAGATGTTCCTCCGAACTAAGAACCGAAGAGAGGTGCGCAGCCTTTATACGGCCCGTGGTATGCAAGCCAGGCATACGCACATCTTCGGAAACGTACAAGTCGTAAGAGCGACTGCTTATTTAGCGCGCTCGACGACCTCGATGAGGCGCCAACGCTTCATCTTGGACATAGGACGGGTCTCCATAACGCGGACGGTATCGCCCACGCCAGCCGTGCACTCCTCGTCGTGAGCGTGCAGCTTCTTGGAGCTGGTCATCATCTTGCCGTACTTGGGGTGACGCTTGCGCTCGGTGATGGTGACAACAATGGTCTTGGCACCGGAGACGGAGGTAACGACACCCGTACGGACCTTACGCGAGTTACGCGAATCAGTCATGTTCTCTCCTTAGGTCCTACTCGGCGACAGCGGACTTCTCCGCTGCGATCTCGCGGGCGCGCTGCTCCGTGAGGACGCGAGCGATGTCCTTCTTCACGGTGTTGACGCGAGCGGTGTTGTCCAGCTGGCTGGTGGCCATCTGGAAACGAAGGTTAAAGAGCTCGGCGCGCATTTCCTTCAGCTTCTCAACGAGCTGAGCGTCCGAGAGCTCACGAATCTCTGCGGGCTTCATTAGTTCTCCTCCTTGGCGGCGGCGGCGTCCTCAGCAGCCCACTTGGCCTCGAGAGCGGCCTCCTCAGCCATCTCCTTCTCGATGCGCTGCTCAGCGTTCTTGGCAGCAACAATCTTGGTCTTGATGGGGAGCTTGTGCTGCGCAAGACGCAGAGCCTCGCGAGCGACCTCCTCGGGAACACCCTTGACCTCGAACATGATGCGGCCGGGCTTGACGACGGCCACCCACTCCTCGGGATTACCCTTACCAGAACCCATGCGAGTCTCGGCGGGCTTCTTGGTGATGGGCTTATCGGGGAAGATCGTGATGTAGACACGACCGCCACGCTTCATGTAGCGGGTCATGGCAATACGAGCGGCCTCAATCTGACGGTTGGTGATCCAATGGGCCTCGAGAGCTTGGATACCAAACTCGCCGAAATGCAGCTCGGTATTACCCTTGGCCTGGCCCTTCATGGAGCCACGCTGCACCTTGCGGTGAAGAATACGCTTAGGGGCAAGCACTACTGACCCCTCCTCTCGGAGTTACGACGACGAGGACGGGAAGAGCCCTCGAGTGCAGGGTTGGGAACAGGCTGGCCCGGGAGCTTCTCGCCCAGGTAGATCCAGACCTTCACGCCGCAAGCGCCCATGGTGGTGCTGGCGACAGCCGTGCCGTAGTCGATCTTGGCACGGAGGGTGTGCAGAGGCACGCGACCCTCGCGGTACCACTCACGACGGCCCATCTCGGCACCGCCGAGACGACCGGAGCACTGGATACGGATGCCCTTAGCGCCGGCCTTGCGGGCGGACTGGACAGCCTTGCGCATAGCGCGACGGAAGGCAACGCGGCCCTCGAGCTGCTCGGCGATAGACTGAGCAACGAGGTTGGCGTCGAGCTCGGGGCGCTTGATCTCGACAACGTCGACGGAGAGCTGGCCCTTGGAAACGCCAGCGACCTTCTCGAGCTCGGTACGGAGGGTATCGATCTCGGCACCCTTCTTACCGATGACAACGCCGGGGCGAGCAGTGAGGATGATGACCTTCACCTTGTCGCCAGCGCGCTCGATCTCGACGCGGGAGACAGCTGCGCGGGAAAGACGCTTCTCGAGGTACTTACGAATCTCGAGATCGTTACCGAGGGTCTTAGCGTAATCCTTCTCTGCGAACCAGCGGGAGCGCCAGTTCTCGGTGATGCCAAGACGGAAGCCGGTGGGGTAGACTTTCTGACCCATACAGCTTTACGCCTCCTTTCGAGGAGCAACGACGACGGTGATGTGGGAAGTACGCTTCAGAATGCGAGAAGCGGAACCCTTGGCGCGGGGACGGATGCGCTTAAGCGTCGGACCCTCGTCAACATAGGCAGCGGCGACAACCAGGTTGTCGGCACGCAGACCGTTGTTGTTCTCGGCGTTCGCAACGGCGGAACGGAGAACCTTCTCGACATCCACGGCGACGGCGCGGTCGCAGAAGTGGAGGATGTCGAAGGCCTGAGCGACAGGCTTGCGGCGGATCAGATCGACCACCAGGCGGGCCTTGCTGGGGGAAACACGCACGTACTTAGCGACGGCGCGAACCTCGGTGGCCTCAGTTTCAATAGACTTAGTTGCCATTTACGGTTAACCCCCTATTTGGCCTTGTGGCCACGGAACGTACGAGTCGGCGCGAACTCGCCGAGCTTGTGACCAACCATGGACTCGGTAACATACACGGGCACATGCTTGCGGCCGTCGTGGACGGCGATGGTGTGACCAACCATCTCGGGGAAGATGGTGGACGCGCGGGACCAGGTCTTCACGACGTCCTTCTTGCCAGCCTCGTTCATCGCGGTGATACGCGAGAGAAGGCGAGTCTCCACGAACGGGCCCTTTTTGAGACTTCTGCTCATAAGTGCTTTCTCCTAAAACTCGGTATCCGAAATTACTTCTTACGGCGACGAATGATGTGCTGGTTCGAGACCTTCTTCTTCTTGCGCGTACGAAGGCCCTTCGTCGGCTTACCCCAGGGGGTAACGGAGGGACGACCAGAGGTGTGGTTCTTGCCCTCGCCACCGCCGTGCGGGTGGTCGACAGGGTTCATGACGGTACCGCGGACGGTCGGGCGCACGTTCATGTGACGCTTACGGCCGGCCTTGCCGATGACGATGTTGGAGTGATCGGCGTTGCCGACCTCACCGACGGTGGCGCGGCAGGTAACGAGGATGCGGCGCATCTCGGAGGAAGGCATACGGACGATAGCGTACTTGCCCTCCTTACCCATCAGCTGGCAGGAGTTACCGGCGGAACGGGCGATAGCAGCGCCCTTGCCCGGCTGGAACTCGACGGCGTGGATGAGCGTACCGACGGGAATGTCGGCGAGGGGCAGAGCGTTGCCCGGCTTGATGTCGGCGTCAGAACCGGACATGATGGTCTGACCGACCTCGAGGCCCTTGGGGGCCAGGATGTAGCGCTTCTCACCGTCAGCGTAGTGCAGCAGAGCGATGCGAGCGGAACGGTTCGGATCGTATTCGATCGTGGCAACCTTGGCGGGCACGCCGTCCTTGTTGCGCTTGAAGTCGATCACGCGGTAACGACGCTTCACGCCGCCGCCCTGGTGGCGGGTGGTGATGCGGCCGTTGTTGTTACGACCGGCCTTCTTGGGCAGGGGCTCGAGAAGAGACTTCTCGGGCTTGGTGCAGGTGATCTCGGAGAAGTCGGAGATCGTCTGCCAACGCCTACCAGCGGAGGTCGGCTTAAGGTGCTTTACAGCCATTACAATCCCTTTCAATAGGAATCCGTTAGCCATCGCAGACAGGGATTCGAGGTTCTGCCTCGGGTGCGATGACACCGGACGTATACACGGTTCCGGGCGTGTCCATTTTATACGCCCAAAACCTTGAGCTCCCGCCTCCCCTATTTGGGAGGCATGAGCTCACTCAACAGCAGCGAGTCTTAGGCCTGGTTGCCAAAGACCTCGATGGTGTCGCCCTCGGCCAGCGTGACGATGGCCTTCTTCCAAGAACGGGTCTTGCCGGCGACATAGCGCACGCGCTTGGTCTTGGGCTTGACCGTCAGGGTGTTCACGCGAACGACCTTGACGCCGAAGATCTCCTCGACAGCGTCCTTGATCTGATACTTGTTAGCATCCTTGGCGACCTCGAACGTGTACTTGTTCAGCTCCATGCCGGAGAAGGAACGCTCGGACACGATCGGACGGATGATGATCTCGTGGGCGGTCATTTATGCAAGCACCTCCCCGAAGTGAGCGGCGATGTCGGCGGGCATCAGCACAGCGTTGTTGTTGACGAGATCGTAGGTGTTGGCCTCGTCAGCGGTGATGATGAACGTCTTGGGAATGTTGCGGAACGACAGGTAGGCGTTGACGTCCTCATCGCGAACGATGATGGTCAGACGCTTGCCCTCAAGGCCGAGAGCCTTGAGCATGGCGACGGCAGCCTTGGTGGAAGGCTTCTCGAAGCCGTAGTCGTCGACGAGCACGAGCTCGCCATCGGCCAGCTTGGCGGACAGCGCGGAGCGCATGGCCAGCTTGACCTCCTTGTTGTTCATACGCTTAGCGTAGGAACGGGGCTTGGGGGCGAAGACGACGCCACCGTGACGCCACTGGGCAGCACGGATGGAACCCTGGCGGGCACGGCCGGTGCCCTTCTGACGCCAAGGCTTCTTGCCGCCACCGGAAACCTCAGAGCGACCCTTAGCAGACTGGGTGCCCTGACGCCAAGAGGCCATCTGGCACTTGACGATGTGGTGCATAACGTGGATGTTCGGCTCGATGCCGTACACCTCAGCGGCGAGCTCGGCCTCGGCGACCTTCTTGCCCTCGCTGTTCTTTACTTCAAACTTTGCCATTTAAGTGTTCTCCTTGGTATGACGCTGGGCTAAATGGGCTGGGCCCTTAGGCCATACGGATGGCGACGAGACCATTCTTGGCACCCGGGACAGCGCCCTTGACCAAGATGAGGTTCTGCTCGGCATCGATGCGGACAACGGAAAGGTTCTTGACGGTAACGCGCTCGTTACCCATGTGACCGGCCATCTTGACGCCCTTGAGGACGCGCGCAGGATAGGCGCACTGACCGATAGAACCGGGGTGACGCTGGAAGTGAGAACCATGCGTCATAGGACCGCGGCGCTGACCCCAGCGCTTGATGCGACCCTGGAAGCCCTTACCCTTGGAGGTACCGATGACGTCGACCTTCTCGACATCAGCGAAATCAGCGACGGTGACGACCTCGCCGACCTTGTGCTCCTCGCCGTTCTCGACGCGGACCTCACGAAGGAAGCGGACAGGCTCGACGCCAGCCTTGGCGAAGTGACCAGCCATGGGCTTGTTCACGTTCTTGGCCTTGATGTCGCCGAAACCGATCTGGACGGCGTCATAGCCGTCGGTTGCCTGAGTTTTAACCTGCGAGACAGCGCAGGGGCCAGCCTGGATGACCGTGACGGGAACGACGTTGTCGTCCTCGTCCCAAACCTGGGTCATGCCAATCTTGCGGCCGAGAATCATGCTGATCAAGATATGATCCCAACTCTCGCGTGGTCTTGGGACAATGCGTACACCACCGAGCGTACGCCCCTAGAGGACCACTACTTACACGACGTGCTCCCCAGCCTTGTATTTCGCCCGGACTACCTGACAACCCTATTAAGCAGGCATTTTGTCCAGCCAGAATACTCCCCTGGTTTCACACAGCTGTTTAGTATACACGGCTGCGGGCGTATCCATCGAGATTCATATTTCACTCACATTGTTTACGCAGGTAAAGCGCGTGGCACGTTCCCAGTGCGCGGCGGAGGGGGCGGCCCTGAGACATATTAAGGTTGCTGCTCTACAGTCCTGCTCACGACGGAGAGCACATTAAGTGC
>DBEYYU010000043.1:0-14125 GCA_048184855.1 Collinsella aerofaciens
CATCTGCTTGAGCACGTGACGGTCGAGCTCATGAACGAGACCGGGCTTGCCGGTAGCATCTCGTGCGGCCGCACGCGCGTAAGCGAGCACGACGAGCGCGTCTTTGAGGTTGAGCTTTCGTGCCCCGACGACGCGCTGGCCATCGGTGCGCTGTCTTCGGCCGCCTTTATGATGGACTGGGCGTACCTGCACGCCGACCAGCCTGCCCCCGACGTGGAAGGCACGGTCGCGGGCCTGCGCAACCTGGTGCTGGGCATGCGCGCCGAGGCCGAGGGCAAGGATCCTCACGAGGCCGTCGCCGCTGCGAACGGCGAAGATGTTGCCGAGGACGAGGGCGCTGACGAGGGCGATGTGCCGGTCGACGCCGAGCCCGTTGCCGATGCGACCGCCGAGCCCGTTCCCACCGAGCCCCAGGGCGTCCCCAACTTTGACGACGAGCCCCAGGTGGCGATTGATACCGAGGGCGCGGTTGCCGAGAACCACGAGGCCTCCGCTGCCGTCTTTGGCGGTGCGGCGACGGTTCCGGCAGGACCTGCGCATGAGGGCGGTCTGCCGCTCGTGGACGGCGCCGGCGAGGACCCGGGTGACACGGTGGCCATGCCGGCTATGCCCCAGGAGTAGGCCTAGGCGTTTATCACCATCACATACCTGCGCCTTTGCCGTACGCAGATGAGCGGAGCGGCAAGTGATGCGCTGCGGGTATAATGGACAGCATTCAAACGGTGGGCACCGACGTGCCCGCAGGAGAGGAATGATCATGGGTAAGACTTTCAGCTTTGTCTCCGGCGCACTTTTTGGTGCCGCTGCCGGCGCTATTGTCGGCGTTGCTCTGGCCCCGCGCTCGGGCGCCGAGACCCGCGCCATGGCTGCCGATATCGCCAACGACGCCTGGGACAATATGCGCGACACCTACGAGCACAGCGCCGAGGAGGCCCGTGCTGCGGTGAATGACTTTGGCCCGATGGTCGACGCCAAGACCGACGACCTGCGCGCCAAGGTCGACCTGGCCCGCGAGCGCATGGACCAGCTGCGCGAGCAGCTCAACGACGCCATTTCGGGCGGCAACGTGACGCCTGCCGCCGACGTCGTGGTCGAGAACGCCGTCGAGGCTGATACCGAGGCTGCGGAGCCCTCGACCGAGGCATAATGCGCGCCGGGGATTTTGTCGGCGCCAAGATCTATCGCAAGCCTACCGAGGACAAGCGCACCAAAAAGGACGGCACACCGCGCAGCCCTAAAAAGCTCGGAAAGATTCACTTTCCGGTCTTTACCCCGGGCGGTACGCGCGTGGTCGGCTTTATGGTCCGCCAGTCCGATATCGCGGGCATGATCGAGCGTCCCGATCGATTCGTAGCGCTCGACGCCATTGGTGTCTACGAGGGCGCCATTGCGGTCGATGACGTCAAGGACACGTACGATGCCGCCGCCGCCAAGCGCCTCGACATCAACCTGGACGATTGCATCATCTGGGTCGGTATGGACGTGCGCACGGAATCGGGCGACGTCGTGGGCTATTGCTCGGACGTTGAGTTCAAGCCACGCTCGGGCATCGTGCAGGCATTCTATGTGACCGCCGGTGCTGCTTCGAGTGTTTTGGTTGGTGACACGCAGGTGCCGCCGACGATGCTGCGCGGCTACGAGAACGGCGCGATGGTCGTCTCGGACGAGGTCAAGTCGCTCGGGTATTCGGGCGGTGCGGCTGCCAAGGCCGCCGAGGCCAGCGTCGTGGTGGGCGACAAGGTCAAAAAGGGCGCCAAGGTGCTCGACGACAAGGGATCGGTTGCCGTGGACAAGGGCAGTCGCGCACTGGGCAAGCAGCTCGGCAAGACGCGCGGCATGTTCAAGGCCTTTAAGGACGAATACCAAAAGGCGAGCGGAGGCTCGTCAAAAGCTACAAAATAGCGACGTACCAAATGATGGGAGGCAAGCCGGAGACCTGTTGCTCCGGCTTGCTGTGTTTATGGGGGAGGGCACATGCGCCAAAACGGATCCAACTTAAACGGGCGTTCGGGTGCGCGTCCGACGGCGCGCCGCGACCTGGGGCAGCTGCCTAGCGGTCAGCGCAAGCGTCACCGTAAGCCCGGCGCGATGTATCTCAACCATAGCCGCGGCTTTAGCGATCGCAGCGCGCGCATCGGCAACAGCCGCACACCCCGTCGTTCGTCTCGCCTGCCCTATGCGCTCATCGCCGTGGGTTGCGCGCTCGTGCTGTTTATCGCTGCCGTCGTGGGCTACGTCAACCGCAGCGTGGACGTGGAGCTCAACGGCCAGAAGACCGCGGTGCGCGTGGGCTCTACGCTGCAGAATCTCATCGACGAACAGGATTTGACTGACACCTACGACGCAGGCGACCTGCTGGCCGTCGATGACAGTGTGCTCAAGCGCCATGGAGGCGAAAAGCTGTCGGTGAAGGTCGACGGCAAGCGCGTGAAGCAGGGCAAATGGGATAGCCGCGAACTCGAGGGTGGCGAGAAGGTGACGGTCAAGAATGGCCGTAACACCTACGAGAAACACGAGGTTCAGGCTACGGTTATCGAGCCCAAGCTCAAGGTCGAGGGCACGGGCGCTATCGAGTATGTGCAGACGTGGGGTGTCCAGGGCCGCTCCGAGGTGTGGGTTGGTGAGCAGTCGGGCAAGACGCAGGATCGCGGCGAGGTTGTGCCCGCCACCGATTGCGTTGTTGCGTGCGCCAGCGTGGCGCCCAAGGGCAACAAAAAGTACGTGGCGCTGACGTTTGACGAGGGTCCGAGCGGCGCCACCAAGCAGATCTTGCAGGTGCTCAAGGAAAAGGGCGTCACCGCGACGTTCTTCCTTTCGGGCGATGCGGTCGAGGCCTCGCCTGCCACGGCCAAGGCGATTGTCGATGCCGGGTGCGAGATCGGATCCAACAGCTACAGCGACGATTCGCTCAAGGGTCAGAAACGTGAGGCGGTGCGCGAGCAGATTACGAAAGGCACCGATGCGATTAAGTCGGCGACCGGCGTGAAGACGATGGTGCTGCGTGCTCCCTACGCTGCCTTTGACGAGCAAAACTGGATTGATGCGATGGACCTGGTCTCCGCCGTGGTCTCGTGGAATATCGACTCGGGCGACTGGCTGCTCAACGGTGCCGACGAGCAGGTCTCGACGGTGCTCGATTCGGTGACGCCGGGCAATATCGTGCTGCTCACCGATAGAGACGAATGCGCTGAGCAGACACTCGAGGCGCTGCCACAGATTATCGACGGCCTTGTCGCCGACGGCTACAAGATCGTGACGCTCAGCGACCTGGTCAAGACGGACACGTCGCTGAGCAAAAAGCTCACCTCGTTGACGAAGGCCACCATGCCCAAGGACGCCGTGTTCCCCCAACTTGCCGAGGACGACGACACCACAGAGTAGTCATTGGGTAGTCGTTTAAGAACGTCCCCAACGGCTATGTCACGGATGCGTCAGCGTTTGGTATGCCTGCAATGTGCAGCGCATAAATTCGATGCCGCAGGGCGATGCTGATGCTATAGTTACTGCGGTTAATGAGGGTCAAGAGAAAGGTTACAGGTGAAATCCAAACCTCGACCATACAGTCGATGACCCCATGCAGGTGCTTTTTGCGCATGCACGGGGTGTAAGCGTCGAGCGGCGTGCCGCCCGCGCATGCGTATACATATCCAGAAGCCCCCGGACGCCGCACGCGCGGCCGCGTTCGGAGGAATAATGATGGGGAGCACCATTGAATTATCTGAGTGAGATGCTCAAATTGCCGGTCTTGGACGTCGACGGCGAAAAGCTCGGCGTGGTCAACGATTTTGGCATTGCTACCGGCGAAGTTTTTCCGCACGTGACGTCGCTCGCGTTCCGCGGCCCCGGCAAGACGCCGTTTATGATCAGCTGGCGCAAATGGGTCGATCGTATCGACGAGACGGGTGTACACCTTAAGACGTCGGCCACCGAAATCCGTTTTTCGTACCTGCAGCCGACCGAACTCTTGCTTGTCCGTGACGTGCTCAACAAGCAGATCGTCGACACGCAGGGCATGAAGGTCGTGCGTGTAAACGACATCAAGTTTTCCATGTCGGGCGAAAATCAGCTGCGTCTGCTGGGCGCCGAGGTCGGTGCCCGCGGTCTGCTACGCGCCATCAGCCCCGCGCTCGAGCATATCGTCGAAGGCTTTATGAAGCACCTGGGCAAGCCGCTCAGTGAGGACATCATCGCTTGGTCCTACATGGACCTGCTCGACCGCTCGACCAAGAACATTCAACTCTCGGTGTCGCACAAGACGCTCGGCGAGCTGCACCCTGCCGACATCGCCGACATTATCGAGCAGCTCGACCCGCGCCTGCGTGCGCAGGTGTTTGCGCAGCTCGATACTGCCCAGGCCGCCGAGGCCATCTCGGAGTTCGATGACGACGAGCTTATGACCGAGATGCTCGAGGGCCTGTCCGACACGGACGCATCGTCGATGCTGGCCATGATGGACCCGGACGATGCAGCCGACCTGATCGACGAGCTCGATTACGAGAAGGCCGAGAAGCTCCTGCGCCTGATGGGCGTCAAGGAGGAGAAGGCGATTCGTAACCTGCTGGGGTATGAGGACAACACCGCCGGCCGCATCATGACCTCGGAGTTTGTCTCCCTGCCCGCCACGGCAACGGTCGGTGACGCCATCGAGGCGATTCGCCGGCTCGATGAGGACTTCGAGAGCGTCTACTACGTCTATACCGAGGATCCGAGCGGCATGCTGACGGGCGTGCTTTCGCTGCGCACGCTGATCGTAGCTGACCGCGATGCCACGCTGGGACAGCTGGCCTATCGCGACCTGGTCTATGTGTCGCCCGACGAGGACCAGGAAGACGTGACGGACGAGATGACCAAGTACGACCTGGTTGCCATCCCTGTCTGCGACGAGAACCGCCACATCCTAGGTATCGTGACCTTCGATGACGCCATGGACGTTATCGCCGAGGAGCACCAGGAGGACCTGCAGATCGCCGGTGTCGGCTCGGGCGATAGCGCGTCGGACGACTCGACGAACGTGCTCAGCTGGTTCGTGCATCGCCAGTACTGGGTTGTTGTATGGGGCATCGCGTCGTGCATCATGGCGACCGTGCTGGGGACGGCGCTCGGCTCCGCGCATCTGGTGGTGTTCCCCATGTGCGCCATGCCGCTCGTGCTGCTGGCGGCCTCGCGCATGGTGTCGTTCGTCAAGAACTACTTCCTGGAGTATGACGGTCACGACGACGAGCCCAAGCCGTATCTGGGGTTCTTCTTCCAGAGCACGGGCATGGGCCTGATTCTGTCACTCGTGACCTACCTGTGCGCCCAGCTGGTGCGCACCGCCGCGTTCCCCGACGCGCCCATGTTTGAGGAGCAACTCTTTACCGGGTGCTTTAATATCGCTGCCATCATTTGCCTGGTTGGCAACATGAGCGCCGTGATTTACCTGATGGTGCTGTTCTGGCGTGACGAGCATGACCTCAACACGTCGGGCACCGCCATGAACGTTATTGCCGTCATGATCTCGTGCGTAGCGTACTGCGCCGCTGCGGTGCTGCTCACCATGTCGGTCATGGGTTAGGTGGTCGCGTGCAAAATACCAAGCAAAAGTCGGGCACCAAGCAAAAGTTGACCATCGCGGCCATCTTTGGCGCTATGGGTCCCGGTCTGCTGGCGGCGCTTTCGGGCAATGACGCCGGCGGCATTGCAACGTATTCCAGCGCGGGCGCCAGCTATGGCTACAAGATGCTCTGGATGCTTCCTGTCATGACTGTGCTGCTCATCGTGACGCAGGAGACCGCGGCGCGCTGCGGCTGCGTCACGGGCAAGGGCTTGGCATCGCTCATTCGCGAGCGCTTTGGCGTGCGCAAGAGTGTACTTGCTATGGCGGCGCTGTTGATCGCCAACACGGCTGTTACCATTTCGGAGTTTGCGGGCATCGCCAGCGGCCTTGCTCTCTTTGGCGTGCCGGCGAGCATCTCGGTGCCGTTGGTGGCGCTGCTGGTGTGGATGCTTACCATGTCGGGTAGTTTCCAGCGCATCGAGAAGATTCTGCTGCTGGTGAGCTGCGTGTTCGTGACCTATATTGTCGCCGCGTTTATGGCTGGCCCCAACTGGGGTGAGGTCGCGGTCGACCTGGTCGTGCCTAACATTCAAAATGACCCCAGCTACGTGTCGCTCGTGGTCGCAACGATCGGTACCACCATCGCGCCGTGGATGATTTTCTTGGCGCAGAACAACGTGGTCGATAAGAACGCGGGCGAGGACGATATCGTGCTGCAGCGCATCGATACCGTGAGCGGCTCGCTTGCTGCCGATGTCATTGCCGGCTTTATTATCATCACGACCGGTACGGTGTTGTTCCCGGCGGGTATTCAGATTAGCGATGCTGCCGATGCCGCCCGCGCGTTGGAGCCTATTGCGGGTCAGTGGTCCACGGTACTGTTTGCCTCGGGCCTGGTCGCGGCGAGCTTCTTGGCTGCCTGCGTGCTGCCGGGCGTTACGTCGAGCGCTATCTGCGAGGCATTTGGCTGGGAGCGCGGTGCCGACCGCAGCTGGGACGAGGCCCCGGTCTATCGCGGCATCATTACGGCCATCATCGGTATCTCTGCCGTGCTGGTGCTTATGCCCGGCGTCGATCTGTTCCAGATTATGATGACTTCGCAGGTCATCAATGGCGTGCTACTGCCCGTGGTTCTGGTGTTCCAGGTGGTTATTGCCGCTGACCGTCACATTATGGGCGCTAATCGCAACGGCCGCGTGTGGAATGTGCTCACTTGGGCGACTATCGGCGTGATTACGGTGCTCACGGTCGTCATGTTTGTGCTGCAAGCGATGGGCTACAGCGCTTAGCGCCTCTTTTGGACTCTAAACAGGCCGCAGCGATGGGCTGCGGCCTGTTTTTGTCTGCTATAGGGTGTTAGTTATATGGCAGTGGGCAAAAAATGCCAAATATGAGTACTGTTGCTAAGTGAATAGCATTTACATCCTAAAAGATAATGAACATAGCCTTTAGTATGTTCATTAAAATTGGCTCCAATACGCCTTAAACCAGTCAGGTTGGCTGCTTTAGGGGGTTGTAGGGGTCGCTCGGACGTCATTTTGGGTGGTTTTGCCTGCTACTAAAATGGTAACAGTACTCATATTTGCCCTTTTTTGCCCACAGACCTTTGAGGGTGCGGCGAAAAGGGCTTGTTTTGATTGTTTGGGGCAGGCACGAGGCGCGGAAACGATGTCTGGAGCGACGGAGCGGCCTGGAATTCATCCGTAGAGGTCTTCATTGGCTGCGCCAGGAGCGTCCCTAACTGCCGGAGGGGGTGTCTGCCGTGGCAGACACCCCCTCCGGATGTGGGAAGTTTGCGCTGCAGGTTACTTGTCGGTGCCTAGCTTGTGCGGTTTGAAGGCGAGGGCGTTAACGAGCGCGTCGGTGGCAGACTTGACGGCTGCCGGCTGCGGATCGTTGACGTGATCCTCGGGATGCACGGGCAGGTCCTTCTTGACGGCATCGTGGATCAAGTTGAGGTACTCAGTCACGCCAGTGGTCGATAGATGCGTGCCATCGCCATCGAACAGGTCGTTGCGGTTGGCGCTGTATCCGTACCAGTCGATAACGCGCACGTTCTTGTAGCGCGTAGCGGCGTTAGCGATGGCCTGGTTGGTAGAGCCAACCCACGGCTGCGGGCTGCGCGTGTTCACAAACACCACAATACGCTTATCTCCTGCATCGTCCATGATGGCGTCGATCTGGTCGTCGGTTACCAAGCCGTTGGTGCCCAGTGCAAAGACCACGATCTTGCCGGCAAGGTTCTGCTGGATATAGCCCTCAAATGTCGCGCGGCCCGCATCAAACTGGCGGCCCTTTTCGGCATCGATATGGCTGTGCGGGAACACACCGTCAAAGGTGTCTACGGCACGCAGCGACACGGAGTCGCCGATCATAAGCAGATCGTAGGAGCCATCGGGGAAGCCGTCGTTGTCCTTGTCGGTGTCGTCGGCCGCCTGCTGGTCGGTGGGCGCGGTGTTCTTGGCTTCCTTGTTCAGGACTTCGGCGCCCTCGCCGCTCAGCGCAGACGTCTCGGGCACAAAGATCAGGCCGCCCAGTGCAACGACCAATACGACAGCGCAGGCTGCGCAGACGGGGACGTGCGTGCGTGCCCAGTTGGCGGGCGTGGTGGTGCCATCGCGGAATTCGGCAACGGTGCGCCCAAAGGCGCCCTTCCTAAACGGCGTCTCGATAAAGCGATATGAGCATTCGGCCACGGCGACCACCAACAGCACCTGCAAAATGTACTGCCACCACGGTGTATCGTTGATGTTGGCGACCGGGTTCATGAGCAACAGCAGGGGATAGTGCCACAGGTAGATGCTGTACGAGCGCTTGCCAACCCATACGAGCGGCTCGGCGGACAGCGCGCGGGCAACCATTCCCTGGGGCTGCACGCAGGCCGCGATGACCATGAGTGTGAGGATCGAGCACAGCAGCGTGCCTCCGCGATACTGGAACGCGGTGTAGCCGTTGGTGAGCGCGACCATGGCGGCAAGGCCAACCAGACCCACGAGGCCCAACACATCGATGGATGCGGGCGAGGACCAAAAGCGCACGAGGGCGCTCGGCTGTGCCGGGCCGGTCTCGGCTGATTCGTCGGCCTTCTCGCCAGGCTTGCCCTCGGCGTTCTTGCCGTGCTTGGCGGCGCCGGCCAGGCGATTGAGCCCCAAACGACGAGCGAGACGCACCGGCGCCAGGTCGCGATCGGGGATAAAGGCCATCCAGGCACCCAGCAGCAGCGAGAACACGCGGGTGTCGGTGCCGTAGTACACGCGGCTGGGGTCGGCGGCAGGGTTATAGAGCACCATCATGGCGATGGCGGAGACAGCAGCCAAGCCCAGAACCACGCGGCGCGTGTTGGGTTTGCTCACATGCATGGATACCATGGCAAACAGCAGTGGCGGCCAAATCAGGTAGAACTGTTCCTCGATGGCAAGCGACCAAAAGTGCGTGAGCGGCGAGGGGTCGCCCAGAGCATTGAAGTACGAGACGTTTTGGGCAATCTGCCACCAGTTGTTGAAGAACAGCAGCGACGGCAGGATGTCGGGGCGCATCTTGGTGAGCATCACGTGGTTAAAGAGAGTGCACAGCGCGCAGGTTACCACCACGACGGTCACCACGGCGGGGACCAGGCGACGGATGCGGCGAATCCAGAAGCTCTTAAGGTCGATGCGTCCGGTCTTAGCGACTTCGTTGAGCAGCAAGCGCGTGATCAGATAGCCCGAAAGCACAAAGAAGATCGTGACGCCAAGCAGGCCGCCCTGCGCCCACGTGAGGTTAAGGTGATAGAGCACCACCGCGACGACGGCGAGCGTACGCAGGCCGTCAAGGGCAGGGATGTAGCGGGATTTGGGGCGAGCAGGCGTCTGCTCCGCGGCGGGAGTGTTGGCGCGGCCCGCGTTGTTGGCAGAAGCACGATGGGGGCTCACGGTGCGTCGCGGTTCGTTGGCACGGCGTTCGCCCTTCACGCGTTCGTGCGGCGCCGGCTCGTTGCCCGTGCGGCGTCGACCGCGCGAGCCCGATTGCGAGAGTTGTTCCATAAAACATCATCCAATGACGAGAATAATCAGCACGCCTTCATTGTAGCTGCCTGCTCCTGTGAATGCTTGCTGCTGGCGCAAGCTCAAGCGCGCGTCCACATCAAAGTGAACTAAAGTTATAGGGGGTGCGAGAGTGCACGATCGACGGCTGGCGGTGGGCATAAGGCCCGCAGATGAGGAGGTTTCCATGGCAGATCGCGGCATCGTTGCGGTGTTCGGCAGCATGAACATGGACCTTTCGGTGGCGTGCGAGCGCATACCGCGTGCGGGCGAGACCGTCGGCGGCAGCGGGTTTATCACCAACGCCGGCGGCAAGGGCGCCAATCAGGCCGTAGCTGCCGCGCGTATGGGCGCTTGCACGCACATGATCGGCGCGGTCGGTCGCGACGCGTTCGGCGCGTCGCTCGTGGCGGGGCTCCAAGACGCCGGCGTGGACTGTGACTTTGTAGTGCATCGCGATGATGTGGAGACGGGAACGGCGACCATCATTCGCTGCGAGGGAGACAACCGCATCGTGCTGTCGCCGGGCGCCAACCATGCGCTTGCGGGCGCGGACGTTGCCTGCGCGCTGAGGCGTCTGGTGGCTCATGAGCTCGACGGCGACGCCAGCGAGATTGCCCCGGCTGCCGGAAGCGTCTTTATCGCCCAGGGCGAATGTGACCTTGCAGCGACGGCCGAGGCGCTTGTTTGCGCTCACGAGCTGGGGTTCTATACGGTCTTTAATCCAGCGCCCGCCTGCGAGCTGCCTGCGGAGGTCTGGCCTGCGGTCGACTTGGTCTGCCCCAACGAGACCGAGTGCCAGGTGCTGACGGGCATTCTGCCCACGGATGACGCGAGTTGCGTCACCGCGCTCAATGCGCTGCTCGACAAGGGTGCCGGAGCTGCGGTCATCACGTTGGGCGGTGCCGGCTCGGTTACGCTCGGCGATGGCGGTGAGCTGCTGCGCATGCCGGCACTTTCGAGTACGGTAGTCGATACCACGGCCGCCGGCGATACGTTTATCGGCGCGTTGGCGGCGGCTCGCCTAGAGGGCTT
Organism: Collinsella aerofaciens; assembly: GCA_048184855.1. Lineage (GTDB taxonomy): Bacteria > Actinomycetota > Coriobacteriia > Coriobacteriales > Coriobacteriaceae > Collinsella > Collinsella aerofaciens_CA. Next base: position 10,594 of record DBEYYU010000043.1, read on the forward strand.
GCCGCTCTTTGAGTGCATGGCCGCGGGTGCTCGCGCCTCGGCAGTGACGGTGTCGCGCCTGGGCGCTCAGCAATCGATTCCCACGCGCGCCGAAGTTGAACATTGGTTTGGTTAAACGATAAAGACGGAGAAGCGGAGTAGAACAATGGCAATCAAGAAGCTGATCCTTGATCTGGATATGGGTGTTGACGATGCGATGGCGCTGGCCTATGCCATCGCGAGCCCCGAGGTGGAGCTCGTGGGCATCACCACGTGCTTTGGTAACGTGCGCGTCGAGCAATCGGCGCACAATTGCCTGGCGGTGCTCGATCTGCTGGGTCGCCCCGAGGTTCCGGTGTACCTGGGTGCCGACCGTCCTCTGCAAGCGACTGAGCCCTATACGCCGCCGGCGTCCACCGCGCTCATTCACGGCAAGAACGGCATCGGCGGCGCGAGCGTGCCCGCGTCGCCCTACGAGCCGGTGGGGGCGACCTCGGCCGACGGCAACGCTGCGGTCGATTATCTGATCGATGCCGCGCGCACCTATGGTCCCGATCTGGTCTACGTAGCGACTGGCCCGCTCTCCAACCTGGCGCTCGCCCTGGAGCGCGATGCGGCGGCGATGATGTCCATCGGCCGCGTGGTCGTGATGGGCGGCGCCCTTACCGTGCCCGGCAACGTGAGCGCGGGCGCCGAGGCCAATATGGCGAGCGACCCCGAGGCAGCCGACGCGGTGCTGCGCTCGGGCCGTAAGCTCACCATGGTGGGTCTGGACGTGACGCATCGCGTGGTGCTCACACGCCGCGACATTGCCGGCTGGACGGGCTCGGGCACCATGGCGGGCTGCGCATTTGCGAGCATGGTCGAGCACTACATTGGCTCGTACGAGATGAACGCACCCTACCTGGGTGGTTGCGCGCTGCACGATCCGCTGGCCGTTGCCGTGGCGATCGACCCCACGCTCGTAGGTGCGCTCGGCTGCAACCTGCGTGTTGATCTGCTGGGCGAGTACCGCGGTCGCACCATCTGCGATGAGCGTCGCCTGTCCGATCCGGACAAGAGCGCGCTTGTGGCACTGACCGTGGATGCTCCGCGCTTCCTGTCCGAGTTCAAGACGCGTATGGCCCGTGTCCTTGGCTAAGTTGTCTTTTTGGGACGGGGCTTTTTGACTGGTATGATTGGTGCGACCAATCGAACCAGCTAAAAGAGCCCCGTCCCAATTTGACTATCGAGAGGATCTGCCATGGAGCGCATCGCCAGCTTTTCCGTTGATCATCTGCTGCTTGAGCCCGGCGTGTATGTGAGCCGCATCGACCGCGATCCGGCGACCGGTGCCGCCGTCACCACGTTTGACCTGCGCCTGACCACGCCCAACAAGGAGCCGGTCATGAACACGGCCGAGTGCCACACCATCGAGCACCTGGGCGCGACGTTCCTTCGCAATCATGCCGAGTGGGCGAGCCGCATTGTCTACTTTGGCCCCATGGGCTGCCGCACGGGCTTTTACCTGGTTGTCTTTGGCGAGCTGACGAGCGAGAAGGTCTTGCCGCTCGTCCGCGAGCTGTTTGAGTTTGTCGCCGGCTTCGAGGGCGATGTCCCCGGTGCCGCTCCCGGGGAATGCGGTAACTACCTGGACCAGAACCTCCCCATGGCCAACTGGCTTGCGCGCCGCTACCTCGACCGCGACCTGGCCGATATCGACGAGAAGCATCTGCACTATCAGCAGGCGTAAGAGCTTTATCGCCCAAAACGCGCGCATTGGGCGTCTTCGCTTATGCGGGGGTGCCTTTTTGCTGAGTGGTCGGGACGAGTGTTTAAAATCGCTTATGTTTGTTCTAGAATGTTCATACTGTCACATAAACGAACAGGAGCGAACATGCATATCTACTCTGTCAACGATCCCGAGTTCAAGTCCTATGGCAACGTTTGGGATAACGTTCCGTCCGAGCTTATGTCGCCCGTGCTCGAGGCGCTCTCTGCCACGCCCATTCCCGAGGGCAGCAAGTACGTTGCAAGTGCGCCGGAGCTCGAGGACGTCAAGGATGCCGACAAGCTTGGCTTTCTCATGTTTGGTGGCCGTCCCTTCCAGCTCGGCTGGTGCAACGGCTACAATACGCGTCTCAACTGCCTGGAGTATCACCGCGCGAGCGAATTCAACCTGGGCGCTCGCGACTTTATCCTGCTCGTGGCGCATCGCTGGGAGATCGAGGACGGCAAGCTCGACACCGCGTGCGTCAAGGCGTTTCGCGTGCCGGCGGGTACGGTCGTCGAAGTCTTCAACACCACGCTCCACTACACGCCGTGCATGGTCGACGACGGTGGCTTCCAGGTGATGGTGGCGCTGCCCGCCGGCACCAACGGCCCGCGCCCCGAGGTCGCGGCCGACATGCCTGCGGCCGGCGACAGCTACTGCTACTGGAAGGCCGACAAGTGGGTCCTCTGCCATGCTGACAGCCCCAAGGCAGCCGAAGGCGGCTACGTAGGCCTCATCGGCAAAAATCTCGACATCACCGTGGACTAGCGCATCGCCCCAAACCACCACAAAGGTGCCTGTCTCCTTTGCGGTGGTTTGGGGCGGGCGGATATCGGCAAGTGCCAGACGGGGGAGGCTGCCGGGCGCCTTGCCGTCTGCGGATTTTGGGACATGCGGCCCGCTTTTTCGACCCATCTGTCGGTACACTAAAAGCACTATGGGTACCCGCGAGCGACATATCGGCCACGCGGCCGCCCGGACCGCACCGGCTGCGGATCCCAGGGGCGGCAGGCTCTTCGCCATGCCGAGATTCCTTGTTGGCATAACACATCAGGTGTACCGCCACCGCGTCTTTGCTATCGCCGGCGCCATCACCGCGCTGTTCCTCATGCTTTTGGCAGTCTTGCCGGCGCTGTCCGCCTTCGACCCCAAACTTTCTAACGCCGTGCCCGCCTATAGCGAGGTGTCCGAAGAGGTCGTGGATGCGCTCGCCCACTCGAGCTCTCTCCCGCTGCTTGTCGCCGCAATTATATTTTCGATCTGGGGCGTATCGGTCTATCTGCGCTGTTTGGACTATGTGCTGCGCCGCCGCCTTGTTGCCGTCGCCACCATCTGCGCCCTGTGGATGATCGAAGTCATTCTCAAGTACAAGTCGTTCACGCCGTTCTATGCCACCGTGCTGTGGTACATGTACTACGTGCCCATGACACTCATTCCGCTGCTCTACCAGTTGTGTGGTCTGCGCCTTGCGGGCCTGGAGCAACACCGCCTGGGTCGCCGCTACTGCGCTGCGCTGCGGATTGTGGCTATCCTGCTTATCGGATTTGTGCTCACCAACGATTTTCACCAGCAGGTCTTCCACTTTGACCGTACAAGCGACACCTGGAGCAACGATTACACGTACGGCTGGGGTTATTTCGCCGTCCTCGTGTGGACGGCCGGGGGTGCGGACGATTTCTTGGACCGCGCCTAGGCGTATCCAAGCTTCCTGCGGTACTCCATCGGGCTCAGCCACCCGAGGGACTTCTTGATCCGCTCCTCACGATAGTACACGAGGTAGGCCTCGAGCCTTCCCATGAA
>DBEYYU010000044.1:0-9691 GCA_048184855.1 Collinsella aerofaciens
TGAAGGACCTGCCGAGGGACGGCCCCGTCAAGCCGTGACCGGAATCGGTGAAAATACGCTAGCGCAACCGGTGAAACCGCCTTTGCGCGAACGGCGCGCCTGTTTAGCGAAACTGGTGAAAAATAGATTGACGCTAACACCTGCCGGAGCGGAACCTCGAGAAGTCGCCGACCTCGGACGCGAAGGCGGCGGCGAGCGCGAAGCCGCACCCCTTGATCGACTGGAGCGCCTCGACCTCCGCCGAGAGGGGGCCCGCCGCGACGGCGGCCCTGTACTCGGCGAGGAGGTCGTCGCGCGTCTCGGCGGCCGCCTCGACCTCGTTCCTCAGCGCCGCAAGCGCCCGGATGCCGCCGTCGTCGGCGGGCCGGACCTTGTCGAGCCACCTGAGGAAGTCGTACGTCCAGTACCTCCGGGGGTTTCCGGCCGGCGTCGTGCCGCCGTAGGCGTAGCCCCGGCGGGCCAGGAACGCCAGGAGCCGCTGCTTCGCCGCCGCGAGCCTCGCGGTCGCCGCGTCGTGGGCCCCGGCGAGGTCCCTGAGCCCCTCGATCTCGGGGGACGGCACCCATACCGGGGTGACGTCGTGCGACAGTATCGCCTTGGCCATCCTGGCCGCGTCGTTGCGGTCGTTCTTGGACGAGAGGTCTGCCGCCGACCTCGGGACCTTGGAGACGGCCGCGACGACGCAGTCGACGCCGAGCCCGGAGAGCTCCCTCTGCGGGGCGAAGCCGAGGTAGCCGCTCTCGTAGGCGGCGAGCGACGGGCCGGGGAAGCCCGACATCCACTCCGCGACCTCGCCCCACGGGTTGCCGCGGAACCTCCTCGTCACTGCCTCGCCCGTCTCCGCGTCGAGCGCGCAGACGGTGGTGGACCTGAGGTGTACGTCCATTCCGAAGGCGGTAGAATATCTAGGCACGGGAGCCTCCCAACCTCGTTGCGGCGCGGCTGCGCCTCTGGCACTTCAACAACATTGTCGCAGCCCCGACCCGCGGTCACGAGCGGGGGCTCCTGTCGTTTCCGTGCCCTCGGATTGGGTCATAGTGTCTGACTTATGCTCAACCAGTAGCGTAATTAAGCCCCAAGTAAAAAGGCCGAAGCCCTCATCCGAGGCTTCGGCCTTTATTTTTTGCAGCGTCCAAGCGCAGTTTATCGATTCTCAATTGACCCGATGTTTTTTAGCTCGATGGAGATGAGGCCGTTAGGCTCATTGACGAACTCGATGTACTCGGAGTTGGAACCCATCTCGGCCGGGAAGCTGATCTCGATACCCGTGTCGGTACGGATCTTATGATTGCGCACCGCCGCGCGTTCGACCTGCTTGCGCTCCACGGGCACACGCTCAGGCACCTTCTCCTCGGTCAGTGCCGCGCGCACGCTCTCCTTGATGACCGGCTCGTCCTCAAAGACCTCGTCGACGATATCCCAAGGCGGCAGCTCCTCGTCATCCTCGACCTTCTCGGCAACAGCAGCCTTAACCTTGGCGAGCGCTACGGCCGTATTGGCACCGTGCTCCTCGGCGACTTCCTCGACCACACGCGTCACGGTGTCGATGACCTCCTTGCCCGATACGCCCGTGTCGCACTGCAGCAGGCCATCGGGGATAAGCATACGGTCCTCGCCGGCGATCTTGCGTTTCTTGTCCACATAGCCGATCTCCATGGTGCTTGCACGCACGATTGCATAGCTCGGCACCTTTTGCGAGGGATTCGGCAGAATGGCGTAGTGGCGCGCAATGTCGTTGCGCACCTCGCCCTCTTCGCGACCTACCTCGTGCATAAAAGCCTGCTTGGAGCCCAGCAGCATCACGGCAAACCAGCGGGCATCCTCATCGTCATCAAAGTCCGCCACAAGCACGTCAGTGGACTCGGCTTTCTCGGCCTTGGTAAGTTCGGAAGAGATGAACTCCGCAATCTGCTGAGACAGGTCCACGAACTCACGCTCACCAAAGAAATAGCCCTTGAGCTCGCCGCCGAATGCGGAGTTCTCGGCAAACGTGGCGCGTTTATTGTCGGCCGAGGTGCGTGCGCGGCGCAGATGCGTGGTCACGAAGTTGCGCACGGTACGGCTCTCGATATCGAGCTCTCGCTGGCTCATGACGTTGACGGCAGAGTCAAAGTCCAGGATATGCAGAATCGCGTGATTGATTTTCATATACGGCATTCCGTTCTAGATCGATTTCGGCACGAACCAGTATAGCGGTCGAGCCCGCCCCAGGCGCATCGAAGATTGGCGCATCGGGGACAGGTTGCTTTGTATCAATGTCTAGCGCAGGAGCTCGGACTGCCAAGCCTCGAGCTGTTCTGCCAAACTCTTGCCGGCAGCGGGCACGTCGATCTGGGGTCGTTTGGGCAACAGTGCGCATTTAAGGATCGCCACGATGGCCTGCGAGATAAAGCGTCGCGTATCTTTGTCAAAGCCTTGCGCAGCCTGGAGCATCACGGGCAGACTCTCACGCAGATTTCCTGCGATATCCGCAAACCGTTCGGCGTCCGTAGCCTCAAACACGGAGAACAACGCATCTACAAAACGCTCGCGCTCGCTAGGTGACACTGCAAGCAGCATCTCGCGAATGGAGCCATCAACGTATCGAGCACCGGCGGACAGGCGCTCACAGTATACGAAGTCGCAACCATCAACCACCCAGCTAAAGGGATTGTGCTGCAGCAGGCTGAACTCGGTGCTCTCAACGATGACATAGTCCTCTTGTGTCTCGAACATCATGCCGAAGATCGACGACCGAGGTAGCGTCTTGTCGATTCGACCGGAAAGATCGGCAAAGGCGTTGCCGTTCAGAAACTCCTCGACGAACCCTGGACCATCATGGGAATACGCCCGTTCGATTCGCTCACGGGCGACATCGGAGCACATCGCCGCACCGTACACCGCAAGGTTTCCGCCCTTGGAATGACCTCCGCACAAAAGCGGCCCGTCGATCGCATCCGCCGCCTCGTCCACATAACGCGCCGCGGATTCCTGGGCCGGCACAGGACACCGGAACGCCATGTTAAAGTCCTCTTTCCAGCCCACAATCGTGCTGTCGGTCCCCCGGAAGGAAAGATAGCTAAACCCCGCCGGAAACCGGAACGCCATGGCTGCAAACTGCTCCGTCGCCACCACATCGCTCACGGCACGATAGCCGCAAACGTGCACGCCGCGGTATCTGGGATTTGCTGCCACGGCCTCCAACAAGGCCCTGCTTCCCTCTGGGTCCCACAAGTCGTCAATCATGTCCCGGTAGCACTCGGCACGCAGCAGTTCGCGTACGTCTAGGCCCTGCCAGTTCGTCAGCCCCGCCATATCACCCGGCAAGCGCAAATAGGACAACCACGCAAAGACCAGGCTATCCACCGCGCAGAACGGCCGCTCCTCAAAGGGATCAAACGCCGTCTGGACATAGGTCAAAAAATTAGGCGAATCCGACATGGCCCTCCCATCAACTATGGTGCATTGGAGTCAGGTTACTTTGCACCAAAAAGGCGCCCGGGCCGTGTGGACCCGGACGCCTTCATTGTAGCTTTTCGCTCTAGCGAGCTTGATTTAGCAGGAGAAGTCGACGCTGTCGATGATGTCCTTGAGGGCCTTGGCGGAGACGGTGAGCTCATGCTGCTCGTCGTCGTTCAGCGGCACGGGGACGCGGCAGACAACGCCGTCGCGGCCAACGACGGTCGGCATGGAGATGGCAAGATCGGACAGGCCATACTCGCCCACCATGAGCGAGGAGACAGGCAGAACGGTCTGCTCATCGCGCATAACGGCGGTGCAGATGCGCTTGACGGCCATGGCGACACCATAGTAGGTGGCGTGCTTCTTCTCGATGATGGTGTAGGCGGAGTTCTTGACGTCCTCGGCGATGCGCTTCTCGGCAGCCTCATGCTCCAAGTGGCCGTGAAGCTCACAGAAGGTGTTCAGCGGAACGCCGGCAACCTGAGCGCTGGACCAAGCGACAAACTCGGAGTCGCCGTGCTCGCCCATGACATAGGCCTGGACATCGCGCGGGTCAACCTCGACGTGGGCACCAAGCATCTGCTGCAGGCGGCCGGTGTCGAGCACGGTGCCGGAGCCGATGACATGGCCCTCGGGCAGGCCAGACATCTTGATGGCAGCATAGGTCAGAACATCAACCGGGTTGGAGACGATTAGCAGAATGCCGTCGAAGCCGGACTTCTTAATCTCGGGAATAATGGACTTGAAGATGCTGACGTTCTTGTTGACCAGGTCCAGGCGGGTCTCACCGGGCTTCTGGGCAGCGCCAGCAGTGACGACGATCATGGCGGCGTCGGCGACATCGGAATAATCGCCGGCGTAGATCTTCATCGGCTCGGCAAACGTCATGCCGTGCGCGATATCCAGGGCCTCACCCTCGGCACGGTTCTTGTCCACGTCGATGAGGACCATCTCGGAGAACAGACCACTCTGCATCAGTGCGAACGCCGAAGACGAACCGACGAAACCGCAGCCGACAATAGCGACCTTCTTCTCGTTAACCATTAGAAACTCCCATCTCTCTCCACAAACAAGCCGCCCGGGAACGACCCGAGCGGCTTGTCGTAATCCCAATACATCCAATCGGGACTTTGATTATGCCCCTATTCGCAGCCAAAAATCGACCGTTTACCGAAATTGTTTGCAGTATTCGTAAAATAACTGCGAGAAATCGGTTTCGAGCTATTGACGAGTCGAAATAGGTTTCTAATACAGGCCCGCCTCGCGAATGGCCTCGACAGCCAAAGCGATCTGATCGGGCGGTAGGACCAGCGCCATGCGCACGTGTCCCTCGCCCGAAGGACCAAAACTCGCGCCCGGCGTCACCACAACGCCGGCCTTCTCCATGAGCTCCTCGCAAAACGCCATGGAATCGGTGCGACCACCGGGAAGCTTGGCCCACACAAACATAGAGCCATGCGCGTTGGGACGCTCCCAGCCCAGACCCTCAAGACCATCGCACAGGGCATCGCGGCGCTCCTGGTACTTCAGACGCTGCGCCTCGACCTCATCGCGCGGGCCATTAAGGCACGCGATGGCGGCCTTCTGGATCGGGAAGAACATGCCAAAGTCAATCTGGCTGCGCAGCTTGGCGAAGGCCGAGACCACATCCTCGCGACCGACCAAAAAGCCGATACGCGCACCGGTGACGTTAAACGACTTGGAGAGCGAGAAGAACTCAACGCCCACCTCGAGCGCGCCGGGATACTGCAAGAAGCTGCCGCCCGGCTCGCCGTCGAACACGATGTCGGAGTATGCGTTGTCGTGAACGATGAGCAGGTCGTGCTCGCGGGCGAAAGTGATGATCTCCTCGTAGATCTCGGGCGTGCCCACCGAGCCGACCGGGTTCGCGGGCAGCGACACGATCATATACTTGGCACGATCGGCCACCTCGGGATCGATACCCGCCACATAGGGCAGGTAATTATGCTCGGCAACCAGCGGATAGTATTCGAGCTTGGCATCGGCGATCTTGGCACCCGCCTCAAAGACCGGGTAGCACGGATCGGGAACCAGAATGGTGTCACCCGGATCGAGCAGGGCCAGGCCCAAATGGCCCACGCCCTCCTGCGTGCCGTTGCACGACTGCACCATAGACGGCGTAATGCCCGAAACGCCAAAGCGACGCTCATAGTAATCGCACACGGCTTGCTTGAGTTCGGGCAGGTCGCGCAGGGCATACTTCCACATCTCGGGATCTTGGGCTGCCTGCGTGAGCGCCTCGACCACGTGGTCGTACGGCTTAAAGTCGGGCGTGCCCACGCTCATGTTGTAAATGGTCTTGCCCTGAGCCTTCAGCGCGAGAAGCTTGTTGTTGAGCGAGGCGAAGACCTCCGCGCCAAAGCGGTCGAGACGCTGCGATGCCTGCATGGTGCCACCTTTCGATATGAAAAACGCGGCGCTCCGACAAGAGCGCCGCGCGATACGGGCCATCAGATTGCAAAAGTGTAACGCTTGCAACCCCCGTATTGGTTCAATTTAGCCAACCTTAGTCAACTGGATTGAGCGCGTCGATCTGCGCAAGCCACAGACGCGAGCTAGCGTCACTCGGCATACGCCAATCGCCGCGCGGGCTGAGCGTCACCGAGCCCACCTTGGGACCATCAGGCAGGCAGCTGCGCTTAAACTGCTGGGCAAAGAAGCGACGGTAGAACGTACGTAGCCACGTGTGGACGGTCTTGGCGTCGTAGACGCCCTCGAAGCTCTTGAGCGCCATGCGGTAGATCTTGCCCGGCTCAAAGCCAAAACGCAGCAGGTAGTAGAGGAAGTAGTCGTGCAACTCGTACGGGCCCACCAAATCCTCGGTCTTCTGCGCAATCTCGCCGTCGCCCGTGGGCGGCAGAAGCTCGGGGGACACCGGCGTATCGAGGATATCGAGCAAGACCTCGGCAATGCGCCCGCCAAAGACATCGGCGGCATAGCGTACCAGATGGCGCACAAGCGTCTTGGGCACGCTCGCGTTGACGGCGTACATGCTCATGTGGTCGCCGTTATAGGTAGCCCAGCCGAGCGCCAGCTCCGACAGGTCGCCCGTGCCAATGACAAAACCGCCAGCCTGGTTGGCCAGATCCATCAGAATCTGCGTACGCTCGCGCGCCTGGCTGTTCTCGTAGGTCACGTCCTGCACAGCTGGATCATGCTCAATGTCCTTGAAGTGCTGCTCCACAGCCGCGTGGATCGAAACCTCGCGGAAGCTCACACCCAGGTCGCGAGCGAGCGACTCGGCATTCGACTTGGTGCGATGCGTCGTGCCGAAGCCGGGCATGGACACGGCTGTGATACCAGTGCGCGGCAGCCCCAGTGCATCGAAGGCATGCACGGTCACAAGCAGCGCTAGCGTGGAGTCCAAGCCGCCCGAAAGGCCGATAACCGCAGCCTTGGTACCCGTGTGGGCAAGGCGGGTCTTGAGGCCCGCAGTCTGCAGATCGAGGATCGTCTCGCAGCGCTCGGCCAAGTCGCCGTGGTCGGCCGGCACAAAGGGCGCGCGCGGGAAAACGCGGTCGATATCGCAGGCATCGCGCAGGACAGGTTCTTCGGCCAGCACGCCCTCAAACGAAAACTCAACGGTCGTGGCCTCCGGCGCATCGTCGGTGCGCGCCCACGTCGTCGAGCGACGGCGCTCGGCAACCAGGCGGTCAAGGTCAACGTCGGCGATGGCCATATCGCAGGTAAGCAGTTTGGTGGCGGCGAGCTTGGAGCCATTTTCGTAGATAAGGTTCTCGCCCGCAAAGACCATGTCGGTCGTGGACTCGCCCTCGCTCGCGTCCGCGTAGGCATAGGCGCAGTACAGGCGTGCGCTCTGGTTAGAGATGAGGCTGCGGCGGTAATCCGCCTTACCGATAATCTCGTCCGAAGCCGACGGATTGAGGATCACCGTCGCACCGGCAAGCGCCATCTCGGTCGAAGGGGGCGCCGGCACCCACAGGTCCTCGCAGACTTCAACGCCCAGCACCATATCCTCGGCACCCTCATCACAGCAGCGGTAGACAAGCCCCGAACCCAGCGGAACCGGACCCTGACCGGCAAATTCAACCCACACGGGATCCGCAGGCGACGGAGCAAACCAGCGACGCTCATAGAACTCGCCATAGTTGGGCAGATACTTCTTAGCCGTAAGACCCAAAAGCTCACCCGCACAGCACACGGCGGCGCAGTTGTAGATGTTTTCAGCCACCGCAACGGGCAAGCCAACGGTAAAGACGATCGGCAGCTCACGGGTTTCATCGAGGATGTGCACCAGCGCTGCTTCGCAGGCATGCAGCAGCGTGCGGTTATGGAACAGATCGGCCGCGGTATAGCCGGTCAGGTTAAGCTCGGGCAGTACCAGCGCGCGAACGCCACGCCCGGCAGCATCGCGAACAGCCGCCAGCGCAACCTCGGCATTGCCCTCGACATCGGCCACGCGAATCCGCGGCGAGGCCGCCGCCACACGCAAAAAGCCATCAGACTGAGAAAGGTGAAGATTCATAAGAATGCTCCCGTGCGTAAACGCTATTCAACACAATTAGCAAGCCCTATTGTAGTTCAACCGCCGGGTGGAACCGCATCCCACCAACTTGGTGAGCAATTGATGAGTTGATGGTATCTGTTAAATGTCACGTACGATTCACATCTGGTGGGTACCCTGATGGCTACACGAAACGAAGCAGATTTACACCGGGAGGACCCCGTATGACAACCAAGTACACCGACGCGCCGCGCACGCGCGTCATGACGCCGGCATCGCTCAACAACGGCGTACACGAGAACCATTCCATTGGACAGACCATGGCCATCGCGCCCAAAAAGGGCCTGTTCGACGACATTTCCATTCCCCAGATCATCGCCGGCGCCGCAGCTGCCGCCACGAGCGTGGCGCTTGCTTCAAAGATCGGCATTGCCGGCTCGGTGATTGGTGCCGCTGTGAGCTCAGTCATCACTGTTGTGTCCTCGCAGGTCTATCGCCACTTTATCTCCGCCAGCGCCGAAGCAATCAAGGGCACGCATGCCGCTGTCGACTACCCTGCCGGCGCCTACGAGCCCGTTGAGCCCGATGTCGAGGAGCACCTAGGTGGCGCCGCGACCACGCAGGAGATGCGCCAGGTTGCGGGACGCGCGACCACGGCGCGCGTCGCCCCCAACAGCCTGCGCGCCAAGGCGGCGGCAGAGCGCAGCCAGACACAAAAGAAGGTCATCGTCTTCTCGATCGCCATCGCCATCGTCGCGGTCATCGCCTGCGCCGGCGCCATCCTTATCACCACTGCCGGTGAGGGTCTGGGCGAGCGTCCCGAGCCAATCCTGTCGTCGCGCACGACCGAGAGCGATGCAAATGGCAACACTCAGCCGCAGGATCAGCAGGCACAGACGGACGACACGCAAGACAGTCCTACCTCTGCCAATTCGTCCTCGAACACCCAAAACCAATCGCAGGGCACCGATTCCTCTACGGCCAACAGTGGCACGCCGTCCGGCACGACCGACTCAAGCCAAACGACTGACGGTTCACAGCCGAACACGGGAGGCCAGACGAGCGACACCACGTCGGGAACGGGCACGGCAGACAGTAACAACACCAACAGCTCGAGCGGAACCGCTTCCGGCACGGCATCTGACAACTCGAGCCAAGGCACGGCATCGGGCAACTAAGTACGTTTGCCTCTCATAGATAACCGACCTGTACAACGGGCGCGAATCGACAGCGGTTCGCGCCCGTTTGCCTTGGGCGCCGCCATGGCGAACGCTATGCGATGGTAAGATGCTTTACATGTGTAAAGAGGAGATTTGCCATGAGCAAGACAATAGTTAGGCCCACGCTTTCGCTGGGCAACCACATCTATCTGTATCGCCTGCTACGCGATGCGATTGGATGCGGCAAGCAAACGTTTATGACGCAGGTCGAGGAGGCGCTCGCCGCAGGCGACATGACTGCTTATGACCTGGGCTTTGAGTCCACGCGCGAGCTGCTCGAGGAACTTAACGACTGCATTAAGCTGACCGTCTTTAAAGGCGGCCGCCTGTATGCCACGGTCATCGCCAACGAGGCCTGGGATGCTGCGCTTGCCAAGGGCGAGGACAAGCCCAAGACCGCCAAGGGCGCCAAGCAGTCCTACAAAAAGAAAAAGCGCGGTGAGAAGGACCTCAAGGCCGTGCGCCCCAAGCACGTTAAACGTCCTGAGCCCGAACCCGAACCCGTGGCTGAAGCTGTGCCGGAGCCCGAGCCCGAGCCCGAGAC
>DBEYYU010000045.1:0-5857 GCA_048184855.1 Collinsella aerofaciens
GCATATAACAGACCCCCTATAAAGCCATAGTTTTACGCTGGCTTGAGCCCAAAGCACGCTCGGAGCGTATTCAGCAGAGCATCTTGCCTCTTTCGACGAGCCTCTACGCGATTCTGATATCGCTTACCCATACGCTGGTGCATGCGCCATGCAAGCGCTTCCATCGCTTCCATGTCGCAGAGCATCTCGTTGTTGACCGTCGCGACCTCGATTCCCATAGTAATCAAGCCCGTGTTGCGTTTTTCATCATGGATACGTCCCCTCCGGGAGGAATGGCCCAGCTCACCGTTGTATTCCAGGTCAAACTGGGCTGCTTCCTGATACGCATCGCAAACTGCATGCGGCATCCCCGAGATTGTCTGCGCGCGGTCATCGAACTCAATCTTGTAGTCGGTCTTAAAGGGACCGCAGGCAAATCCGCCATAGGAAAACGGAAGCGAAAACAGAGCGAGCATGATGCACTCCATGGGCGAGCGCAGGTTTTCCGACAGATAGGGACACAGCCGCCGCAGCTGCTTGGCCGCGCTCCCCTTGCATGCCGCGAGGTAATCTGCCAGACGATCGGGCGTCAGCACCGGCTCAACCTCAAAGTAGCCCACGTCTGCTGGCTGGTCCTTGTCCTTTGCAAGCTTATTCGTAACGGGCGAGGTGTAGGGAGGCAGATACTTCCCGCGGTCACTCAGCGAAATCTTAGAGCACAGCTCCTGAGCCAGGGCAAATGCCTGGATGCAGCCGACTTCGCGCGCGACGGCTACGCAAAGGGCCTCGGGAGATAGACTGTACACCCCCGGTTCCACCTCTAGAATCGAGCCGGCGGGCAACTCGGAGCATACGGACCAGCTCACGCCAAGAATACGGCGGCGCTGCGCTGCAGACCCTACCAGCAAGCACAAATCCTCTTGCACCTCGCCGCTTGCGGCCCCAATCCGCACCAAATCGGGAAGATAGATGTCCTCGGTCGAGGGCGACGACGTGCGCAGCACACGGCGCTCTTCATCGGGATTAAGGTCCTTCCAGCTTATGTAGCCCATCTGCCGGCGCTCGGCGCGCATCATGCGCAGCGCCGAGGCACCCGTCAGAATTACGGAAGCAGCCAGCTGCTCGCTTGCAGGCTTGCCACGCTGCCCGATCTTTATTGCCATCTGAATCACCCCTACCAAACGCGTGCGATAGCGAGGCCATCGACCGCTGCGGCGCCGGCGCGCTTGAGTTCCGCCGAAGCCGCTGCCATCGTCGCACCCGTAGTGATAACGTCGTCGATAAGCAGCAGGCGCTTGCCCTGCACGTCCTCAACGGTCTCATACATGCCTCGGGCGCGTTCACGGCGTTCTTCACGACCGAGTTCACGCTGGTCGCCATGCCCGTACTTGACGAGAGCATCGAGCAGGGGAACACCCGACAGCTCGCAAAATGGACGCGCAATAGCCTCCATATGATCAAAACCACGCCGCCGAAACGCTGCCGCCGTCGCAGGCACAAACACCACCACATCCGCACCGGACAGCACACCTCCATAGCGATCGGGCGCTACGACCTGGGCATGCAGGGCGGTGTCGTAGAGCAGCTCCGCCAGATACGGAGCCAGACGTCGCTCGCCCGCATCCTTGTACGCTTTAATGATGCGCGGCAGCGGATGCGCATAGACGGCGCACGCCAGGCAGCGGTCGAGCGCCTCCGCCATTGCCGAAGACGTGCCCTCGACCGAACACTCAGTGCACAGCAAATCCCCAAACGGGGCGCCACATCGGGTGCAGCTATGACGTGGGTCGATGAGCGTGAGCGCGGCCAGGCAGTCTTGGCAAATAAGCGCACCGGCGCGCTCGCAGCCGGTACATCGTGTTGGCGACAATGCCTCGAGCGCCTCGTACGTCGCGCGCTCGGCAAACGGTAGCAATTCGTCCGCAAACGGTAGGGCACCGGCACTCTGCAGACGGCTCAATATGTTCAGATGGCTCTTCAAGACACAACCCTCCCTACGCTCGATCGCAGGGAGGGTTGTTGATTCGGCGCTATGATACCCCGATGCGCTCGGGGCAAGGCGGGTTAAATCCGCTCGCGGGCGTTATTCGCCGGCGGGCGGTTGTGGTGCGGACGAAGACGGGGTCGAACCCTCGCCACCATCCTGGCGCGGCTTGCGGGAACGACGACGGCGACGGCGCTTTTGACCCTGGTCGGCCGAGCCCTCGCCACCGCGATTCTCGCGCGGCTCGCGCTCGTCGCGAGCGGCGCCACGCGAAGCCTTGGCAGCCGCTCCCCCGCCATCCCCGGGACGACGGCGCGTGACCTTGACCTCGCCATCCGAGACCTGATCGGCCACGGAGGGCACTGAGGGCTTCTGTTGCGCGCCCGAGGAATGGCGACGGCGCGGACGCGGCGCGCGCTCCTCCTCGCCACGTGACTTGCCGCTCTTGTCGACAGGCGCATCGGAGGCCGAGGCGCCCTTGGAAGCGGCACCGGCCTCGCGAGCAGCTGCGGCGCGGAAGGCGTCCTCGCGCTCCTCGCTCGACAGATGACGGCGGCGGCGACGTGTGGGGTTCATGCCGCCGCCGCGATTCTGCTGCTGGGGCTGCTGAACCTCGCGCTCGCGAGAGGCGTTCTTGCCCGCGGCTGCAACCTCGGTAGCATCGCCCGAGCCCGCGCGCTTGCGACGGCGACGGCCATCGGCCGCCCCCTCGGCCTCGGGTGTCTCGGCCTTACCGCGGCCTTTTCCGCGGCCACGGCCCTCGCCCTGACCCTGACCGGCGCGAGCATCGGATTCAGCATCGCGACGACGGCGCTTGGGCATCGACGTGCCGGCCAGACGGTCGGCACTCGACAGGCCATCGCCCACATCGACGCCGTTTTCGCGATCGAGCTCCATGAGCGCCAGGCGCATCTCGGGCGACTCGATGCGCTCGAGCACGTCGCGCGTCACGCAGTCGGGGCGGCAGTTGCAGCCCTGCTCGGCGGCCTTCTTTTTGCAGCCCTCCGAGCACGTCATATCGGCTAGGTTGACCTTAAAGACTTTGCCGTTCTCCAGGCGCAGCACCAGCTGCTCACGCGGCGTGTCATACTCCTGGATACGCGCCTTGCCAAGCGGCGTATCGATGAGCGTCTTCTTTTTGGGCGCACGGCTCTTAAAGTCCTTGTAGGCCTCGAACTCGTAGCGCAGGCAGCACATCAGACGACCGCACACGCCGCTGATCTTGGAGGAATTGAGCGGCAGGTCTTGCTCTTTTGCCATGCGAATCGAGACGGGCTCAAACTGTCCGCCAAAGCGCGTGCAGCAGAGTTCCTGTCCGCACTGGGCATAGCCGCCCACCAGGCGGGTCTCGTCGCGCACGCCGATCTGGCGCATGTCGACGCGAATGTGCAGCGTCGAGGACAGATCCTTGACGAGCTGGCGAAAATCGACGCGCTCCTCGGCCGCAAAGTAGAACACGGCCTTCTCGCCGCCAAACAGGTACTCGACGCCCACCGGCTTCATCTCGAGGTCGAGCTCCTTGACCAGGCGGCGGAAGTCGACCATGGCCTCGTCGCCCTGGATGGCCAGGTCGTCGGCAAGCTGCAGGTCGATGTCGCTCGCCACGCGCAGCACGGGCTTGAGCGGCTGACCGATCTCGTCTTGCGGCACCTCGAAGGGATCGGCCGTGACCAGGCCGATCTCGGTTCCGCGCTCAGTGGAGCAAATGGCGTAATCTGCCTCGAGGATATCCAGATCCTGCGGGTCGAACCACAGGTCGCGCGAGGCGTAGGTAAACTTAACGGGTACAACTAACGGCATTTCAGTGCCTTCCTGATATCGAACAGCATGACCTCGATGGCCAGCTGGGGAGTAACGTTTCTGGCGATGTTGCACTCGGCGGTTGCGACCGCCTCGAGCGCCCGCGTGGCACCCGCAACATTCGTCGCGGCGGCAAGCCGCCCGATCGTGTCGCGCACGTCTTCGTTCACCACGTCGGCCGCCTCGTCCTGAAGCGTCAGCAGCACGTCGCGCATGAGCGTCCGCGCGCTCGCCAGCGCTTCCATGATACCCGAACGCTCGCGCGCGTTGAGTTCGCGCTTGTTGCGGTCCTCAAGCTGCTTCAATGCTCCACGCGACAGGTAGTCGGCGTTTTGCTCGAGCACCTTTTCCTGCGTGGACTTGACCTCGGCGAGCGGCGCCTTAACGGCGACGATGAGCGACTTGGCGCGGCTGAGCACGTCGGCCTCGTCGGCGGCGATGAGCGAATCGATGGCGCGAACCATCTGACGGCGAGCGTCCTGGCGCTCGGCGCTCTTGAGGAACTCGATGCCACGCGCGGGGCTTCCCGCTACTGCGACGGCCATGCGGCAACGCGCAGGGTCCTGACCGGTGGCGCGGCTCACGGCCTGCGCGGCGACGGCGGGCGACACCAGCCGAAACGGCACGCACTGGCAGCGGCTCACGATGGTGGGCAGCATCACGTCTGCCGAGGTGCCCAACAAGATGAACATAACGCCCTCGGGCGGCTCCTCGAGTGTTTTGAGCAGTGCGTTGGCGGTGTTAGCGCGCAGCTGCTCGGCACGGTCGATGATGTAGACCTTGGCCTTGGCGCGGATGGGCGCCAGCGGCACGTCGTCGAGCAGCTCGCGGGTCTGGGCAATGAGGTAGCCCGTGGCGCTCTCGGGCGTGTAATAGTGCACGTCGGGGTGCGTATGGCGGGCAACGCGCACACAACTGTCGCATGAGCCGCAGCCATCCTGCTCGCACAGAAAGGCTTGGGCGAGCGCCCACGCGGCGTCGAGCTTGCCCGCGCCGGGCGCGCCCAAAAACAGGTAGGCGTGCGATGCGCGACCGCTGGCGACGGCATTGGTCAAAAAGTCGCGCACGCGCTGTTGGGTGTCGAGCTTGGCCAGCAGGCTTGCCTGAGCGGGGGCCATGCTACTCGGCCTCCTGGGCAAGCGCAGCGGTGACGGCGTCCTGGGAAATGTCGAGGCCGTAGGCGCGAACCCGCTCGACCGTCCGCGCGAAGACTTCCTCGATGGTCGCGGTGGCATCGATGAGCTTTACGCGGTTTGGCTCCTCGGCGGCAATTGCGCAAAAGCCCTGGTAGACACGCTCTTGGAAGGCCATGCCCTTAGCCTCCATGCGATCTGCCGCACCGCGGTCGGCCATGCGCAGCGCCGCCTGCTCGGGCGTGATGTGATAGACGAGCGTGAGCGCCGGGTGCGTACCCGCGACGGCCAGGTTGTTGGCATCGCGCACCATCTGACGATCGAGGCCATCGGCAAACGCCTGGTAGCAGGTCGTGGAATCGTAGAAGCGATCGCACAGGACCACCTTGCCGGCAGCAAGGGCGGGCGCGATGACCTCGTGCACCAACTGAGCGCGTGCCGCCTCGTAGAGCAGCAACTCGCAGGTGTCGCCCATCGCCGTATTGGCAGGGTCGAGCAGCAGAGCACGGATCTTTTCGCTGATGGCGGTACCGCCCGGCTCGCGCAGGCTCACAACCTGGTAGCCAGCGAGTTCGAGCGCACGGGCAAGCAGGCGCGCCTGCGTAGATTTACCGGCGCCATCGACACCCTCGAGCGTAATGAAGCTATGTTGAGCGGGCTCAAAAGCCATGGGCGCAGCCCCTTCCTACAAGGCGCGTAAATGCAGATATATATCAACCAAGCCATGATACCCCAGTGCTCGGTGCGTCCCCAATGGCTAAAGGTGCCTTTCCAAAGTTGCGGTGAAATAGGGACTGATTGAAGCTCTGAGACCGCCAAACGGGGGTGCGGACAGAAAGTTGGACCGCGGGGCGGTCCGGACTGGAGGTTCGCATGTACAGCAGGGAGAAGGTCGAGCTCTTCCTCCTGGCGACGGAGGACGGCATGGGGCCCACCGCCGCCGCGAAGTTCGCGGGGGTCA
>DBEYYU010000046.1:0-5420 GCA_048184855.1 Collinsella aerofaciens
GGTCTGATAAGATTCCCATAGCGGTCTTCGTCCTTTCCTAGAACCTGTTGTTGTGGTGATTTCAGATTCTAGGACGAAGGCCGTTTTTCGTTAAACGGGCGCTAGGGTGTCACCCTTACACCAACATTTTCGACGCGATCGGTCAAAAGGTCCCTATCTGTTACAGATTGAGACAAAGGTCTGGGACTACGACGTCTTATCTAGATCTGTAACAGTTAGACGGAAATTCGGGCCCTAGATGTTACAGATTGAGATAATCGCGTCGTGAAACAAAAACCTCCGCAGGGGTGCTTCCCTTGCGGAGGTTTTCTTACTTGTTGAGTAGTCTCACGGCTTCGGCGGCCATATTCTCGACCGTCATGCCGTTTTGAGCGAGCAGTTCGTTGGGGTCGTAGCGGTCGGGGAAGCCCTTGGCGATGCCGAAGGTGCGCGTGCGCAACGGCGTGCATGCCAGATAACATGCTACGCGCTCGCCCCAGCCGCCGTCCAAGATGCCGTCCTCGAGGGTGACGACAACGCGATGCTCGGCGGCAAGACTGTCGAGGAACTCGCGGTCGAGCTCGGTTGCAAAGCGCGGGTTGACGAGCGTGGCCTCGATGCCGTACTCGGCAGTCAGACGGTTTGCCACGCGCTCGCCCAGCTCAAAGAAATCGCCGAGTGCGAGCACGGCTACGTCGCGACCCTGGCGCACCGCGTTGTAGCGAACGGCGCTGTAGTCGGTGTCTTCGGCGGGCGCAAGGTCGGGACGGCTCACCAGGCCGATGCCCGGTACGCGGATCGCCACGGGATGCTCGCGGTGGTCGAGCGACCAGCTCAGCATGGACAGATATTCCTCCATGCAGGCCGGCGCCAAGTAGTGCATGTTGGGAAGACCGCCCAGCATGGAAATATCAAAGAACGAGAGGTGCGTCTCGGACGTGGTGCCAAAGATTGACGCACCAAACACCAAAATGGTTGCCGGGGCGTCGTTGAGGCACAGGTCGTGCCAGAGTTCGTCGTAGGCGCGCTGCAAAAACGTGCCGTACACACCAAAGACTGGCTTGGCGCCCGAGCGCGCAAGCGCGGTGGCAAAGGTCACGGCGTGCTCCTCGGCAATGCCCACATCGACGAACTGTTTGCCGGCGGCAGCGCGAAGCTCGGGTGTAAAGCCCATGATGTAGGGTGTGGCGGCCGTGATGCCCACGACCTGCGGATCGCGCTCGATGGCGGCGCTGAGCGCCTCGCCCGTAATGTCGGCGTAGGTGCGCGGCGCAGGCTCGCTCGGATGGCCCGGGCAGAGCTTGCGCCCGGTCGCCATGTCAAACGGACCCACGTGGTGCCAGCGCTCGGGGTCGCTCTGGGCCGGCTCAAAGCCCTTGCCCTTGGCGGTGGAGACGTGCAGCACGATGGGATGATCGATATTGCGCAGTTCCTGCAGCGCGTCGACTAGGGCCAACACGTCGTTGCCGGCGTCCAAATAACGGTAGTCGAGTCCCATCGCGCGGAAAACGTTGCGCTCACAGGTGCCGTTGCTGGCGCGCAGCTCGGCCAGATTGCGATAGAGGCCACCGTGGTTCTCGGCGATGGACTGGTCGTTATCGTTGACGATGATGATCAGGTTGCTGTCGAGTTCGGCGGCATTGTTGAAGCCCTCAAACGCCAGGCCGCCCGAAAGCGAGCCGTCGCCAATGATGGTGATGACGTTGTACGCATCGCCCGCCAGGTCACGAGCGTGCGCCAGGCCGCAGCCCAGGCTCACCGACGTGGAGGTATGGCCCATGGCGAACAGGTCGTGCTCGGACTCGTCGGGATTGGCAAAGCCAGAGGCCTCGCCAAAGCGCTTCGGATCGATATAAGTGTACGCGCGCCCAGTCAGCGCCTTGTGGGCGTAGGTCTGGTGCGAAACGTCAAAGAGAATCTTGTCGATAGGGGAGTTAAACACGCGATGGAGCGCGACCGTAAGCTCAACGACGCCCAGGTTGGGGGCAACGTGCCCGCCGACGGCGGCGGAGCTTTCGAGGATGGCGTGGCGAATCTCGTCGCAGAGCTGCGGGAGCTCGGCACGATTAAGAGCCTTGACGTCCTCGGGCGTTGTCGTTTGCGTAAGCAGCATCGTTGTGGGTTACTCCATGCGAATCGAGCGCCGGCGCTCCCTCGGCCGACACAATTGCACAAGACAGTCTCGCACATTTTGGCGTTTGATATGTGACGGCGGCGCGGTAATTCGCCAACTGGTGGGGCAAAACGTTTTGTCCGATGCCATACTGATAGATTCGATGATGATTTTTTCAATACGTGCAGGCCGTGGCTTGCCGCCGTGAGCCGCTGGAAGGAGGCAGCATGTCCGATGCCGTTCGTGCCGAGAAAATCGCGCACGAGGTCGACGATGCCGCCCGCCAGCTCGCCCAGGCGGGCCGCTTGGACCTGACGCGCGAGTTTATCCAGCATGGCGACGTGACGGTCTATGCACATGTGACTTCGGTAGCGCGGACGAGCCTGTCCTTTGCCGAGCGCCTGGGCCGCGTCGGTGTTTCGATCGACCGTGCCTCGCTGCTGCGCGGAGCCTTGTTACACGATTACTTTCTCTACGATTGGCACGATCCCGACCCAAGCCATCGGCTGCATGGCTTTCGCCACCCGTTTTTTGCCCTAGCGCGCGCGGAGGAAGATTTTGAGCTGACGTCGCGCGAACGGAATATTATCGTGCGGCATATGTTTCCGCTGGTGCCGGTGCCGCCGACGTGTCGTGAGGCTTGGATTGTGTGCCTGGCGGATAAATGGTGTGCTCTGCGCGAGACGGTCGCCGGCCGCCTGCCGCGCAAAGACGACGCGAACGATTTGAGCGAGGGCTCGAGCGACGGCTCGAGCAAAGATTCGAGTGAAAAGAGGAGAGGGTAGACGGTGGGGACCGCGATCGACATGGCATTTGACGGCGCGACGCTTGCCGCCTGTCCGCTTTCGGCACTGGTGCTCTCGTTCGCCTTCTACGGGTTTTGCGGCTGGGCATGGGAATCGACGGTCTGCGCCATGCTCAACCACGGACGCTTTGCCAACAGCGGCTTTTTGCTGGGACCGTGTTGCCCCATCTATGGCGCGGGCGGCATTGCCTGCTGGCTGCTGTTGCGCGGAATTCCTGACGCGTCGAGCCAGTTTGTCGCTGCAGCGCTCGTATGCAGCGTGATTGAGTACAGCGTAGGCGTGCTGTTGGAAAAAACAACGGGCGCTCGCTTTTGGGATTACTCGCACCTGCCGTTTAACTTGCACGGACGCATCTGCCTGTACTGGGCATGCGCGTTTGGCCTGGGTGCGCTGTGCATTTGCCGTTTAGTGGAGCCGGCATTGCTGGGGCTGCTTGGTCATCTGCCGGTGCTGATTGTGCGGCTGTCCGCCTTTATCGTCGCGGTCGCGATGATGGTCGACGCGTTGTGCTCGCTGGCGAGCTGGCGGCGTCTGTCCGATCAGCTGGAGCGCGTCCGGGCCGACCTTGCCGACCGCATCAATGAGTCGCTTGCCGATGCCTCGGACTCAATGCTCGAACGTATTCCCGATTCTACGATTGACTCGGTGGCACAGACGCACATCCGTAGCCGTGCCGTTAACGCGTGGCTGGCCGAGCTGGGTGACGCCGCGCTCGATGCCCTGCGCGAGAAGGCTTCGATGCCGACGTTTATCGCGGATGGTGCTCGCGGCCTGGCGCTTGCCGCCCGCCGCGTGGCCGATGCCGCGCCGAACATGCCGCGTCCGTCGCTCAGTCGTCGCCTTGCCGGCAAGCGCATGAGCCGTCCGGTGCCAAGCGTGTCGCTCAGCCGACGCGACCTGCGCTTCTTCAATGCCTTCCCGCGCTTGCGCATCAACCGCTACGAGGGCGTCATCCGAGCTACCGACCTCCGCGACCGAGCCCGCGAGCTGTTCCGCCGCTAGCCGGGACGGGCGCGCTCACGGCTTCCTTGCTCGCGTATTTCCCGTTCGTTTCGCGTCCGTTGCCGCGCCGTTTCCAAGATTGCGGCACCGTTGGAGATTGCACGATCTGGGTCGAGCCGGTCGAAGAGGTCATCCGCATGCGCACCGGCGAACACGGCCCCGCCGCGGTGTAGGACAATCTTTCGCCTGACGGGCGCGCCTCTCTTGGGGTGCGCCCGTTCTCGTCTACAATATCGTGCAGACGAAGGAGAGGCATGCCCATGATCAAGATGTTTGCGAGTGACTTAGACGGAACACTGCTGAACGCCCTGCACGAAGCAGATGGGACCATCCGCCGTGCCATTCGCGAGCTGACCGAGGCTGGCCTGCATGTGGTTCCTGCGACCGGGCGCTCGACGTTGCCGATCGGCGAACATGGCTTTACGGGGCTGGCGCTCGATGCCTGCTGCTCTAACGGCTCCATTGTGCGCGACAGTCATGGCGAGGTGCTCAAGACCTGGACCATCGATCCGCAGATCACCGAGGAGCTGCTCAAGGAGTTCCCGGACATTTGCTTTGATTGCTCCACGCCCGATGGCATGTTCTCGAGCGGCTCGTTCGAGATGCATCAGGCGGGCTTTAAAAAGGACAGTCCTATCAAGCGCATCGTGATGCGCGGCATGCGTGCACGTGGCGGGTATCACGAGGAACAGTATTTCGACCAGTCGATCGGTGACATTCTGCGCCACGATGTGTGCAAGATCAACTGCCGTGTGATCTCGCCCGAGCTGGAGCGCGACCTTAAGGCGTATTTGGCCGAGCGCTCGGACCGCGTGGTCAACGCGCCGTTTGACCCGGTGATGTTTGAGATCACGGATGTGGCATGCAACAAGGGCGAGAGCGTGGCCTGGCTGGCGGGCTACTACGGCATTGCCGAGGACGAGGTCGCGGTCTACGGCGACGGCGGCAACGACATTGCCATGCTCAAACGCTTCCGCCACAGCTACGCGACCAAAAACGCAAGCGATGCTGCCAAGGCCGCCGCGAGCGCGACTATCGGCAGCTGCATGGTCCACGCCGTCCCCAAACACATGCTCGCCACCATGCGCAAGCAGAATTCCTGCACCGTAATCGAATAATGTGACAAAGGGACAGCCCCTTTGTCACAGGTGACGCTGGTCTCTTGAAATACGAACAAACATTCGCATATCTAACTGCGCTTTGATAGAATTGATACTGTTGGCGGCAGTTCCATGTGCCGGGCAACGCCCTCCATCTGATGGGAGGTGATGCCCATGACCGATCTGATTGATTTCGTGAGACTTCTGACCGCTTTGGTCTCGTTCTCCACGGCGCTCGTCGGGCTTTCCGAGGCACTCAAGCAACGTTCGAAGCAACGTAAGACGATATGAGAAAGCCATTTGGGTCGCCTCCCCCGCGGCGCAGCTTCTTTCCGCGGGCTCGGGATGCCACAATGGGCTTTGAGTATCGGCCCGTGCGGTAGCCCTTACCGCACCTGCGGGGAGGAGGCTTCCCATGCC
>DBEYYU010000047.1:0-17581 GCA_048184855.1 Collinsella aerofaciens
TGGTGACGCTGCCGAGGTCTACTTCCTCCAATTCAAGCCCGAGGTCGACAAGGAGTGGAAGGAGATCGCCAAGGCGTACAAGAAGGAGAAGGGCGTCGAGGTCAAGATCGTGACCGCCGCCTCCAACACCTACGAGGAGAAGCTCAAGTCCGAGATGTCCAAGAGCTCCGCTCCGACCCTGTTCCAGGTCAACGGCCCCACCGGTCTTAAGAACTGGAAGGATTACTGCGCCGACCTGTCCGATACCAAGCTCCGCGGTGAGCTCATCGACGACTCCCTGGCTCTGCAGTCCGACGGCAAGGATCTGGGTATCGACTGGGTCCAGGAGAGCTACGGCATCATCTACAACAAGCAGCTGCTCGAGAAGGCTGGCTACAAGGCCGAGGACATCAACTCCTTCGACAAGCTGAAGGCTTGTGCCGACGACATCCAGGCCCGCAAGGACGAGCTTGGCGTTGAGGGTGCCTTCACTTCTGCTGGCATGGATGACTCCTCCAGCTGGCGCTACACCACCCACCTCGCCAACCTCCCGCTCTACTACGAGTTCGAGAAGGAGCACAACCAGGAGGACGACGAGATCAAGGGCGAGTATCTCGACAACTTCAAGCAGATCTTCGACCTGTACATCACCGACTCCACCTGCGATCCTTCGCAGCTTGCCTCCAAGACCGGTGACGACGCCACCAACGAGTTCGCAACCGGCAAGGCCGTCTTCTATCAGAACGGCTCTTGGGCATACGCTGACCTCACCAAGGCCGGTATGACCGACGACCAGCTCGGCATGCTGCCGATCTACATCGGCGTTGACGGCGAGGAGAACCAGGGCCTGTGCTCCGGCGGCGAGAACTACTGGTGCGTGAGCTCCCAGGCTTCCGAGGATGCTCAGAAGGCCACCGAGGACTTCATGTACTGGTGCGTCACCGCTGACACCCCGACCAGCATCATCGCCGACAAGATGGGCCTGACCGCTCCGTTCAAGAGCGCCAAGGAGACCACCAACGTCTTCTCGCAGCAGGCCGTTGCCATGGCTAAGGACGGCAAGAAGACCGTTGCTTGGGACTTCGTCTACATCCCCTCTGAGGAGTGGAAGAAGAACCTCAAGCAGGCTCTGATTGCCTATGCTGCCGACAACACCAAGTGGGACGGCGTCAAGAACGCCTTCGTCGATGGCTGGAAGACCGAGAAGGCTGCTTCCGAGTAAGTAGTTGCTGCCCAAGCTATCTGATTAGCGACAGGGGGCGGGCAGACGTTGGTTTGCCCGCCCCCTGCATATTGAAAGGACCCTTTTATGGGCAAAGCACTCAAGCGCTGGTGGCCGCTCTTTATGCTGCCCACGTGCCTGGCGTTTATGATCGGGTTCGTGATCCCCTTTATCCAGGGCTTCTATCTCTCGTTCTGCCAGTTTATTACCATCAACAATGCGCACTTTGTCGGTATCGAGAACTACGTGCGCGCACTGTCCGATCCACAGTTCTCCACGTCGTTCTTCTTTACCGTGGCGTTTGCCTTCCTGTCGACGGTGCTCATCAACGTGATCGCCCTGGCCATTGCGCAGGCGCTCACCCGCAAGGCGCTCAAAGGCACCAACATCTTCCGTACGATCTTCTTTATGCCTAACCTGATCGGCGGCATCGTGCTGGGCTACATTTGGCAGATTCTGATCAACTGCCTGCTCTCCAACGTGGGCGCCCAGCTCATCGCCCTTAACTCTGCTGCTGGCTTCTGGGGCCTTATCATCCTGACCCTGTGGCAGCAGGTCGGCTACATGATGATCATCTACATCGCCGGTCTGCAGTCCATTCCGTCCGACTACATCGAGGCCGCCAAGGTCGACGGTGCCACGGCATGGCAGACGTTTTGGAAGGTTAAGATCCCTAACCTGATGCCGACCATCACCATCTGCCTGTTCCTGTCCATCACCAACGGCTTTAAGCTGTTCGACCAGAACCTCGCCCTTACCGGCGGCGCCCCCGCGCACTCCACCGAGATGCTCGCCCTGAACATCTACAACACGTTCTATTCGCGTGCCGGTATCGCATGGCAGGGCATTGGCCAGGCCAAGGCAGTCATCTTCTGCATCCTGGTCGTAGCCATCTCCATGATTCAGCTTAAGGCCACGAGGTCCAAGGAGGTGCAGCAGTAATGAAACGCGATAAGGTTATCAACCGCGCGCTCTCAATCTTCTTTACGATTCTGTCGCTCGCGTGGATCTACCCCGTGTTCATGATTGCGCTCAATTCCTTTAAAAAGGCAACTGCAATCAGCACCACCACGGCATTCGATCTGCTCACGCCCGAGACGTTCAACGGCCTCGCAAACTACATGCACGCTCTTAACGAGCAGGGCTTTGCCTCGGCATTTATGTACTCGCTCATCATCACGGTCACGTCGGTCGTGCTGATTTTGGTGTGCTGCTCCATGTGCGCTTGGTATGTGGTTCGTG
This sequence comes from Collinsella aerofaciens, assembly GCA_048184855.1. Lineage (GTDB taxonomy): Bacteria > Actinomycetota > Coriobacteriia > Coriobacteriales > Coriobacteriaceae > Collinsella > Collinsella aerofaciens_CA. The sequence continues at coordinate 2,444 of DBEYYU010000047.1, forward strand.
TCAACAACAAGATCTCGAACTTCTTCTATTACCTGTTCGTCTTCTCGATGGTCGTGCCCTTCCAGATGCTCATGTTCACGCTGTCCAATTTGGCGGACCGCATCGGCTTCAACACGCCGTTCAACATCTGCTTTATCTATCTTGGCTTTGGCGCGGGCCTGGCGGTCTTTATGTTCGCCGGCTTTGTAAAGAACATTCCGCTCGAGATCGAAGAGGCGGCCATGATCGACGGCTGCAACCCGGTTCAGGTGTTCTTTAAGATCGTCCTTCCCATCATGAAGCCCACCTATCTTTCGGTCGGCATTCTCGAGACCATGTGGGTCTGGAACGACTATCTGCTGCCCTACCTTACCCTCGACTCCACTAAGTACAGGACCATTCCTATCTTGATCCAGTACTTCCGCGGCGGCTACGGCCACGTCGAGCTCGGTCCCATGATGGCCTGCATCATGATGGTCGTTATCCCCATCGTCATCATGTACATCCTCTGCCAGAAGTACATCATCGACGGCGTGGTGGCGGGTGCCGTCAAGGGCTGATGCCGTAACTGTTTTGCAAGTTTCTGCGGCGCCCCTCAGCGCGGCGCCGCATATCGAAAGGTAAAGACATGGCCGAGATCGTTCTCAAACATGTTCAGAAGGTGTATCCCAACAACGAGTCCAAAAAGAAGGGCTTCTTTGGCAAAAAGAAGAAGACCGAGGAGAAGAAGCACAACCTCAAGGTTACCGAGGACGGCGTGCTCGCGGTGGAGGACTTTAATCTCACCGTGCATGACCAGGAGTTTGTCGTTCTCGTTGGCCCGTCTGGTTGCGGCAAGTCCACGACGATGCGCATGGTCGCTGGCCTGGAGGACATCACTTCGGGCGACGTGCTCATCGACGGCAAGCGCGTCAACGACGTGGCGCCCAAGGACCGCGACATTGCCATGGTGTTCCAGAGCTATGCTCTGTACCCCAATATGACGGTGTACGAGAACATGGCGTTTACGCTTGAGCTCAAGAAGGTCCCCAAGGACGAGATCGACCGTAAGGTTCGCTCTGCTGCCGAGATCCTGGGCATTACCGAATACCTCGACCGTAAGCCCAAGGCGCTTTCGGGCGGCCAGCGCCAGCGTGTCGCCATCGGCCGCGCCATCGTGCGTGATCCTAAGGTCTTCCTGATGGACGAGCCGCTGTCCAACCTGGACGCCAAGCTGCGTAACCAGATGCGTGCCGAGCTCATCAAGCTACGCCACGAGATCAAGGGCACGTTCATCTACGTCACCCACGACCAGACCGAGGCCATGACCCTCGGCGATCGCATCGTGGTCATGAAGGACGGCGTCGTACAGCAGATTGCCACCCCGCAGGAGGTCTTCAACCATCCCGCGAACATCTTCGTCGCCGGCTTTATCGGCGTGCCGCAGATGAACTTCTTCGATGCCCAGCTGGTGCGCTCGGGCAACGGCTTTACCGTCAAGACCGAGGATATGAACGTGGCGCTCGCCCCCGAGACCTGCGCTCAGCTTGCTCTCAACTGGGACGGCGGCGACGTGAAGGAGATCACGGCCGGCGTGCGCCCCGAGCAGATTCTGCTTGCCGACAAGGGCGAGGAGGGCGCGCTCCAGGGTACCGTCGAGGTGACCGAGCTCATGGGTTCGACCGAGCACGTCCACGTGACCGCTCCCGACGGCCAGTTTGTCCTGATCATCCCCGTCGTCGACCTCGAGGCCAAGGGTGCGCTCAGGGCTGGCGACACCATCTGGTTCAAGTTCGAGAAGAACGCGACCCACCTCTTCGATAAGGTCTCTGGCAAGAACCTTATCTAGGCCCGGTGCATCCAGGCCCTCCCTTTGGGCGACTGCGGTATTGCCATCCTTTTGCCGCGGTCACATATAAGGCTCCCCTCCCGTCCGCTGGGCGAGAGGGGAGCCTTTCTTTGTGTTGGGATTGTCTGACCGGTCGTTTGTCTCGATCTGTAACGGGTAGGGCCGATTTCGGACGTTAGATGTTGCAGGTCGAGACGGTTCCGCTGAGCTAACCATTTCATCTAAATCTGTAACACCAAAGGTGAATTTCAGCTGCTAGATGTTACAGATTGAGATAGACCCAAGGGGAGGGGCCGGTATGTCTCAATCTGTAACAGCTGGGGCCGTTTTTACCGAGTAGCTGTTACAGATCGAGATTGCTTGGTCGAGTCGGGTCACAGGGTAACGTGCGGGTACAAAAAACGGAGCCGTGTTGCCACGACTCCGTTTCTCAAGAGGATGGGTAAGGGAAGCGAAATTAGTTCAGGTGCCAGATCTCGTCGTTGTACTGGGAGATGGTGCGGTCGGACGAGAAGGCGCCGGCGTTGGCGATATTGATGAGCGTCTTGCGCATCCAAGCGTCCTGGTCCTCGTAGTCTGCCAGCACGCGCTCCTTGGTCTGGATGTACTCCTCGATGTCGAGCAGGGCCATAAACCAGTCCTTGCCCTTAATGTCGTCGTGCAGGCGCTGCAGGCGCTCGGCGTTGCCGGTCGCCATAAAGGCCGGGTTGGTGATGAAGTCCACCAGCAGTTTAATGCCGGGCTTGCGGTAGAGCACGCCGGCGTTGTAGGTGCCGTCGGCGTAGAGCTGCTCGACCTGTTTGGACGAGGCGCCAAAGGTATAGATGTTCTCGTCGCCCACGAGCTCGGCAATCTCCACGTTGGCACCGTCGAGCGTGCACAGGGTTAAAGCACCGTTGAGCAGGAACTTCATGTTGGAGGTGCCGCTCGCCTCCTTGGAGGCCAGACTAATCTGCTCGGAGATGTCAGCGGCGGGGATCACACGCTCGGCGGCGGTGACGTTGTAGTTCTCGATCATGACGACCTGCAGGTAGGGAGCCACGTCGGGGTCGTTTGCAATCCACTGCGACAGCGTCAAGATCAGATGGATGATGTCCTGCGCGATAGTGTAGGCAGGCGCCGCCTTGCCGCCAAAGATGATGGTGACGGGGTGCTTAGGTCTGTTGCCGTTCTTGATATCGAGGTACTTCCAGATGATGTAGAGCGCGAGCATCTGCTGACGCTTGTACTCGTGGATGCGCTTGACCTGGACGTCGATGATGGCGTTGGAGGGAATGGTCACGCCCTGCTCGAGCGCCATGAACTGGCGCATGATGGCCTTGGCTTCGACCTTGGTGGCGGCCAGGCGCTCAAGAACGTCCTTGTCGTCGGCGAACTTGGCGAGTTTGCTCAGATCGCCGGTGCTGCGCCAGTCGGTGCCGATCACATCGTCGAGCAGGCTGGCGAGCGCGGGGTTGGCCCCATGGATCCAGCGGCGGAAGGTGATGCCGTTGGTCTTGTTGGAGAACTTCTCGGGATAGATCTCGTAGAACGGATGAAGCTCGGTGTCCTCCAGGATCTTGGTGTGGAGGGCGGCTACGCCGTTGATGGAGAAGCCAAAGTGGATGTCCATGTGGGCCATGTGGACGGTGTCGTGCTCGTCGATGATGGCGACGCGCGGGTCATCGTGCTCGGCCTTCGCGATCTCATCGAGCTTGACGATAATGTCGGCGATGGCAGGGGAGACCTTCTGCAGGCTGGCGAGCGGCCACTTCTCGAGCGCCTCGGCAAGAATCGTGTGGTTAGTGTAGGCGACCATGGAGCGTACGATGGTCACGGCCTCGTCAAACTCGATGTCATGCTCGGTGGTGAGCAAGCGAATGAGCTCGGGGATGACCATGGTGGGGTGCGTGTCGTTAATTTGGACCACGGCGTAGTCGGCCAGATCGTGCAGGTTGCTGCCGCGCTCGACGGCCTCGTCGATCAGGAGCTGGGCGGCGTTGCTCACCATGAAGTACTCCTGATAGATGCGAAGTAGGCGGCCCTGCTCGTCGGAATCGTCGGGGTAGAGGAACAAGGTGAGGTTCTTGGCGATCTCGGTCTTGTCGAAGTCGATGGAGCTGCCGGGGACCAGGCCGTCGTCGACGCTTGCCAGGTCGAACAGGCGCAGGCGGTTCTTGGTGGGCTGGCCGTAACCGGGCACATCGATGTTGACGAGCTTGGAAGTAACGGCAAAATCGCCGAACTCGACGGTGTAGGAGCGGTCATCGTCGACTAGGATGTCCTGCTCACCGAGCCACTCGTCGGGGACGGCCTTCTGCTGGTTGTCGACAAAGCGCTGACGGAACAGACCGTAGTGATAGTTGAGGCCCACGCCATCGCCGGTCAAGCCCAGCGTGGCGATGGAATCCAGGAAGCATGCGGCCAAGCGGCCCAGGCCGCCGTTGCCGAGTGACGGCTCGACCTCGAATTCCTCGATCTTGTTGAGGTCGTGACCTGCGGCGGTGAGCTGGTCCTTAACCTCGTCGTAGATGCCGAGGTCGATCATGTTGTTGATGAGCAGCTTGCCGATCAAAAATTCGGCGGAAATGTAATAGAGCTTTTTCTTGCCGTTGTTGAGCGGGCAGGCGGCGGAGCGCTCCTGCACGAGTTTGACCAGCAGCTTGTAAATGCGACGGTCGTCGAGCTGCTCGAGCGAGGTGCCAAAAGACTGCTCGGCGAGTTCCATGAGGTTAATTTGGGGCATGTTTTCTCCTGTGATGGGTTGTTTCATGTCTGCAATTCATAAGAAGCCCGCGCGAGGGGATTGGGGTGGCCTCGCGCGGGAAAAGCAAGCGCGTCCGCACGGTGGGGAGGGGTCGGGCGCGGTAGCTCCTATTGAGGAAGCTCGATTTCGGCTTCCGACGGGATGCGGAAGTAGGTCTCGGTCCAGTCGGTGAGTTTGTGCTCGAGCTCGCGGGTGATGGCGCCGTCGAGCATGCGCCAGGTCCAGTTGCCGCCCAGCGTGGCAGGGGTGTTGATGCGCGCCTCGTTGCCCAAGTTGAGCAGGTCCTGCATGGTGTAGATGCACGTGTCGCTCACGCTGGCGGCGATGGTGCGGTTGAGTGCATCTGCCATGGGTTCGCCGGCCTGCTGATGGGTGTACAGGGCTGCCTGCTCGCGCTGACGGGGGGTGGCCGTTCCCTCAAACCAACCGCGCGCCGTCTCGTTGTCGTGGGTGCCCACATAGGCGACGGTGTTGGCGATGTAGTTATGCGGCAGGTAGTACGAGTTGGTGCCCTCAAAGGCAAACTGCAGGATCTTCATGCCGGGGAAGCCCGAGTTGTCGCGCATGTCGATGACGCCGGGGGTGAGGAAGCCCAGGTCCTCGGCGATGATGGGCAGCGTGCCGAGCTTTTCCTCGAGCGTCTTGAAGAACTTGAGGCCGGGACCCTGCGTCCACGAACCGTAGGACGAATCGGGCGAGGAGAACGGCACCTCCCAATAGGCCTCGAAGCCGCGGAAGTGATCCAGGCGGATGACGTCGTACATGTCGAGGGCGGCGCGAATGCGGCCCTCCCACCAGGAGAAGCCGTCGGACTCCATGGCGTCCCAGTCGTAGATGGGGTTGCCCCAGTACTGGCCGGTGGCCGAGAACTGGTCGGGCGGCGTGCCGGCGACGCTCACGGGATTGCCGGCGGCGTCGATCTTAAAGAGCTCAGGCGTCGCCCACATCTCGACGGAGTCACGCGAGACATAGATGGGCAGGTCGCCGATGATGAGAATGTCGCGCTCGTTGGCATAGGCCTTGAGGCGGCTCCACTGGCGATCGAAGAAGTACTGCGTCATCTGGTGGTAGAGCATACGCGCCGGATGGTCGGCGCAGACCTTGGCGGAAGCCTCGCCGCGGGTGCGGAGCTCCGCGGGCCACTCCCAAAACGCCTTGAGACCGCACTCCTCTTTGACGGTCATGAACTCACAGTAGGGGATGAGCCAGTCCTCGTTGGCCTGGATAAAGTCATCGAAATCGGCCGGCTTGTCGGCAGCAAAGCGCTCAGCGGCGCGGTCGAGAATCTGACGGCGGCCGCCAAAGATAGCACCGTAGTCGACATTGCTGGGGTCGGATCCCAGATACACGCCATCGATATCGCGCTGCTCCAGATACCCTGCCTCGATAAGCTCGGCAAAGTCGATAAAGTTGGGGTTGCCTGCGCGGGCCGAGAACGACTGATAGGGCGAATCGCCATAGCTGGTCGTCGTAAGGGGCAGAATCTGCCAGTAATGTTGTTTGCACGAGGCGAGAAAATCGACGAAGTCGTAGGCATTCCAGCCAAAGCCGCCGATTCCGTATGGTCCGGGCAGAGATGAGACGGGCATGAGGACGCCGCTTGCACGCTCCATGAATGCGCTCACCAACCTTCTTGTTGTGGGGTCGGCCTGCCGATGGGTGTGCAGTCCGCCTCCGATGTTCTGATTCGATACGCCTATTGTAAAACATGTTGTTTAAACATGTACAGGCAAGATAAAAAAGTTGGTCGATTTTCGGCGAATGGTTACATGCCATGAAAAAGCCCCGACCTCACAACGTGAGATCGGGGCAAGAGCGGTATGTAGGTTTTGCTACTCGGCGTCGGCGAAGCCGTTGGGGTTGTGGCTCTGCCAGTTCCAGCTATCGCGGCACATGTCCGCGATGTCGTACTGGGCCTTCCAGCCCATCATGCGCTCGGCCTTGGAGGCATCGCACCAGTTGGCAGCGATGTCGCCGGCGCGGCGCTCGCGGATCACGTAGGGCAGCTCCTTGCCACAAGCCTTGGAGAAGGCGGCGACGACCTCGAGTACCGAGGTGCCGGTGCCGGTGCCCAAGTTAAAGATCTCGACGCCGGTCTTGCCGTTCATCCAGTTGAGGGCGGCCACGTGACCAGATGCCAGATCGCACACGTGGATGTAATCGCGCACGCCGGTGCCGTCGGGGGTGGGGTAGTCGTTGCCAAAGACCTGAACGGCCTCGAGCTTGCCCACGGCGACCTGGGCGACATAGGGCACCAGGTTGTTGGGGATGCCCTTGGGGTCCTCGCCGATCAGGCCCGACGGATGGGCGCCGATGGGATTGAAATAACGGAGTAGCACGACGTCCCACTCGGGGTCGGCGGTGTGGACGTCCATAAGGATCTGCTCGATCATCCACTTGGTCCAACCATAGGGGTTGGTCGCGGGCTTCTTAGGATCCTCCTCGGTGACGGGCGGGTTGTCCGGGTCGCCGTAGACGGTCGAGGAGCTCGAGAAGATGATGGACTTGCAGCCATGGTTGCGCATGACGTCGATGAGCACCAGGGTGTTCTCGATGTTGTTGTGGTAGTACTCGACGGGCTTGCTCACCGACTCGCCGACGGCCTTAAAGCCGGCAAAGTGGATGACGCGGTCGATCTGATGGGTATCGAAGATCTTGTTCATCGCATCGCGGTCGAGCACGTTGGCTTCGTAGAAGGTGAGGTTCTTGGCGGCCTCGTCGCCCACGATGGTCTTGACGCGGTCGACGGCGACGGCGCTGGAGTTGGAGAGATCATCGACGATGACGACCTGGTAGCCACCCTCGAGCAGCTGAACGACGGTGTGCGAGCCGATAAAGCCGGCGCCACCGGTAACGAGGACGCAGGTGTCTTTGGGGTCGAGTGCTTTGGACATGTAGTCTCCTATCGAATCAGGAACACTTCTTCAGGGGAGTATAGCGCAGGCAGGGACGCCCAAATCGTGCGCCGTAGGAAAAGCAGAGGATTGTGCTAACGTACTCATAGAAGAGCTTGCGTACGCATAACCTGATCTTTGGCATTTGCTTACGAGCCGCTGACCTTGCAGTTTCCTGCCGTTCGTGGAAATCGTTGGGACGCGCCATATGTACGCTAATATGTATGAGTTGAGCGACATATAAATAAGCATGTAACGGAGTACATATGTCACCAAACAGCGATTCCATCCTTTCCCAGGAGCTCTCGCGCCGCACTGCCCTCAAGGCCCTGTTCGGCGCCGCTTCTGCGGCAGTTCTTTTTGGCCTGCCCGCTCGCGCCCATGCGGCGGAGGCTTCCAAAGAAACCACCGATAAACTGAATGCCGCCCAGGCCCAGCTCGACGAGGTTCAGGCCCAGCTCGACAGCATCGCAAATGAGTATGCGGCGCTGGCCAACAAGAATGCCCAGACCCTCAACGACATCGAGAATGTCCAGGGCAAGATTGACGACACGCAGGCCCAGATCGATGAAAAGAAGGCCGAGCTCAAGAAGAAGCGCAACGACCTTTCCGATCGCGTGGCCGCCAGCTACAAGTCCGGCGGCACGAACATCCTGTCGCTGCTGCTGGCCTCTGGCTCGTTTGAGGAACTCGTCGCCAACGCGCATTACGTTGAGAAGATCAACAAGAGCGACCGCGACGCCATCGAGGACATTCAGACCATCCAGGAAGAGCTCGATGCGCAAAAGACCGAGCTCGAGTCGCAGAAGGCCGACTTAGAGAAGCTCAAGGACCAGCAGACTGCCCAGATGCAGGACATGCAGGCCAAGCAGCAAGAAGTCCAGACCGTGCTGAACGGTCTTTCCGACGACGTCAAGGAGCTCATGGCTCAGCGCGATTCCGAGATCCTCGCTGCTGCCCAGGCTGAGGAGGCCGCTAGGAAGGCTGCCGCTGCCGCGGCTGCCGCGAACAAGAACAATTCCTACTCGGGTGGTTCGAGCTCGGGTGGTGGATCGTACGCGCCCGGAACTCCGCAGCAGAATGCCGGCTCGGGCAAGCAGCAGGCTGTCGTCAACGCGTGCTACTCCACGCCTTCGCCGGGTCAGAACTGGTGCGCGGCGTGGGTCACCAATGTCTTCCGTAACGCCGGCGTTGGCTACTTTGGAGGCAATGCGTGCGACATGTTTAACGCCTGGTGCTATAGCTCCGACCGCTCGGCGCTGCAGGTGGGCATGATCGTGGCCGATTCCTCGCACAGCGGCACGGGTGCTCCGGGCCTTATCTACGGTCATGTGGGTATCTACGTTGGCGGCGGCATCGTTATGAGCAACGAGGGTGCCATTACATCGAAGTCGCTCGATTCGTTCATTAGCTTTTATGGTACTGGCTCTGGCGTGCGCTGGGGCTGGCTTGGCGGTATTGCACTGTCGTAACGGCGGTTTGGTCCGGGACAGTCCGAGAGGCATAAGGTTGCCTGCTCGGGCAGTCCTGCTCGCACGGAGAGCACATTAAGTGCTCTCCGGCTCGTGCGGAACTCGCGATCAACCTTATGCCTCTCGGACTGTCCCGGACCTCTCGGGTCCTGAGCGCGACACACCGGACTGGGTTATCTGAATAAATATGGTGAAGGCCCCTTTCGGGGCCTTCTTTGTTAAAGGAATTCGCCGACTCGGTGGACTTCGGGTTCTAGGTCTACGTTGAATTGGTCTTTGACGGTTGCCTGGATGTGGCGGATGAGTTCGTCGACATCGGCGGCGGTGGCGTGGTCGGCGTTGACGATGAAGCCGCAGTGCTTCTCGCTCACCTGCGCGCCGCCAACGGCGTGTCCTCGCAGGCCGGCATCCATGATGAGTTTGCCGGCAAAGTAACCCTCGGGGCGCTTGAAAGTGGAGCCGGCACTCGGCATGTCGAGCGGCTGCTTGTCCTCGCGGCGCTGGCGGTAGTCGTCCATGTCGGCCTTGATCATCGCGGCGTTGCCCGGGGCGAGATTGAAGGTGGCCGAAAGCACGATAAAGCCGTCATCGGCGATGCGGCTCTTTCGATAACCCAGGTTGAGCTCGTCGACATCGAACTCGATGATATTGCCGCTGCCGCGGGTGCCGTCGTCGAGCTGGCGAGCGGGTTTGTAGACGCGCACGGACTCCAGCACATCGGCCATGCAGGCACCGTAGGCACCGGCGTTCATGTAGCAGGCGCCGCCGACCGATCCGGGGATGCCCGAGATGGGCTCCATGCCGGTGAGACAGACCTCGGCTGCCGCGGCTGCGACATCGGAAAGCAGCGCGCCGGCTGCCGCCGTGACGTGCGTGCCGTCGATCGTAATGTCGGAGAGGCCTTCGCCCAGCGCCACGACGACGCCGCGGATGCCCTTGTCGCCGACGAGTAGGTCGGAGCCGTTGCCCACGATGGTGAGGGGCAGATCGCAGCGATAGCAGGTATCGAGCGTGGCGACGAGGCCCTGCTCGGTATCGGGCGTGACAAAGACGTCGGCCGGGCCGCCGATCTTAAACGTGGTGTGCTCGCGCATGGGCTCGCTCATCAGTACGTTGTCCTCGCCGGCAACGCCAGCAAGCGCGCACAGCAGGTCCTCGTTAAAAAAGTCGTTCTCGTGCATACGAATATCCGCCTTTTGGTGGTCGTTGTCATCAATCGATTGCAATATACCCCACCCGGACGGATTTGGTGCGCTGGCGGCGATAAAACAGCCGTCTACCGGATTGGTAAAGTGTTTATCACCGAGGTAGAGGGGTAGTCGCTATACTTTCAAGAGATTGCGCGTAAACCCGGAAGGAGCGAGATGGCCAACAAAGTCACCCTCAAGCAGATCGCCCAGGAGGTGGGGCTTTCCCCCTCGTCGGTCTCGCTTGTGCTCAATAATCGGCCCTGTCGCATCTCGGAAGAAAACCGCAAGCTCATCAAAGAGGTCGCGGCGCGCAACCACTATGTTCCCAACCAGATCGCGCGCAGCCTGGTCATGCGCGAGTCGCGCACCCTGGGCCTTATCGTCCCTAACATCGAGAGCCGCTTTTTTGCCTCGCTCGCCGGTAGCCTGGAAAAGCGCTGCCGCGAGGACGGCTATGCGCTCTTCATTACCAGCTCGGGCGGAAGCGCCGATGACGATCTGGAGCTGCTGCGCCAGCTGGTGACGCGCGGCGTTGATGGCGTCTTCCTGGTCGTAGGCGACGAGTTCTCCGACGACCGCGCCCTGCGCGAAGAAGTCAGCCATCTGCCTATCCCTGCCGTGATGGTCGACCGTGCCATTGAGGGGCTCGAGTGCGACAAGGTGATGTTCGACCACGAGATGGGTGGCTACATGGCCACTCGCTATCTGATCGAGCAGGGCCACCGTCGCATTGCCTGCTTGGTTAACGCGCGCCGTTCCAATACGGGGCGTAAGCGACTTGCCGGCTATGAGCGCGCGCTGCGCGAGGTTGGCCTGCCTATCGACGCACGTTTGGAGTTTGAGAGCGAGTACTACATTCCGAGTGCCTATGAGGCCTCGGAGGCGGTGCTCGCAACTGATGCCACCGCTGTGTTCGCAAGTTCGGATAACATCGCCCTCGGTCTGCTCAAGCGCTTGCACGAGATGGGGAAGAGCATCCCGGGCGATATCTCGGTGGTGAGCTATGACAACTCGGCGGCCGACGTTCTCTTTGAGCCGGCGCTGACCGCGATTGAGCAGGATCCTGGTGTCCTTGCGGAGCATGCTTTTGGCTGCATGTCCAAGCGTCTTGCCGGTAGGGGCGGCAGGCGTGCCGAAGAGGTCGTCCTGGAGCCGGCGCTTATCGTTAAGGGCAGCGTGCTCGATCTTACCGAATGTAGCTAAGCGTACTTGTTTGTTTGCATAGATTGCATGCGGAGTGTCCGCTATTTGCCGGCGGGGCCGGGGTGCCTGCCTTGTTTTGAGAAGTTCGCGGAGCCCACTTCTCAAAACAAGGCAGGCACCCCGGCCCTCGTCCGTTAACTCTTCCGCTGGGCGAGCCATAGACGCCGCGCACCGATAGGGTAAGGCGGCGGCTTGAAATTGGTGCTATATTCAGCTTGAGTTGTTTAATGCTAGTACGGGAGGCTGATATGGGGCTGTTCAAGAAGAAAAACCCGCAGGATGCCTTTGATCCCGATGTGTTTACCATCACGGATACGATTTTGGACCCGCCGCGGTTTACATTTTTGCCGGCTATCTACCAGGACGCCACGCGCCGCAAGTGGGCCGTGCATCAGCGCGGCGGCGAGCCGAAGATTTTTGACTATGCGGACGTGTTGCAGTGCGAAGTGGCCGAGGCGGGCGATCCGGAGGCCGAAGAAGCGGTCTCTAAACAGGAATTTGCCCAGCGTATCCTGGCAAATCCTGCCAAGGCGGCGAAAATAAACGCTGCCAAGCGTAATATGTGTCTTGGTATGGGCGTTGTTGTGGCGGTTCAGACGGGAAAAGACGAGGTTTCCAAATTAGAGATTCCCGTTATGACCGACGAAGTCAAACGCGATTCAAGTCTATATAAGTCGTATCGGAATGTCGCCGAGAAGATCAAGGCAGAATTTGATGCCATGGGAGGGCTGGCCTAATTTTGGCGGCATACGTTTCTGAATGAGGAGTCTGTGCAATGGCAGGCGAATCTTATGCAATTCCCCCCAAAGATCGTGCTGTTGAGGGAATTTTTTGGTATATCCAGCACCATCAGTTTGCCGGCGGCGATCGCCTGCCGGCCGAGCGCGTGCTGTGCGAAGAGATTGGCGTTTCGCGTACGGCGTTGCGTGCCGGTATCACGCGGCTTATCTCGTGTGGAACGCTCGAGAGCCGTCGCGGATCGGGCACGTATGTGTGTCCTCCCAAGCCGCTGAACATCTTCCAGGAAACGTATAACTTTTCCGATGCTGTGCGGACTGCCGGCCTGCACCCCTCTTCTCGTCTGGTTTCCACCGGGACCATCGAGGCGGATGAGGCGCTTGCCGACAAGCTTGGGGTGGCTGTAGGCGCTCCCTTGCTCCGCATGCAGCGCGTTCGACTTATTGAGGGCGAGCCGGCGTCAATCGAGACCGCTCACGTTAACCTGTCCCTGTGCCCATCGCTTCCCGAGCACGATTTTGAGTGTGAGAGCCTTTACGATGTCTTGCTCAAAGAAGGTGGCGTGCGCGTTGAGCATGGACGTGAGCATATCTCCATCTCGCGTTTGAACGTCGAAGAGGCCGAGCTGCTCCAGCAAGAAGAGGGAACGCCGGTGTTCTATGAGAGCTCGATCGAATTTGATAAGGACATGCGTTTTGTGGAGCATTGCAAATCGGTGATTTTGCCCACAAAGTTCCGCTTTGCCGATAACGGCGAAGAGAACGGCATGAGGAGCGTGGCAGGTGAACAATGGCTGAAACAGTAGATGCCACCCCGGTTTATATGCGCATTCGACGCTGCATCGAGGAACGTATCGAGCGCGGTGCATATCCCACGGGTTCCATGATTCCGTCCGAAAAAGACCTCGCCGAGGAATTTGGTACGACACGCTTGACCATCCGAAGCGCTGTCGATGAGCTGGTTCGGCGCGGGCAGATTCGCCGTGTTCGGGGAAAAGGTGCCTTTGTGGCGCAGAAAGTACCTGCTTTTTTTGAACGCACGGTCGGTTTCCGTGAATCGGTCCGTGCTTCGGGCGGCGAGCCGTCCGTCCGTATTCTCGCGCGTTCCAAGCGTTATGCGGGGCCATATTACGCCGACCTGTTTGGCATCGCCGAGGACGACCTGCTCTATTCCGTTCGACGCCTGAACTGCATAAACGGTAGCCCCGTATCGATTGAGACGGCGCTGATTCCCTGCCTGCTGTTCCCAACCATCGAAGATATTGACGTGTCGGTCTTCAGTTTGTACGAGACCTATGAGATGCTGGGCCGAAAGCCAGTCATGGCACAGGAAAAGCTCGATATCGAAGCGCTGGGCGCACGAGATGCCGGCCTCCTTGGACTGGAACAGGGCGATCTTGTTTTGCTTTTGGAATGCGTGAGCTATGACGCGAGCGGTCAGGCTATCGAGTATGTAAAGTCCTTCAATCGTGGCGATACGGGCGGCTACACCTATACGTACTAGCTGGTATTCTGTGAATAACGGCTGGGAAACTAACCAGTTTTGATCGTTGGGTCAGCTGTATATACAACCTTACAGGGCTCAAAATCGACCGTTCGCCGATGGGGATAAATTAATCGACAAAGAGGTATCAAAAAGCCGTAACCTGTAACTGTGATTGGTATCAAATACTAATGATTTGTTACGAGGTGAGACGATGAAGATGCTCGATTACGTTCAGCTTGCCCATGTGCGTATGGGAGAGAACCTCGAGCGTTCGTCTGAGCTGGTAGCGCAGCTCGTTGATATTTTCCAGTCCGGTTCTTTTGACGCGCTGCGCATCGTTGCTTCGGGTTCGTCGCGCCATGCTGCGGATTGCGCCCGCGATTACCTGCAAGATGCGCTGCAGATGCAGGTGTCCGTTGTGACGCCCGAGGCCTTCGTCGATTTTGAACACACCTATCCACAGCATGCGCTCAACATTGCCGTCTCGCAGAGCGGCTATTCAACCAATACGATTGCGGCGCTCGATTACATGCGCGCACACGATATGGCTGCAGTTGCGCTCACGGCAAACGTCGAGGCACCCATCAAGGAACACGCTGACATCGTTCTTGACTACGGTGTGGGCGTCGAGTCGGTGGACTTTGTGACTCTGGGCGTCGAGGTTCTCGTTGAGTACCTGGTGCTCTTTGGTATTTACGGCGGTCAGGCGCGCGGAACGATTGACGCCAAGGGCGTTGCCCAGCGTCTTGACGACCTGCGCGAGGCTATCCAGGCCAATGCCGTGATGTGCAAGACCGCCGAGGCATATGTCCAAGACCACATGCTCGAGCTTTCTGAGCACACGCCCGCTATGGTCGTCGGCAACGGCCCCAACTATGGTGTTGCCGAGGAGGCAGCGCTCAAGCTGAGCGAGACCATCAAGATTCCTGCCATGCATCACGAAGGCGAGGAGTTCGTCCACGGTCCCGAGATGCAGATCGTTCCGGGCTATCTGGTGTTTATTGTCGACGATCCGCAGGGGTCGGAGCGTCTTGCGAATATCGCCGATGCGCTATCGAACGTTACGGCAAAAACGGTGCTGCTCACGGCCCATCCCAAGGGTGGGGCTCACGAGGTTGTGGTGTCTCAGGTGGCTCCGCTGCTCAGTGCAATTCCCAATCTCGTGTTCTTCCAGACGATTGCGGCAATAATCGCTGAGCGTCTGAAGTCATGGGACGTTCACCCGTATCTTGATGCCGTCTCCAAGCAAATGGAGGTCAAGGCAGAGGGCTACGAAGAGTCAGTCAATGCGCTTAAGGCCAAAGCGGCTGAGTGTTACGGAATGTAAGCGGGTTTTGATGCCCGTTGGCATGGGGGATGTGGAAACAACCCCAGAAAGGAGAGACAAATGAAGGAAACCGAGAAGATCGAGATCATGCATTTCGACCAGGAGGGCTATCTCGAGGACGGCAAGGCGCTCTACGAGACCGGCAAGAAGATGACCGCGCTCGCCGACAAGGTCGCCGACGAGGGCTACGACGCCGTGTTCCTGATGGGCGTCGGCGGCACCTGGGACGAGCTCATGCAGCTCGAGTACCTCATGAACAAGTTCGGCGACCGCGAC